>CAZBDT010000140.1:0-5966 GCA_964490745.1 uncultured Algimonas sp.
GATGCGCATTAAACATATATTTGCGACATTACTATTGAGCGCCTGCGTAGGAGAGGCTGAGATGAAAAACTGGAATACGCTTTCCGGCGAACCACCCCTCATCATTGCCCATCGCGGGGCGTCCGGCGTGTTGCCTGAACATACGCTCGCCGCATATGACCGCGCGATTGAGATGGGCGCGGATTATATTGAGCCCGACCTCGTCATTACCAAAGACGGGCATTTGGTGGCGCGACATGATCGATATTTATCGAGCACGACCAATATTTCTGACAGGCCGGAATTTGCGGATCGCAAACGCAGTGATCCTACTCATGAGGGGGAAGATTGGTTCGTCGAGGATTTCACCTTGGTCGAGATCAAAACACTGAAAGCGCGCCAGCCTCGGGCGGGACGCTCCAAGGATTTTGACGATCAATATGACGTCCCGACTTTTGAAGAGGTCCTGCAACTGGTGGCAGATCGAAATACGGACGACCGCCAAATCGGCATCTATCCCGAAACCAAACAGCCCACGGCCTTTGCCCGCACGGGGCTCAGCCATGACGCGCCGCTTCTGCGCCAACTCGCGCAATATGGATATGACAGCGCGGATGCCCCGATCTTTATCCAATCTTTTGAGATGGAAAATCTGGAGAGATTGAACGCGCTGACAGATTTAAAACTGATCTTCCTGACGGAAACCACGCCCGATTTTGAGCGGGTCTCTAAGACGGTTGACGGTATCGGACCTTATAAAGAATTGCTGCTCGACGCATCGGGCGCAGATACGGGCTTTGTCGCGGCCGCCCATGCGGCGGGTCTCGCCGTGCATCCTTGGACGTTCCGCGATGACCAGCTGGATCCAAAATTCGGAGATATAGATACAGAGATGAAAGCTTATTATGCGCTCGGCGTGGACGGGGTCTTTTCCGATTTCCCCGATACGGCACTGCGTGCGCGTGACAGTTTTTTGGATGAAAACTGACTCGAGTCATCTTATTTGCCACGGGCAATCCCTATGAAAATTGGAAAACCGTTTCACCGGATTTAATGAGGTTGATGGGATGAAGATCATTTGTCCGAGGATCAGAATCGATACAGTTCGTAATAGTCTGTGATTAGGATTTCGTTCAAATTCTACTCTAGGCCTGTCTTTGAGAAGGAGAGACACATGAAAAATTCGAAAAAACTTATTTTAGGTTCTGTCCTGAGCGTCCTTTCTTTAGCTCCTATGCAGGCTTTTGCGCAGTCTTACGACGCGGCGGAGTTTTCAGAGATGGGACGTTTTGACGTGAAAGCTTCTGTGGGATTTACAATACCTCTGGGCAATTCAACGAAACGCAAACTTACTGACCAGGCGCGGTTTGGCGTGGGGCTTGATCTCGTCCGATCCCAGACGAGCATAAGATCAAATTGGCAAAGCCAGACGACATATCCGGTCTTAAATCTTGGTCTATATGAATCAAACTCTCCGAGTTTGCAGTTTAACCGAACAGAACTCATCGCGCCGATCCCGTCCGCTATTTATGCGAAAGATGCGGAAGAAGGCGAGGTTACACCAGAGAAGTCTTCAAATGGCACTACTAACGCCGCCCTCATTATCGCGGGTGGGCTGATTATTGGGGGCGGCTTGGTTTACCTCGGATCGCGAGAGCTGGAGGATGGTTTTGAGGACGCTTTCGATTGACGTCCTAAACCGCTGACGTCCTAAACCGCAGTGCAAACCCGCTTTAATGATCAGTGGCGCATTGAATAAACCTGTCCAACATTCTATTGGCTGACCGAATTATTTAAAAGAGATGCTCCATGACCCAACTTATCCTTATTCGCCATGGCCAATCCCAGTGGAATTTGGAGAACCGCTTTACCGGATTTCACGATGTTGATCTGACCAAGACAGGCCTGTCCGAGGCCAAGAAAGCCGCCAAGCTGATTAAAAAAGAAGGCATCACTCTGGATGTCGGGTTTACCAGCTTTCAACGCCGCGCCATCAAAACGCTCTGGCTGACATTGGAAGGAATTGACCAACTCCACATCCCCGTCACGAAAAGCTGGCTTTTGAATGAGCGTCACTACGGCGCGCTGACAGGCCTGAACAAGCAAGAAACACGCGAGAAGCATGGGGATGAGCAAGTTCACATCTGGCGTCGCAGCTTTGACGTGCCACCGCCACAGATCGACGAGACATCAGAATTTCATCCGTCAAAAGACCCGAAATATAAGCATATCGCGCCGGACCTTCTGCCAACGGGTGAGAGCCTGAAAATGACCACAGAACGCGTCTTGCCTTATTTCAAAGATCAGATCGTCCCCCATTTGAAAGCCGGATCAAACGTTATTATCTCGGCCCACGGAAACTCCCTTCGGGCGATTTTGAAAGAAATTTTCGACATTGCAGATAAGGATATTCCAGGATTTGAATTCCCAACGGGCAATCCTCTCCTTATCGATATGAAACATGGCACGCTGGATATTACCGCTGCGCGCTATCTGGATGAGAGCCGCGCGAAAGAGCTGCCGGCTGTTGGGTCTGAGGCAGAGACAAAAAAGACGGCCAAAAAGAAGCCCGCAAAGAAAAAAGTCTCAAAGAAAAAGAGTGCCTAAACCCGCACTTAAATCTGATATAGATTTTATGCGCCGCGCGCTCGCTTTGGGCGCGCAGCAATCCGGACGCACGGCGGAAAACCCTGCCGTGGGTTGCGTCCTCGTCAAAGATGGCCAGATCATCGGGGAGGGCGCGACCCAAGATGGCGGTCGTCCCCACGCCGAAACGGTCGTCTTACAAATCGCAGGCTCGCAAGCGCGCGGTGCGACAGCTTACGTCACCTTAGAACCGTGCAGCCATTACGGCCAAACCGCCCCATGTGCCAATGCCCTGATCGAGGCCGGCATCGCTCGTTGCTTTATCGCGGTCGTCGACCCCGACCCCCGCGTCCACTGGCGCGGCGCAGCCCTGCTGCAAGAGGCGGGTATAGATGTGCGTGTGGGGCTATGTGAAGCTGAGGCGCGCGAGGCGCATGCGGATTTTTTTGCGCGGGTGAGAGGTTAGACGATGGATTATAAAATTTATGACGTCGATTGGTTATTGTCTCAAAAAAACGGCGGCACACGACAAAAATTCGTGTATTTTTGGGGCCATAGAGGGCGCGCAGATAAACAAATTACGAAAGCCTGTTTCAGTCAATGGTGGGCCTCCCCCTTTGAAGTCGAGGGGAATAAGTACGCATCCGCCGAACATTGGATGATGGCCGAAAAGTCGAAATTATTTAATGCCGACAAAATTTATAAAGATATCCTGATCGCGCGATCTCCCGGGAAAGCAAAAGCGCTGGGCCGACAAATTCAAAATTTCGATGAGGTCGTTTGGGATGCCCATAAATATGATATTGTCGTCAAAGGTAACTTCCATAAATTCTCACAACATGCCGACCTTGGAACCTTCCTGAAAAATACGGGCCAGCGTGTATTGGTTGAAGCTAGTCCGGTAGACAAAATTTGGGGCGTCGGTCTTGCACAAGATGATCCAATGATCGAAAAACCGAGCAAATGGAGAGGTCAAAATTTACTAGGCTTTGCCCTCATGTCCGTTCGGGATTTGCTTTGAAACATATGTGGTCAACAAGACCAAATATGACAGGGTATATGAGTATATAGAGCGATCTCTCAAATATTCTCTCTCGTCATTGCAAGGCCTGTCCTTGCAATCCATGGAGCCGACATTCCTGAGTGAAGCATAGATAACGGACGCAACGTAATGGCGCACCTTGGATCACAAGAACAAGTCTTGTGATGACGGAAGGTAATTTATGGCCTTCTTTTTCCTTATAGCGAAGGAAATTGACGCAATCCACATTCCAGACTTTGGGTTTCCTCACATTATTTCTCTGTTTTTCCAACTTTACCGTAGCTTTTGAAAACTCCATCCCCATTTCAAAAAAGAATAATCCTCACTCTTCAGAACTAGGCTATATTAAAGATGTTCTTTCAGACACGGGACAGGCAAGTATACGTGACTGGCTGGTTTGAAGGACGGTGTGTCTAGAGCTTTGTCGTAACGTGCAAAGTTTGGGACCGGATTGCGAGAGCTGCACCTCCTGAAACGGGGGCATTCAAGTACGGCCGTTTTCCGTAAGCACCGCCGCGTGATCGTGCAAATGTCGTCAGGCATATGTATTGCAGTCGCGTAAATCATATTTAGAACTTCACCCTTGGTAGACCATCGCGGTCTGCGTCACGCGGGCAGTCCTAATTTAGTAAGTTGCGGCAGTCAGAGTTGAAAACTCATTTTCAACGGGATGGGCTGCGAACCTAAGCGCGTGCTTATTCCGCAATCCCGTAGCTCAAATTCACGCTGACGCTCATGGTTTGTTCGCCTGCGCTGATCGGGGTCACGGCGTCGCTCATTTCCATGCTGGCGGCGCGCATCATGACGGGGCGGGGTATGCCGCCGCGATTGCTCTCGCTCATGGACAGCAGCGGGCCGAGTTTGACGCCTGCGGCCTCGGCCATGCGTTCGGCTTTGTCTTTAGCTTCAAGCACGGCGTCTTCGCGGGCTTTGTCCATCGCGGCTTTCGGATCTTTGACGGAGAATTGGACTTGATTGATATTATTGACACCCGCCCGGACAAGCGCGTCGAGCATCGGACCAATCTGTTCCAGGTCATCGGATTTGACAGAGACCGTATTGCGCACCTCATATCCCGTAATGGTGGGTTTACGGCGGTCGCGATAATCATATTGCGGTTGCAAAGACAGCTGACTGGTCGTGATGTTTTTCTTTGGTATGCCGGCGGCTTCCAATTCATCAAATACGGCCGTCATCAGCGTCGCATTGCCCATCATGGCTTCGCGTGCAGTCTTGCCTTGTTGCACGACGCCCGCACTGACCATGGCGCGGTCCGGCGCGGCGTTACTATACCCTGTGGCGGACACATTCAGGGTCGGCTGGGCGGCGCTGCCCGTGGAGATATAGGTCGGAGCGCCGGAATTACACGCGCCCAAAATGAGCGCGCCAGTGCAAAGGGCAGAGATGAGAGCGGGTTTGAACATGATGCGTCCTTTCAAAATCTGACTGCACGCTATTCGGATGGGCCTTGCGATACAAGACAGGACGCGCAATTGAATGACATTATGAGCTGGGAAAAAGAACTGGAAGAGTTGAAAAAGCGGCAGGACATGTCGCTGCAAATGGGCGGAGCGGAGAAGCTCGCCCGGCAAAAGGCGCGCGGCAAATTAAATGCGCGGGAACGGCTGGAAGGCCTGCTCGATTTTGACGGCTTTGACGAAATTGGCGGTTTGGCAGGCAAGGGGCGCTACACAGAGGACGGCGAGTTTATCGACAGCGCCCCGTCTAATTTCATCTTTGGGCGGGGGCGCATAAATGGCCGTCCGGTTGTCGCTACTGCCGATGATTTCACCGTGCGCGGTGGGGCGTCAGATGCTGCGATCTACCGTAAATTTATCGTGGCCGAGCAAATGGCGCATGAGCTACGCTTGCCGATTATCCGCATGATTGACGGCACAGGTGGGGGCGGCTCGGTCAAATCCCTTGAATCGATGGGCTACACCTATGTGCCCATGGTGCCGGGCTGGGACCATGTTGTGACAAATTTGGAGACCGTGCCCGTGGTGGCGCTGGCCCTCGGCCCGACGGCAGGCCTCGGCGCAGCGCGGGCCGTGGCCTCGCATTACTCCGTCATGGTCAAAGGCTTGTCGCAAATCTTCACAGCGGGGCCAGCCGTCGTGGCGGCCCTTGGCGAATATCAGGATAAGGAAAGCCTTGGCGGGTCGAAAATTCATACGCGAAATGGCGTGATTGATGATGAGGCGGCGAATGAAGTAGAGGCCTTTGCGAAGGCGCGGGCCTTCCTGTCCTATCTGCCCGATTATGCGGGCGCGCCTTTGGTGCGGATAAAACCGAAAGACAGCCCGACGCGGCGCGAGGAAAACCTCCTCTCCATCGTCCCGCGCGATAAATCCAAAGC
>CAZBDT010000141.1:0-5871 GCA_964490745.1 uncultured Algimonas sp.
AAAAGAAACGAGGTCGGTGCGAAGCGGTAGGAAACGCTTCAAGCTGACAGGTTTGCTCACTCTAACCAAGTGATGCGGCCTCGTGATATGTCTGACCGGAAGGTGAAACTGCAGGCCCCCCACCCGGTGCATCAAAAACTGCCGCCGTAAGGTCAAACTTGCGTAAAACATTTTTTCTATTTTGGTACTCCATCGCGAGTGCTGACCTTACGGGCCGTCCTAACTGCCCAATGACAAAGCCTTTCGGCAGCGACTCATGTTGAAATCTTAGTTTCAACCAGTGCTGTGACCGTAATCGCGTGCCTATGTTTTGGCTTTCAGCAAGCCAATCTCGATCAAGCGCTCGGTCAGGTAATCGCCTGCGGTAATTGGCGCTTCGTTTTTGCCAGTTTTCGCGACGCAGTCGGGCAGCGGATCAATGAGGTAGTCCTGATTAGGATGCAGAAAAAAGGGAAAGGAATAACGCGGAAATTTCGCCCGTGCCGCAGACGGATTTAGCACACGGTGGGTCGTGGACGGGATGAGTCCTGCTGTCAGGCGTTGCAACATATCACCCGCATTGACGACAAGCGCGCCGTCTGGCGCATTAATGTCAATCCATTCACCATTGCGATGCTGGGCCTGTAGCCCGGCTTCTTCAGCGCCCAAAAGGAGGGTAATCAGATTAATATCTTCATGTGCAGCGGCCCGAACAGACCCTTCCGGGGGAGGATTATCTTGCGGCGGATAATGCAACAGTCGTAGAATAGAATTCCCATTATTGACCTTATCATCGAAATAGGCCTCATCCAGTTCCAGATAAAGCGCAACAGCCCGCAGCAGGTCGCCGCCAAATGCATCCAACGATTCATAGAGGGTTCGGGTCGCTGCATTGAAGTCCGGCAGCTCTTTGACCTTCGGCGTATCATGCATGTTGGCGCGATAGGGACTGTCATCAGGCAGGTCGCGGCCTGTGTGCCAGAACTCTTTAAAATCAGAGACCGCGCGCCCCTTGGCATTTTCAGATCCTATTGGGGAATAGCCCCGCTGATGCCCATTCTCAGGGTCGGCATAGAGATCCTTCTGATCACGCGACAAAGCGAAAAAGGCCTTCGTCTGCTCTGCGGCAGACAGGATAGCATCCGCTGATATCGTATGATCAGAGACAACAGCGAATCCGGTTTCCAGAAAGCTCTCGCCAAAGGCTTTGGCAAAAGCGGCCTTGTCTTGGGACCAGAGATTATAGCTGACGGGGGTGATCTGTATCGTGCTCATGCTTCGTTTATCGAACGACTCTGTCCACTTTGGCAATGGGAGGAGTCAGAAACTCTGTCAATATTAAGTACTATGTTGGGATGGTCAAAGCTACAGAGACAACAGAATTCACGCCAACATCCTCGGCTACCCGCACGGATTTCTTGATGGGCAGAATATAGGCGTCGCGGTCTTTCGACGGAAAAATCGAGGTTTTCCAGCTCGTCTCGCCAATGCGGGCTTCAACTTTCACAGATTTAAAACCCCGGGTAAGATGTTTCGTGAAGGCTTTGATATCCTCTGACATCTCACTTGGGAGAGCGACGAAATGCCAAGCAGCTTTCTCAGCCTGCCACAGCCACACCTCGCCGGTGAATGAATATTCTAGATCGATCATGGCTCACTGATAAAGAATAATCCCCGTTTCGTCATCCTCCTATATATTCTACAAATCGATCTTGCAGAGACAGATAAACACGCACAGATAAGTTTTATGACAGGCACCAAATTCAAGAATATCAAACTCTTGCCGCCGCGTTTACCTGCGACGCAATTCTGGGGGCTTTGTTTTATCGTGTGGATGGTGCTGCAATTTCCATTGGCGCGTATTCCTATTTTGTTTTTATCGACTTGGGCACATGAGTTAGGCCATGGCTTAGGTGCGGTATTCACGGGCGGGAAATTTATCGAATTGACCGTTTTTCCGAATTTTTCAGGCGTGGCCCAAACCGCGACGGCTAATGATTTTCAGCGGATTATGGTGATCTTACTCGGTCTTTTAGGGCCGAGCCTTTTAGGACTTTTGATGATTGTGCTCACACGCGCGCTAAATTGGTATCGCGTCTCCATTATTATTTTGGCGGGCCTTTTAGTTATGTCACAAATTTGGGCCGCAGATAGTTTCACGCGTACAGCGCTCGCAGGAGGGGCGGTAGTGTTAGGCCTCATCGCTTGGAAAGTGCCGAACCAAGCCGTGCTTTATATCGCCCACATTATTGCGATTGCGCTGTGTTTGAACGCGCTGACAGGATTCGGATATTTCTTTATCGGCAATGCGGAAGTGGCCGGTTCAGTTTACCGCTCTGATACCGGCGTCATGGCCGATATCTTATTTGGGCCGCATTGGCTATGGGGCGGTCTGATTGCCGCCCTGTCTGTTGTTATCCTTTTTGCGGGCGTTTTCTTTTCCGACAAATGGGCGCGGCGAAAGGAAGAGCTGTCTTCCTATTCAGGATTTGGCTAGCCTCTTTATTTTGACTTGGGCGAGCCGAAGAGTTTGCGCCAAAATCCACGCGCTTTCTCACTGCCCTCACCAACGGTCTCGCTGACCTCACGGGCGGCATCACCGATGGAGTCGCCAACACGGTCCAAAGTCGGGTCTATCCGCTTGGCTTTCCACTTGCGAATGCTCCGCCAAATCATGAACCAAAGTAGCAAAAGGAGACCGATAAAGACGATGTTGAAATAAGGGATCAAGCGGACATTTGGTCCGTCCACACGCTTCATAGAGGTCGCATTAGGAAAGATAGAAAACATCTTAATGCGCCAACCATAATGCCTGACCGCGACCCATTGTTCGCGTTCTTGCGCGAGGTCGAGCGCACGGGTCGCGACATCGGAACTGTCAAATTTGAAATAGAAAGGAAAGCCCCAGCCTGTATCCTCATTCCGATAGACAACCGTATTACCATTCGGGCGAACGGCGTAGATTTGACGGACATCGCGCGTCCCGCCTTCATTCGTTCCAATGTCGGCTTTATCCCAAAAGGGCTTGTTGCTCTCAATATCGAAGCGCTTCACCTCTGTTCCCACAACGCGGACGATATCTCGATCAGGGAGATAGTAATTTAGCAGTACGGCTCCCACGATAAATAGAATGAGCGCAGGGATATGTTTGATTATATTCATAATATTGTCCTCACGTATATTGCGCCAGATAAATCAAAAATCCCATGATTAATCCGGGAATGATGTAAACGCCGAGAATGAGTTTTGGCTTATAGGATCGCCCGTAACGCTTCATGCCGCGCGCAACGAAGGTATCTTTATCCTCTGTGATCTGACGGAGTTCGGATTGGGATTTATATTCAGCTTCTAAATGCACGCGGTGCTTAACCCGCGCGGTGAAACTGAGAATGGCATAAGCAACACTCAGCAGAAGGAAGATAATGACGATATTTCGGATGAGAACGAACATATTTACCTCCGCTTTCGGCCTTTCTTCTTACTTGATCTGGGCGGTGCACCCCACGGACTGATATAGGGTTTTTGCGCCGGACGGCTACGACCGCTCTCAATCTCAACGTCATGGAGTTGATGATCGACAATGCGAGTCATGGTCGGTCCGCGCAGCGGTGGGATCGGTGCGGGCGCAGGCTCTGCCATCGTTGGTTCTGCACCAAATAAGGCTTCACGCGCCGCCGCCTTATCCATCGCATATTCTTGATTGAGAAAGCGGACGACAAATTCTTTCTTGGACTCGGACCAATCCCGATAGGCCTCATAAAAAAGCGGTTTGTGGCAAATAAATAACTGACGGAAATCCAAACGAGACATATCCGACAACATCATATTGACCAAATCCCGATCTTTATGTTGTGAACTCCGAAGCGCATAGAAAAATGCCGGATGGGCGGGACCTAATCTCGGAACGCGCCCACCAAGTGACGCCCAGCGCCAAACCTCCATGAGGCCCGTAAATTCAGGAGGTAACTGATTGGCATAACGGCGTTCCAGTGAGCGCATATTTTGGCGGGACAGGCCGGAGAGATCATGACTTTGATTGGCCGCCGTGGAGACGACAATGAAGTCCATTTTCTGGCGGATGATCAGCGCACTATCTTGGCTCGGGCGCTGCACGATCAATTGGGAAAGATTTTCGTCACGTAGCCAATTGGCAATGCCTTCGCGGTCATCAAATGTCAGCACCTGATCGACATCTGCCTCATCTAACCCGTCCACTTTCTCGCGCGCGATGATCGTTGGAACTGTCGCATCGCGGAAGACATAAACTCCGCCGAAATGTGATGTGAAATAATTTCCTTGTGTGTAGACCTTACTGTCCAGCTTGACGGGATTGCGTTGGATATTACCCGTACGCTTGGCCAGCTCGATCATCTCGGCAATGAGGACATCATCCCACCACGCATCCTCGTCACTCATGAAACGGTCAATCTGCCCGGACAGCTCTTCGGCTTCGGCGACATGAGCCTGCGTTGTGTCTGCGGCGATTTCGATGCGGTTTATGTCCAGCAGGTCTGCGGGTTCATCCAGTTTGAAAACGGAATTCATCAACTCGCCCGCCACAGCTTCTCGCGCGGTAAGAGCAAAAAGCTGATCTTCATTCTCCTCAATATAGCGACGCAAAATAGAGCGCGATGTGGAGAATTGCGAGTTGAGCAGCGGTGCGGTTTTCTGATCTGTCGAGAGCAGAATGAACATCTGGTTCGCGCCATGCGGGTTCAGATACAGCTCGTCATCCAGCTCATGCGCAATTTCAGGCGACGCGCCGACAATATCAATGTGGAATTCGGTCAGTTCGGTGCGTTTCCCAATTAAATGTTCTAGCGCACGGTTATAGCGCTCCACCATAGCAGGCGAAGAGACCTCATAAAGGTTCCCAAACATCAACCCGGCTTTGACGAGACGCATCATAGTAGAAGACCTGCTTCAACAATCTTTGAAGTTAATTCTTTTACCACCTCTTTCACGCTCTTTATTTTCGACATATTTGTAGGTCTTAACATTTCTTCCGGTTCAGCTTCTCCATGCACCAATTGATTTCTAATCATGTAAATTTTTTCTATGTCGCGTACTTGGCTTTTCGAAAGCTCTCCAGAATTAGCCAATTTTCTCACAACTTTGATAAATGGAGTTCTGCTGTCTGACTTCGAAATAGCTACTAAGTTTCTTTCAACTTCAATCCAGTCGCTAAAAAACTCTCCGATAAGCCTTGCGCTATCTGTTTCTTGATTTTTTAACTCAAGATCACATTCAAAAAGCGCTGAGAATAACTTTAATGAAAGCTCAGCGTAAATCTCAACATCCTTTTTGCCAACAGTTAAGCCATTCCCCTCATGATAAAGTCTATTACGGATTCTATGAAACCACTCAAATTCACCCAAATTTATACCAACGAGTCGATCTTCCGCGATTGCTTCAATACCATCCAGCAAACTCGGGAAATTCTTACAAAACTCATCTCTTTGAGCTCTTGAGATAGAAACTCCCGTTATTCTTTTAGGTAAAGAGATGAATGTTTGAAGCATTAATTCAACTGCATTGTCTACAAGTATCATAGCAATACGAGTTGATGACGGGGAGTTTTCATCAAGAAGCTCGAATCCCTTTCTTAATATCTCAGCCGGCCCCTTACTCCAAATTGGTATTGTGAGTTCGCTCACCCCTTACGCTCCAAATAGCGGCGTTTCGCTTCTTCATTCCGACCGAAATCGCGGACCATATTTTCAATCGCGATTTCGTCTGATTTATCGGCATAGCGGAACTCGGAATCGGCGTAGCGGTTGATTTCTTGGAGGACCATGTCAACCGTGATGGGCACGGCCAGATCGGCGATCATATTCTTCTTTGTGTCATAATTTTTAAACAGGAAGAGATCTGGGTTTTCCATCCATTCAT
>CAZBDT010000142.1:0-5852 GCA_964490745.1 uncultured Algimonas sp.
CGACATAGGTGTAGGTCTCACCGCCTTCCAGCGGATATTTGAAATGCCAGAAATGGCCGTCGCGCTCGATATTTTCGACTTCGAGGTCTGAAATCGCGGTCTGGAAATGTGGGTCCCAATTGACGAGGCGCTTATCGCGATAAATGAGTCCGGCTTCATACATATCCACGAAAGCCTTGGTCACGGCATCCGCCATCTGCCCACCTTCGCGATCACCGAGCGTGAATTTTGAACGGGACCAATCGCAAGAACTGCCGAGACGTCGGAGCTGCTGTTCGATCATGCCGCCGCTTTCCTCTTTCCACGCCCAAACATGGTTGAGGAAATCCTCGCGCGTCATGTTTTTGCGGTATTTTTGCTCGGAAGCGAGTTTGCGTTCCACGACCATTTGCGTCGCGATGCCCGCATGGTCCATCCCCGGCTGCCAGAGCGTCGCCTTCCCTGTCATACGGTGATAGCGGACAAGGATATCCATGATCGTATTATTCAGCGCGTGACCCATATGCAGGCTACCCGTCACATTGGGCGGGGGGATCACGATGGAGAAATTATCATTCTTTGTGTCCGTCGGTTTCGCGGCGCGCGGTTTGAACGCACCGCTCTCTTCCCACATTTTATAAATGCGGGCTTCGGCCTCGGTCGGGTTGAATGATTTTTCGAGCATGATGGTCTCTTACTAACGCAAAACCCGCCCCCCAAAACGAGGGAACGGGTGAATTTTTTGACGTGCCTAGTGCATTTTCTGTTCCATCACAACAATGGATGATGAACAGGCATTACACGGCGAACGCCGACAGCGATGTGGGGGGGCTTACTTGCCGGATGAGATGCGCTTGACCTCTTTCGTCACGGCGCGCTCAACAATTCCTTTGAGATTGGCGTCCAGCCATTCTTTCAACATAGGACGCAGCGCCTCTTGTACCATATCACCAATGCGAGGTCCGCGTTCATTGAAAATGGCTTTATCTTCGACAACTTGGTTCAGTTCGGCAAAGGCGCCTGCTGTGGCCGCCTCTGTTACATCGTCCAAAATGGCGTCTGTTTTGACGGCTTTTATGGGCATGGAAGTCTCCTGGAGTGATTTGGATTCGGGTAATGTTTCAGGTTCAGAGGGGGATTCGGGTGTTACAGCTTCAGCCACGATTGGTTCAGCTTCAACTGCAGCTGTTTCAACTTCAACAGTTTCAGTAACGGCTTCTACCGCCTCAATTTCAGTCTCAACGTGGATTTCGGGCTCAGCCTCATCCGATGGGGTGACATCCAGCAGTGTGACGCCGGCAACAGCGCTAAGGCCAGCCGTTGCCATAACGGCCTCTGATGCAGTTACGGTTTCGACGGCTTCAACAGGCTCAAGCTCAGGCTCAGTCTCAGATTCAAATTCACCCATTTCTACGGCCACGGCATCAGCCTCGGCAGCGGCGGCGATCTCGCTCAAGCTTGGGAGCTCCTCTACTTCCTCTTCCGTATATTCTGCATTCTCTTCAATATTATTTTGTTCAGCTGCGAAGACATCATCGAGAGATTCGATGGGTTGATCTTCCGCGAATTCCGGCTGATCCGCAGGTGTGACCTCAATATCTTCAGGATGTGTTTGAAGTTCATCATCCAGCGTCATATTCAGAATATCGCCCAAAATATCGATCTCGCCTTCATCCTGCGCGGCTTCTGCTTCTGCTTCAACTTCGGCTTCTAATGCGGCCAGATCAGATGATTTCACACTCGCTTCATCTTCAATCTCGGGTATGGCGAGCAAGGCCTCTAAATCTTCATCGGCTTCCGGCGTATCATCGTCAGACAAGTCAGCAATCAATGATTTTACGAGGTCCAAATCCGATTGTTCTTCGACGGCTGAAGGTGTCGCAGCTACCTCTGCAGGATCAGAACTTACAACATCGCCATCGCTTGCTTCCCCGCTGTTAAGCGGCATCATCAATATGTCATCTAGCAGGGCATCCATTTCAATATCATCATCAGCCACAATTGTTTCGAGCTGTTCATCAGTCGTGATTTCAGCCGCGTTGGATGTGAGCGGCACGACAGTTTCAGACGCCAGAGGGATATCATCTTTGAGAGTGGCGAAGACATCATCAATCTCTCCAGCGATGGGTCCATCTGTTTCCAGAATCTGCAAATCCGTTTCAACCGGATCAAGTTTGGCCAGTAGTTTATCAACGTCAAAATCATCGATGCCATCAGAATTAGATGTTTCTTCGACATCAGATATTGACGTTTCAAAAGCTTCTGCTGTGTTGTTACCGGCTAAATTATCATCTGCATTAAAAGCCAAAACATCGTCATCTAAACCTGCCAAGACATCATCTATGTCAAGATCTACGCTTTCAGCTTCAGGAGCTGACATGTGTGGCGAACGCAATGGTTGGGCCGCCTTATCATGCGAAGCCACGTTTTCCATCAAGCTCTCAATAGGATTTGGGACCTGAACTGCATCTATAGCTGGCTTTACACTGTCTTCGGGGGATTCCATCGCGACAGGTTCATCATCAGAGATGATTTTACGGATAGAGGCTAGAATATCCTCCATGCTGGGCTCTGCCCCGCTGAGGTTTTCCGACGAATCTGGTGTCTGTTCAGACATAAATCACAATCCCGCAACTGCTCGACATCAAATTGAGTCAATCAAGCGGTCCCCCGACGGCTTAATCTTTCAATGATATTGTTAAGACAACACCTCTCACTTGTCCAGCGACGCAACTGTTCAATCCACGGGAGAATCGTCAGGAATGTAATTTTCATCAATTTTTCCGTCACCATCCACATCTAATAGAGGGCTATAGGGCGGTTTTGAAGGCGGTTGAACGGGTTCTGTTACAATATCCAGCGTATCGATTGAGTCCCAACCTACGGGTTTGTCAAACCTATCGGGCATTTTCCGATCAAGTCTTTTAACAAATTCAGGCGCATATCGGTCTATTTTTTCCGTGAGCCCCTGATACCGGACCCACTCCAAATTTGCATTCGGATCATATCCTTCCACGGGGAGACGGATGCCTTGCGCATCAAACACGCCGATCGTCGAGAGCAATTCATAAGTCGCGACATTGACATTCCTCTCTGCCTCAATGACCGAAAGCTGTGCATTCAGCGTTTCCTGCTCCGCGTTTAAAACATCTAATTGATCGCGGGTCCCAACGGATTGTTCCAAAGTGACACCTTCAAAAGCTAGATTAGCCGCAGCAACTTGGCGTTTTGCCGCCTCTAAGCTGGCTTTTGCAGCCTTTAACTGCGCCCATATTTGCGTGACCGCCTGATCGACTCCTAATTCAGCATCTCGTGTCTCAAACGCCAAGCGGGTTTTCGCATGTTCTGCCTGACGACGGCGTGATGTGTTGGCACCACCCGCATAAATCGGGATTGTGACCTGCGCCGTGATAGATGCCGCATCAATCGATTGTAATTGCGAGAGTTGTTCACGCTGTCTGGACAATCCCCCGGAAATAGACACGGTTGGCCGTCCTGCGGCTTTGGCCACATCTATCGCAGCGCGTCCTGCGGCTTCATTAAAATAAGCGCCAATTAATAAGGGACTATTTTCACGCGCCGCAGTAATGACCTCCGGCAAGCTGAGCGGCAAGGCATATATGGGGGGCGCCTTCAGGGTGATGGGCGGACGTCCAACAAATCGTTCATAGGTCGCTTTGGAAACGGCGAGTTGCGCCTCGGCTTGCGCCAACCCCGCCTCAGATAGCGCCAATCGCGATTCCGATTGCGCAATATCAGTACGGGTTCCGGACCCGACATCAAAGCGAGCCTTTGCCGCCTCCAGCTGGCGCGACAATACTCGGATATTATTTCGACGAATACGTGTGGCCTCCATATCCCGTCTCACATCTACATAAGCTCTGGCCGCAGAAAGAAAGAGTTGATTTTCCTGCGCGCGTAGATTTTCCCGCGCGGCCAATATGCTTAATTTGGTTTGTTCTTTTAGCGCTTTAACGCGGCCACCTTGATAGAGCGGCTGAACAATTTGAAGATTCAGATCATTCGGACGGCCTGATACATTTATATCACCTGTCTGAGCCCCATTCGTAAAGACCGCTGCGCCGCCGGGGAAATTTACCCGGCTTTGTGAGATAGAGCCCGTTCCACCAATAGTAGGACGACCTTGAGCACGGGCTTGCACATAGGTTTCATCGATTTCACGCAGGCGTGCGCGCTCAGCCAATAATCTCGGATTTGTTTCATAGACAGATACCAAAGCCGATTGGAGGTCTTCTGCCTGTGCCGATGTCGTTAGGACACAGGCACCCAAAAAGATTGCAATAAAAACGCTACGGAAAGACACAACAAAGCTCCTGTCGAATGCTTTCTAACGATCTCAATACGGGCGAAAAGTTTTTATAGAACCTGTTGATCATAGATTTCTGCCTATACAGCATTGTATGATGTGTCGAAAAGAGAATTAAAATCAAAATCCAACGCGTAGAACGAAGATTGCACATTCCAAGACATGCAACCCAGACATTTATGACAGCCTCACGCAACAAACTCGAAAAACGACTTTCTTCTTATTGGAAAATGGAACTCGCTAATGTTGGAATTGTCCCGGCCGTAATGTTTTATTTTGCCAATATAGCTGGCAGTCCAGTTGGATGGATGAGCTATTTCACGATGATAGCTATGTGCGGGCTACTCTTGATTGGCGGGCTTTACTGGCGTGGAAAACATGCGCAATTTCGTAGAGACGTCCAGCCTTTGGAAACGGCATTGAAATGGGCCCATTATATGCAAACACCGCTGCTAGTTTTAACAGTGATCGCCTGTCTTTTAACTATTTTGTCTTGGTGGCCATACGCGCTCGCAAGAGGTACTGGAGATCGTGTCGTGGCAACAATAACGGCGACCCTCGCGGCGTTAGAATATGTGAATTATTACCACCGTCAAATTCAGCATTTCGACCATTTGGCGGATTTTAAACGACTTTTGACGGGGCGTGGGTTCAGACTCTCACAAATGAATCGGGATCTAAAGACTTGGCGCGCGAGAAACACGCAACACTGAAATCTTAAAAGACAAATTCAGCTTCGGGCTCAAAACCTTGCAGGTAAGGCGCACTCGTATCAAACGCCACCGTCTCGCCGATAGCATTGCCCGATTTTGTGAAAACCGTGACACGGCCTACTGGCCCATTTTGAATAATGCAGACCAAACGCCCGCCATCCGCCAGTTGAGACACCCAATTTTCGTGCAACCTTGGAAGAGACGCACCGACAAAGATGACATTGAAGGGGCCATGTTCAGCCGCGCCGGATTTTAGATCACCCTGAACTACAGCCGCATTTGAAATATCTGCATCAATCAATAGTTCTGTTGCGCGCGCCACGGCGGCTTCATCCGTTTCCAACCCAACAACTGTATCCGCGAGCTGCGCCAAAATCGCTGTTGAATAGCCGCGCCCACAGGCCAGATCTAAAACAACATCATCTAAAGTAATGTCAGCCGCTTGAATCATTTTCGATAAATCCCGCGGGGAAAGCATCACCCGACCTTCATCCGTTTCAACCTGACAATCTGCGTAGGCCAGTGCCTTGCGCGCCGTTGGCACAAAGTTCTCACGTTCTGTACGGCGGAACGCCGATAATATATCGAGATCTGTCACATCGGATGTGCGGATTTGTGATTCGACCATCGCATCACGGGCAGCAGAGAAATCAGTCATGTCAGCGGACTCAGTCTAAGTTTAAATCTATGCGAACCATCAGTTCAGAGGGCGCTATAGCCCCGCACTGCACTCACCGCAATCAGCTATTGCGGATAGCGACGCATGTGATTATAGCGACGCTTCCACCACGCGAGGTACCATGGCGGAGTGGTGACGCACCGGATTGCAAATC
>CAZBDT010000143.1:0-5802 GCA_964490745.1 uncultured Algimonas sp.
AGCAAGCTAATCGCACTCATGATCTGTCCGGCTTGGCAATAGCCGCATTGCGGCACGGCCAGTTCTTCCCATGCGCTGCGTATCGCCTCTGCGACTTTGCCGCTGGCGGCTTCGATGGTTGTGACGTCGCTGCCTTCCACATCCTCATGAGCCGTAATGCAAGAGCGGATCGGCACGCCGTCCACATGGACCGTACAGGCCCCGCATTGCGCCACGCCGCAGCCAAATTTCGTTCCCGTGAGACCCAGATGATCGCGCAAGACCCAGAGGAGCGGTGTGCCTTCCGCCGCCTCGACTGATTTATTTTTCCCGTCGATTTTGAGTGTAATCGCCATGGTCTTACCCCTCTTTCGTCATGTCTAAGCGGTCATTTTGACCAAGCAGCGGCAGGGACCGTAATCGCTGACCCGTGGCCGCAAAAATGGCATTGGCCAAAGCTGGCGCTGCCGTCGGGGTTCCGGGTTCGCCGACCCCGCCGGGAGGCGCGTCGCTTTCCATGATATGGACCTCGACCTTATGCGGGGCCTCATTGATACGCATGACACGCCATTCCGGGAAGTTGCCTTGGACGACGGCGCCATTTTTCGCTGTGATTTCGCCGTAAAGCGCATTGGAAATCCCGTAGAGCACACCGCCTTCCATCTGCACTTTTGTATTGGCTGGATTGACCACAGTTCCGGCATCGACGGCGACCCAAATACCGGGGAATGAAATCTTACCATCCGCATCCACGGCCACTTCAATCGCTGTCGCGACATAAGACAGGAAAGACCGGTGGACGGAAATGCCGAGACCGTGACCCTCGGGAACAGCTCGTCCCCAATTCGCCATATTGGCGGCTTTATTTAGAACCGCTTTCATACGGGCTGTATCGACAGGGTGTTCGTCCAGTGACGCGCCGTAATTTGGATATTGCACACCGTCTTGAGAAAAATCGATATTGCGGTCCGGCCCTAGCATTTCCAGCAAATAGTCTTTCGGGTCTTGACCAGTCGCGTGAGCAAGTTCTGCCGCGAAACTCTGATTTGCAAAGGCGTGATAGACATTTGCGACCGAGCGCAGCCAACCAATGCGGATATGAGCTTTGGCTTTGCCAACTTCGACTTGGAAATTCCGAACGGCCCAAGGCGCATCCGTAGCACCAAGTGACAATTCAAAATCGGAACCTTCATCCGCAGGACCGAAGGTCGAGTTGATAGACGGAAAGACTGTGCGATGCAGCAAGGCCACAGGCTTGCCCGCATCATCTAAGCCCGCCTTCATATGCTGTGCTGATACGGCGTGGAAATATCCATGGCGTACATCATCTTCGCGGGTCCAAGTCACTTTGACGGGCGCACCGACCGCGCGTGCGATCAAAGCGGCTTCCACGACAAAATCCGGTTTTGATTTCCGTCCAAAACCACCGCCCAAAAGGGTGACATTTATCGTGACGTCGTCTTCCGGCACGCCGCAAATATTCGCAACCGTACTCCGCGCCGCTTGCGGGTTTTGCGTACAGGCCCAGCATTCGACTTTGCCGTCCGTCCATTTAGCGGTCGCTGCGGGGGGCTCCATCGGTGATTGCGAGAGATGCGCGGCGTAATAATCGGCCGTCACCGTTTTCGCCGAGCTTCCAAAGGCCGCGTCGACATCGCCGCGTTTTAATTTCACTGCGCCCGACTTACGAGCCGTAGCGCGGAGTTTTTGGCCGTAGCGCTCAGAATCATAATCGCCATGTGCGCCCGCGTCCCATTCGATGTCCAGCGCGTCGCGGCCTTGTATCGCCGCCCATGTATCCGTGCCGATGACGGCCACACCGCCTAACTGTTGAAACGCGGCAGCTTCACCTTGCGGGTCCGGCAATTGAACGACTTGGGTTACGCCGGGAACAGCCAAGGCCGCCGTGTCATCGAGCGATTTTACTTTGCCAAAAACAGTCGGAGGACGTGCCACCACGGCATAGAGCATATCGGGAATATGCACATCAATACCGTAAGTCCCCTCTCCGCGGATAACTTTTGGAATGGTATAAGACGGTTGGTCTTTGCCAATATAGCGCCAGTCCTTTCGGGATTTGAGTGTCACACTCTCTTCAGCCGGAACCTCAAGATGGCTCGCCGCTGCCGCAACATCACCATATGTCAGGGTCTCGCCGGAGCTATGTTTAATGACGCCGAGTTCACTGGAGCATTCCGCAATATCCACGCCCCATTCATTCGCCGCCGCTTGGGTCAGCATTTGACGCATAGTGGCGCCTGCCATGCGGAAGCGCGTAAAGTGATTGCGTACAGAGGTTGAGCCATCCGTATTTTGGTCGCCATATTTTGCGTCGCCCACGGCCTGTTTAATTTCCAGCATATCCCAAGCAACATCCAACTCATCCGCGATCATTTGCGCAACTGTTGTAATAACATGTTGCCCCATTTCTGAGCGCGGATTGGTGATCTGCGTCCGCCCGTCTGCGGCAATAGAAATCAGAACCAGCGGTCCGGTCTCCACAGCTGAGTTATCAGGGATTGGGGCTAGAGCTTCGGAGGTCGAACTGGGTTTGGACGGCGCACAGGCTGAGAGAGCCAGCATGAAGGCCGCACCCGTTGCACCCTGAACAAAGCGGCGACGGCTGAGGTTCACAATTTCCAAAGATGCCGATGTCGATGGGATCTCAGCTACAGTTTTCTGAGCTTGGGCCAAGTGCATGAACATAAAGTTTCTCTCGCATATTCTGGGGCCACGCTCTTTGAATTTGGCATAAGAGTCAAATCACAGTCGATTTATCGTTGCACGCTATAAATCCTTTGAATCGTGATCCGGCCCATCGGTACGCAGGCGAAAGAGCATCCACCCCAACACCATGACGACGATATATAAGACGATTTCCATTGCTAACCTTTTGAGTAGGTCGGTTCGCATCGGCTCAAAATGATGAATGTAGCATGAATTTTAAAATCAGTCTGTATTCACATAGGGTTCAGATTTTTTGATGCTGAAATCTCATAGCGCATAAATTGACGATGCGCTCACCCCCGCCTCAAAACAAAAAAACCGCGCCTGAGAAGGCGCGGCTTTGTAAAATTAACATTGTCCTACGTAGAACGAAATTCCGCTCTAAATTGACTTAGGTTTTTAATTAAAGAGCGTTTCGGCTGTTGGCTCAGCACTTGTGTCTTCTGCCGTTTCGCCTGCTTCAGCCTCTTCTTCTTCCGGTGTTTCCAGAGCCGAAGCCTCGATCCAACCTGCGGCGACGCGCGCCATCATGATGAGGCGCGTGGCTTCTTCATTAGTCAGTTTGAACTCTTCGATCATGCCCTCTTCATGGACGCGCTCGCCATTTTTAAACTCGGAATATCCATTAAGATCATCCGGGACGAGACCCGCTACATCCTCAACAGTTTTGATTTCATTCTCGCCAAAGCGAACGGCCATCGGCAAGGTCACGCCGTCAATTTCGAGAACCTCATCCTCAACGCCAAGCTCGATCCGTTTATTATTTTGCTCGGATGCGATATTCTCAAGATATTCACGCGCGCGGGCTTGCAGCTCTTCCGCCGTTTCGTCGTCAAAGCCTTCAATAGAAGTAAGGTCTTCCAGTGCGACATAGCCAACTTCTTCCATAGTCTCAAACCCTTCGGAGACGAGGAGTTGCGCCACCATTTCGTCGACATCGAGACCCGTCATGAAGAGCTCGGAGCGCTCTTGGAATTCTTTCTGACGACGCTCTGATTCTTGTGCTTCTGTCAGAATATCCAACGCCCAACCGGAGAGTTGTGAGGCGAGGCGTACATTTTGACCGCGACGCCCAATGGCGAGCGAAAGCTGCTCTTCCGGCACGACGACTTCGATCTTGCCTTTGTCTTCGTCAATCACGACCTTTGTGACATTTGCAGGCTGTAGCGCATTGACGATAAATGTCCCCATATCCTCTGTGTAAGGAATGATGTCGATGCGCTCGCCTTGCAGCTCATTCACGACAGCCTGAACGCGGGACCCGCGCATACCAACACAGGCCCCGACAGGATCGATCGAGCTGTCATTTGAGAAAACGGCAATCTTGGCGCGGGAGCCGGGATCGCGCGCAACGCCGACAATTTGGATCACGCCTTCATAGACTTCCGGCACTTCCTGCGCGAAGAGCTGCGCCATGAATTGCGGATGGGCGCGGGAGAGGAAAATCTGGCTGCCGCGCGGTTCTTCGCGCACATCCATAATATAAGCGCGGATGCGGTCGCCGCCTTTGACATTCTCACGCGGCAGAGCTTGGTCCCGACGGATGACACCTTCGGCGCGGCCGAGATCAACAATGATGTGGCCATATTCAACGCGCTTGACGATACCATTGATGATTTCGCCGACGCGGTCTTTGAATTCCATATATTGACGCGCGCGTTCTGCCTCGCGGATTTTTCCCATAATGATTTGCTTGGACATTTGCGCTTGGACGCGACCAAATTCCAGCGGCGGGAGAGATGTAGAAATTTCATCCCCAATTTCCATCAGCTTATTATCCATGCGGGCTGTGGAAAGACCAACTTGTGTTGTTTCATTCTCGACCTCCTCATCAGCGACAACAGAGATCACGCGGCGCAAAGTTTGCTCGCCCGTTTTGGGATCGATCTTGGCGCGAATATCCAGCTCTGCACCGTAACGCAGACGGGCGGCCTTTTGGATCGCTTCTTCGATCGCTTCCAAGACGATAGACTCGTCAATGGATTTTTCATTCGCCACAGCTTTGGCGATCTGGAGAAGCTCCAGCTTATTGGCGGAAATTCCTGCGGTGGACATTATGTGTCTCCTTCATCTGCAGTTGAATTATTTTGGTCAGCAGCGGCTTTTTCCGCCGCCTCTTTGGCCTCTTGGCCTTTTTTAATCAGCTCATCGGTGATGAGGAGCTTGGCTTCCGAAATCCAATCAAAGGGAATGGAGGCCGTGCTATCGGTTTCACCGTCGAGATTAATATCGACATGGTCGTCTTCGACCCCGGCCAAGACGCCGCGAAAGCGTTTGCGGCCTTCGACCAAGCGATCCAGTTCCAGCCTTGCGAGATAGCCTTCATAAGTCGTGAAATCATCGAGAGAGGTCAGCGGGCGGTCGAGGCCTGGCGAGCCGACTTCTAACATATAGGCTTCCGCAATCGGGTCTTCGACTTCCATGACAGAGGACAGCTCACGCGACAGCGCAGCACATTCATCAATATGGATCATCCCGTCACTGATGCGCTCGGCCATAATCTGGACGGTCCGGCGTTTGCCCGCCATGACCCGCACGCGCACAATTTGCAGGCCCATATCCGCCGCAATCGGTTCGGCCAAAGCGAGAATCCGCTCATCAATATTTGTTTTGGTCTTCATCGAATGAAGCACCTTTCTGCCCAATTTCAGGCAATAAAAAAAGCGACCCGAGGGCCGCCCGTTCCGCATCTTCGTGCGGTGGGATTATATTTTTGTTGAGTGACCTCTAGACGAATTGATGCGGCTTGGCAAGACGGATGTGCAAGCTTTCAAACAGCAGACAGAATTGATCTTTGCAGAATTATGAAGGAGATCGATTCACGCCCTCGGTTCGGTTTCGAAGTTTGGACTTAAATACGGTTTTAAACAGCAAGCAGGGGGAAAGGTGCGGCTGACAATCCTGTGTGCAGCTTGATTGAATTTTCCAATAGGAAAAATCAATTGTGCGATATCCCGATAACTAGGACCGTCCGCAGAGTTCGGCCTCCGCGATGGAGACCAAAGAGTTAGTTTATTTTACGCGGGGCCGTGCATTTGAGTTGCGCTCAATTGCAATACCTGCGGCGATGTTTTTCTAAGCCCCGGCCACGCGACG
>CAZBDT010000144.1:0-5739 GCA_964490745.1 uncultured Algimonas sp.
ATCATAGGACGGGCCATTCACGCGGAACTTCTCACGGTAACGCGCAGGTAGGCCTGTATCCGCCTCAACGTCGATAAAGTAAGTGCCGACGACAAGGTTTTTCCCCTCATCCGTCTCAGCCTTGAGCTGCATGCGATCAATCAAATCTTGGTCCTCTGTGCGCAGCGCTTTGGCGTAATCGCGGGACCAATCCAGATTTTCATCCAGCCAAACATTATAGCCATCGCGAAGCTCATTCGCTGTCATGGCCTGCGGACCTTTGCCTTTATGTTTTAAAGTACTCATATCGCAACTCGTGTTTCAGTTTCGGCGCGGCGCTCCGCATATCCGATCAGCAAAATAGCCGGCCCTTTAATCCCGGCGGACTCTATATCATCGGGTAAATTGTGAAGCGTTGTGTAGACAATTATTTGGTTGGGTCGGGAGGCATTTTCAACAATAGTGACTGGACGGTCAGATTCGGCGCCATGTAACATTAAACGCCCTTGAATAAAGCGCGCGGCGCCGACACCCATATAGACAGCCGCCCGCCCGTCCGGTCTGGCAAGAGACGCCCAATCTTGTTCGGCAAAACCTTTCGCATCATGCCCGGTCAGCAGCGATATCGCTTTATTCGTCCCGCGTGTTGTCAGTGAGGCGTTAATCGCCGCCGCCGCCGCCGCCGCAGAGGTGATTCCAGGGATAATTTGCACAGGAATATTGACTGATTGCAGCGCGTCAATTTCTTCGTCCGCACGACCGAAAATGAGAGGGTCACCTGATTTCAGCCTGACCACAGCCAAACCTTCAGACGCTTTCTCAATCAGAATGTCATTGATCGCGGCCTGACCAATAGACGGCTCGCCCGGCGTCTTACCAACATAAATATATTCTGCCTCTCGTCGGCCCAACTCCATCACGCCGTCGCTGACAAGCCGGTCATAGACGATGACATCGGCCGCATGGAGCGCGCGGCGGGCTGCTGTTGTCAGCATATCCGGATCACCCGGTCCTGCGCCGACCAATAAGACCTTGCCCGCAATCTCATCTTTATCATTGAGTTGCCCTTCAACCTGAGTTTCCAGCTCAGCCTCGGTCACGCGAAGCTGTGCCGTGAGGTCTTTACCGCCTAAAATTTTTGCCCAGAACCGTTGACGGTCTGCGAGGTCCGGCATGAGCGCTTTCACTTTTGCACGCAACTCTCTGGTTTTTAATGCAAATCGTCCTGTTTCGGGCGGCAGTCGTGTTTCCAAGTCCGCCTTTAGCGCACGCGCCAAAGCCGGGCTTGTGCCTTCTGTACCGATTGAAACTGTGACAGGTGCGCGGTCAACCAATGCAGGCGTGATGAAGCGACAGGCTGATTTGAAGTCCGCTGCATTGGCCGGAATCTGTCGCGCCGCTGCCATATCTGCAACCTGCCCATTATATGCGTCATCTTCGGTCGCCGCATAGACTAAAGAGACATCGTTCAGATCAGATTCGATAAAAGCCCGCGCTTCATGCTTTACTTTGCCCTGCTCCGCCCAACGACTAATCTCAGGGCTCATATCTTCAGACACAACAACGAGCTTTGCCTCGGTTTTCAGAAGCGTACGCAATTTAGCTTCAGCCGCAGGGCCAGCCCCTACAACCAAAATTGTGACGCCACGCGTGTCAAAATGTATGGGCAAATATTGCATAGGGGCTCAATAGGTCCAGTCTAATGTGTTCACTTGATTGAACAGTCACGTTCTATATATAGAACAGTGTGACGTAAATCCACTCTTACACGAAAAGTTTATGCCCAGACAAAAACGCGAACACTGCCCAGAAACGGAAGCTTTGTCTGAAAAACTCGGACAAACGATTCAACGATTGCGCAGAGCAGATAAAATGTCGCTGGGCGATCTATCCAATTTGTCCGGTGTTGCCAAGTCTATGATTTCGCAAATTGAGAAGAATGAAACGAATCCAACATTGGCAACCTTGTCACGTCTCTCTCAGGCACTAGGCACTAGTGTTGAAGCCATGGTGTCAGATACGCCCGAGCAAAGCGCCCTCGTCCAACATTCGCGCGTTAAAGATACGCCGCATCTGAAATCAGAGGACGGACTGTGCGAACTTCGCATCATCGGCTCACTCGATACAATTCAATTTGCGCAATGGTATGATTTCAAAGCCGAAGTCGGCGGCCTATTAGAAAGCTCTCCACATCCTCAAGGTTCGATCGAAAATTTGAGCGTGCTGACGGGAGAGCTAGAAGTGACCGTCGGAAATGAAAGTTGGTCGGCAAGCGCTGGTGAAACCCTGCGCTATCATGCGGATCGCCCACATCGAATTAGTAATATAGGTGATACGCCCGCCCATGCCACAATGGTTAATATTCTCGCACACACAATACGTCAGAGGTAAAACCTTGCGCAAATTGCTGTCTGCGCTATGGGAGCGCGCATGAATTACCACTCGAATACAGATTCTGGAATAAAAGCCTCCTTTGGCGACGCGTTACTTGCCAGCCTTGCGCCTGATGGCGGGCTTTGGATGCCTGACAAAATACCCTTTTTCACGCCTGAGGAAACGGCACGCTTGGGCGCTATATCTTTCGCGGATTGTGCAGCTGAATTAGCAACACATTTCACAGATGAACGGTTTGAACGCGACGCCCTCAAAGCCCTTTGTCGCGATGCGTATAATTTTGACGTGCCAATGGTAACGCTAACAGGTGACGAACTACATCCCGCAATGGCTCCGGATGCAGAGGACTTTGTCCTAGAACTCTTTCATGGCCCCACCCTCGCCTTTAAAGATTTTGCCGCGAGATTTATGGGCCGCGCCGCCAGTCATTTAATGTCAGCGACCCAGCAGAAACGCACGATTTTGGTCGCGACGTCCGGTGATACAGGCGGCGCCATTGGTGACGCCTTTTTAGATCAAGACGGCATCAAAGTCTTTATCCTCTTCCCAAAAGGCGGCGTCAGTAAAGTCCAAGAACAACAACTCACCACGATGGGTAATGCTCGGTCTAATGTGAAAGCGATTTCAGTCGACGGCACATTTGATGATTGCCAGCATTTGGTGAAAGCTGCTTTTGGAAATACGGAGCTGGCTGAAAAACATAATTTGATGAGTGCGAACTCCATCAATGTGGGCCGTGTTATTCCACAGAGCTTTTATTATTTCTGGACAGCCTTAAAAGCCAAAGCCGCTTATCCGAACCGTCCCCTGGTTTATTCAATTCCCTCCGGAAATTTGGGGAACCTTACGGGCGGTCTCATCGCGAAGAAAATGGGCGCACCTATTGACCGATTTGTCATTGGTAATAATGTGAATGACCCCTTTGTCGATTACCTCGAAAACGGTGTTTATGAACCTCGCCCCAGCGTGCCGACACTCTCAAACGCTATGGACATCGGACGGCCCAATAACTTTCCGCGAATTCTATCCCTCTTTGATGAGAATTACGATGATATTGTCAGCGTCTGTTGGGGGGCGTCCTTCTCGGATGATGAGACGGAACGACATATCAGACGGGTCCATCTTGAGACGGGTTATGTGATGTGTCCGCATACGGCCGTTGGACATCTGGCCATGGAAAAATTTGCATCAGACGTCACTGATCCCTTTACGCGTATAACCATTGGCACGGCACATCCGGCAAAATTTGCTGATAGTGTCGAACGCATACTGCATACGGATATTCCGATGCCGGCCCCGCTCGCAAAGGCGATGCAGAAAAAACAACGCGTTCACGTCATGACGCCGGCGCTTGACGACCTGGCAGATTATTTGGCGAAACACGCTTAATGCAATTATCTCGTGCCGAATTTGAACGGCGCTATGCCGATGGATGTTTGCGCATTGCGCTTGTCGGTATGTCCAATATTGGGAAAAGCTATACGGGCATGCGCCTCGCAACGGCCTTTGACTTTGAACTTATCGAGGTCGACAAGCTTATTTGGGAACAGCTCGGTCATAATGACATGGATGCGTTCGCCGCTTGGCAGGGCCAGCCCTATTCCGAGGGGTATGAAGAACGTGAGGCCGAGTCGAAACGATTAGAAAGTGACGCAACACAAAAAGCCCTTGATAGAGATGTCGGCAATGCAATTTTAGACACGACCGGAAGCGTGATTTATACAGACAAATTAGTTCAAAAAAATCTCGTAAAAGATTGGTATGTCATACATATTTCTGCCTCTGAGGATGCTGTTGACAGATTGAAGGTTCAATATTTCAAGCAGCCCAAACCGCTTATGTGGAACGGGCATTATAGTTGTAAACCAGGCCAAGACCCAAATGAGGCTATATTGGAAAGCTATCCCAAGCTTCTTGCCTCCCGTGCGAAAGATTATAACGCGCTTTCAGATGCAACAATCGGGTCGGATGTTATCTTAGATACCGCACTAACGATTGAAGATATATTTGAGCGATTAAAGCCAGCCGTTTAAAAGTCTCTCTTTCGCCAGATCAGCTAATAAATCCAGATGTGCCTCATCCGCATTTAGACACGGTATCGCTGTGAAATGCGTGCCGCCATGCTCTTCAAAACTCTCTTTAGCTTCTATAGCTATTTCTTCCAAGGTCTCCAAGCAATCTGCTGAAAAGCCCGGCATCATGACCGCTACCTTTTTCACACCTGTCGCAGGTAAGGCTTCTAACGTTTTATCTGTGTAAGGTTGCAGCCAGGCCTTGGGGCCAAAACGGGATTGGAAGGTCGCATAAAGTTGCTCTTCCGTTTTCCCCATATGTCTTCGCAACAAATCAGTCGTCTCTAAACATTCTGATTGATAAGGATCGCCTTTATCGACATAGCTTTGCGGCAATCCATGATAGGACGTCATGATTACATCAGGAGTCCAATCGAGTGTCGCGAGATGCGTGTTCACGCTGTCTGCTAAAGCAGCAATATAGCGCGGATCGTCATAATAATGACGCAGGAACCGCAATTCCGGCACGTCCATTCGCTTTTCCAAAGCCATAGCCACGCCGTCATAAACTGAGGCCGTCGTAGCGCCCGCAAATTGCGGATAAAGCGGCAGCACCGCAATATGGCTGCAGCCTTTGGCTTTCAGCGTATCTAAGGCGGAGCCAATGGACGGATTACCATAGCGCATCGCAATTTCGACATGAGCGCCCTTACCTAATCGCTTTTGCACGCCTTCAACCTGCGCACGTGTTATCCTAATTAAAGGCGCTTCATCGCCTGGAAATTCAGTGGGTTCATGCCAAATGGATTCATAGGCCTCAGCAGATTTTTTCGGGCGCACCCTTAAGATAATTCCGTGCAAGATCGGGCACCAAATCCAGCGCGATGTATCGATAACGCGGTAATCATGCAGAAACTCTGCAAGATAGCGACGCGTATCTTTAGCCGTCGGCGAATCGGGAGACCCGAGGTTTACGAGCAATAAGCCGGGTTTCGACATCGTGATTGTGTCCTTTTGGTCTCACCGCGGCATGAAAACGCGAGATTACAGAGGTTTAAGCCTTCGCAGGGTTGGAGAGCTATTGCGCCCTTTCTGCCCTCTGTTTACGACAGAATAAAGCGGAAAGGATTGCCGCAATATGTGACTTTCTCACATGATGTGGCTCTGTCCTTTTAATATGCATGGACGAGATATTATGCGCAAATCAAAACTATTAGCGGCCTCGTGTCTTACTGGCGCAGCCCTTATCCTTATGTCTTGCAATGCGACGTCAGAACCTGAAGCAGTATCAACAGCAACCCCTGATCCCGCAGCCGTGGAAACACTTGTAACAGAAGCCGTCACGCGGCCCGCA
>CAZBDT010000145.1:0-5697 GCA_964490745.1 uncultured Algimonas sp.
GATGGTGGATCACACGCCAAAGGGCGTCTGTGTTGACAAAATGTCTGTTTTTAGGAGACCATCTTTTTCACATGTGAACTGCAGTCGCGAACACAGGCTGTGTGGAAAAATCCAGTCTCGACCGCTGTCTTTAATGAATCATAGCATTTCTTCAACGCCTAATAAGAGGCGATAAATCCATAGATTTACGAAATCCTCACGATATTTCCGCCCATGCTTTAATCGCTGCCACGGGCACATGACTAAAATTTGTGCAATTCGCTTCGTCAGGAAGATAGACAGCCATCTCTGCATTTCACACCCTCGACTCCTACTAAAGCTGGGGTCATTTAATCCACACATGCTAAAAGGGACACTGCGGAGTAGCCAAAATGAAAAAAATCGAAGCCATTATCAAACCATTTAAACTCGACGAAGTTAAAGAGGCCCTACAGGGCGTCGGTTTGCAAGGTATGACCGTCGTAGAAGCCAAAGGTTTTGGCCGCCAAAAAGGCCATACAGAATTATATCGCGGCGCAGAATATGTCGTCGACTTTCTCCCAAAATTGAAACTCGAACTCGTTGTTGCAGACGACCAAGTTGAAGCAGCACTCGAAGCCATCCAAACAGCTGCCAAAACCGGGAAAATCGGTGACGGCAAAATTTTTGTATCAGATGTGTCTCAGGCCATCCGTATACGGACAGGTGAAACAGGCGACACAGCGCTTTAATCGCAACATTATAAACAATCTTACCAACCACTAGGGAAAATCGAAATGTCAGACGCTTCCAAGCTTCTTAAAAAAATTAAGGACGAAGATATTAAATTCGTAGATTTGCGCTTCACCGATCCACGCGGGAAAATGCAACACGTCACCTTCCACTCAGATTTGGTCGATGAAGACTTATTTGCAGACGGAACAATGTTTGATGGGTCTTCCATCAGTGGTTGGAAAGATATCAATGAATCCGATATGGTTCTCTTACCTGATGCTGCGACAGCAAAGATGGATCCATTCTTTCAACAAGACACGCTTTCAGTCTTCTGTGATATTTTAGAGCCAGATACAGGCGAAGCCTATAATCGTGATCCACGCGGTACAGCCAAAGCAGCCGAAGCCTATATGCGCTCAGCTAAAGTTGGTGACGAAGTTTATTTTGGCCCAGAAGCTGAATTCTTTGTGTTTGACGATGTGCGTTGGAACACAGAGCAGAACGTAACAGGCTACTCTATCGACTCTTCTGAATTGCCACAAAATACCGGCACAGAATATGTTGGCGGAAACCGCGGTCATCGTCCGGGTCCAAAAGGCGGTTATTTCCCAGTCCCACCTGATGACTCAGCCCAGGATATGCGGGGAGAAATGCTCTCCATTATGGAAGAAATGGGCTTGCGTCCTGAAAAGCATCACCATGAAGTTGCGCCTGCACAGCACGAACTGGGCATGCAATTCTCCACCCTGTTAAACATGGGTGACCAGATGCAGCTTTATAAATACATCGTACAGAATGTTGCGCATGCTTACGGCAAATCCGCGACATTTATGCCGAAGCCAATGTGGAATGATAACGGCACAGGCATGCACGTCCATATGTCTATCTGGAAAGACAAGCAGCCACTCTTCGCAGGTGACGAATATGCAGGTCTTTCAGAGCAGTGCCTCCACTACATTGGCGGTATCATTAAACACTCTAAAGCCATCAACGCTTTTGCTAATGCGTCGACCAACTCTTACAAGCGTTTGGTTCCGGGTTTTGAAGCGCCGGTTATGTTGGCCTATTCAAGCCGTAACCGCTCTGCGTCTATTCGTATTCCGTGGACAGCCTCACGCAATGGTAAGCGTCTGGAAGTTCGCTATCCTGACCCAGCGGGTAACCCATACCTTACATATACGGCGCTTCTCATGGCGGGTCTTGACGGCATTAAGAACAAAATCCACCCGGGCGACCCAATGGATATGGACCTATATGAATTATCTGCTGAAGAAGCGAAAGACATTCCACAAGTTTGTGGTTCTCTTCGTGAAGCCCTCGAAAACCTCGATGGCGACCGTGACTTCTTGAAAGCTGGCGGTGTCTTTGATGATGACCAAATTGATGCTTATATCGACTTGAAAATGGAAGAAGTGCACCGTCTGCAACTTCACCCGCATCCGGTTGAATTTGATATGTATTATAAGTGCTAATCAATACGGTAAACGCAAAGAAGAAGAAGCCGCTCCTAAATGGGGCGGCTTTTTTTATGATAGAAACAAATTGTTTTTCTCGAAATCATTCAGAGCGGTACTTCACAAAAAGAACAAAACTCTGATAAATCTGATCATTGAGAAGAGCTAGAACATCAGCCTAATTTCAAGGCTGGCCTCTGTTCCTATCGCATCAGGCGAATTTCAGCTTCGAGCTCAGACGCGAGATTAGCGAACCTTTGGATAAGGTCCTCATTACTATCTGCCGTAAAGGCCTTATCGTATGAGGAAGCACATTTCCGAAGCAAGTTAATGGTTGACGTATCAGTGACTTGAAATGCGATTGTATAAATCTCAATCCCGGCAGCCTTCGCATTGTTACACGTCCGCTGCGTTGCCATATTCGCTTCCGTCGCGATCTCATCTGCTGCAACATTTGAGATGTAGGGCGGGGCTCTGAATTCTGACTCAGCGATCGAGTCTTGTTCGATCTGTGTTGTATTATGCCCATCCGTCATTACAATCATGACCTTATCTTTTTCTATTCCATCAGCACTCAACGGATTATAGAACGGCTCACCAGGGGATATCACTCGCTGTCCCCACGCAATACCCCTGCATGATAGCAGTAGAAATCGGAATGGGATTAAGATGAACATCCGGTGAACTGGCGACTAAAGATTCCGCCCTAGAACGAATTCCGCTATTACCAACTGAAAAATTAATGCTAATGACGTCTCATACATCATCTGGAGGGGAACATAATGAGCGAAACTACGCCTGAATCTGAAACCGAAATTGACGTTACAAATGCCTGGCAAGCCACACAAGATCAAAAAGCTAAAGCAAAAAAACTCCGTCTCATGGCAGGTGGATCTTGGTTCGTCGCTATAGCAACAGAAATTGCAGCGATTGTCCTACTTCTAAAGGACACGTTCAATAGTGGCGGCCTAGCCATACTCATCGGCCTTCTTGTCGTGATAGCCATTTTTGCGATGTTGGGAAGCGTCCTTTGGAAAAAATCCAACCGCCACGATCCGGCGACGAAAGCAGAACCGTTCAAATTTTTCGTACAAAATCAGCTCGGCGCTATCATCACGGTGATTGCCTTCCTTCCGCTACTCGCTCTCATATTCATGGACAAGGATATGGATCCGAAAAATAAGAAAATTGCCGGAGGCGTTGGCGTCGTCTTAGCCTTACTAGCGACAACGGTCGGGATTGATTTCAAGCCGCCATCAACCGAGCAATATACGCAGGACATGAATGAATGTGCCGCGCAAATTCGCGCCAAACAACCGACGACGGCTTGCTCTCCGGCCGTCGCTGAACAGGCCCAAGACATTGTTCGCGATTCCGAAGCGGTTGAGGCCGCCACTGGCGGGCTCGACACGGTCTATTGGATCGCTCCGAAAGATGGCGCCACAAAATCTAGCTCAAAACTCGTCTTCCACCTCTGCGAAAATGTCAGCACATTGCGCGGAAAGACTGTAAATTCTGGTTCTGTAACAGAAGCTTACGCACAAAATGCTGTACGCTTGACGAAACAAATCAAGATGGAACAACGTCAGTGTGGCTTTGAGGTTGCTGAGTAAAGCTCACGCATATAGGCCATGAAAATCCAGAGTATTAATAGGCCCGGCGTCCTCGCGATGTCGGGTTTTTTATAAGAAAAATTGCCCGGACATCACCTTCACCGCCTGCCCTTTTATCGTGACAGTTAGCGGGTTAACGGTTGTGTCAGCCTGAATATAAGAGGGCCGGCCCATATCGACCCCCTGCGTGAAGGAAAGTGACTGGGGGGCATTAAGCGTCTCGGTCAATAGCGCGGCGAGAGTTGCAGAGGCGCTGCCGGTTGCAGGGTCTTCGGGGATATTATCCAGCGGCGCAAACATGCGGGAGTCGATGCGGCTAGCCTGCCTGACATAGGCAAAGACCGCGAAATCTAAACCAGCTGGATAAAGTGCATTCCCTCTGCGTATCGCGTCAATATTCGTATCGCAGTTTGCTAGAGCGACCCTGTCCCGCAATTCAACGAGAACGAATGGCAAGCCCATGCTAGCCTGGACGGGTGGATGCGTGTCGGTTTTTAGAGCTGTCTCTGGCAGCCGGAGTGCCTCAGCCACGAGGGCCGGAGTGGGGTGCGAGAGGATGTCCAAACTCTGTGTCGCCGTGAAGGATGCGCCCGCTTGAGTCACCTCGCCCGTAATCGGCCCGACGCCCAATTCCAATATCATAGGCGAGTTGTAGCCAAGGTCAGATAACGCAATCAAAGTGCCAATAGTCGGATGCCCCGCGAAATCCACTTCTGATGTCGGCGTGAATATCCGAACCTGCGCTGTATGGGTTGGGTTCTTTGGCGGATAGACAAAAGTGACCTCAGAGAAATTAAACTCTGCCGCGGTGGATTGGAGTTTGTCTTCGGGAAGATTTGCCGCATCAGGGAAGACGGCCAGCTGGTTCCCGCCAAAAGGCGTGTCGGTGAAAACGTCGTAGACGTGATATTGGGTCATGATGTTCGTTTAGATTGAATATTTCGGGTGAGATAGTCGTAAAATTCTCTCAAACCAAATCGTTAATTCAAGATATCAGGCATGTGAATTTTCCAGGCAAGAACCTCTTCGTTTTTCGACTTCATAGGCGGGATCAGATGCCCCGCATGACCAGTCTCTTCGAGGGATCGGTTTACATCCGTATACCAAAGCCGTTCATCATAAGTTGGGTCGTTCGGCTCATTTGTCCCAAAGTCTACAAGCTTTCCATAGTTTTCAGGATGCGGAACCCATTCTAACGCCCGAACACATTTCCCACCTTTCCATCGTTGATATGAACAAGGATCGTCGTTGCCGCTGCTATAGATACTCAACACCTCCGTATGACTACTCAGTAACTTCAATATGGGAACAGCGTAATCACCCAAGGGTCGGGACATCCAGCATTAACGAAAAAAGTCCCATTATGCGGTTGTGAGATAATCAAGCTATGTCTCGCACTATGACCTGCCATCCACGGAACGATTTCAGGCTGCCTATTCGAAATCGTGTAAATCAGGTACACGATAGATGGATGGCGAAAGGCTAAATATTGCCGCTTGCGCCTATGGTATTGTAAATTCGGTTTTCCGAAATAGGGCTCCAATTCCGATTTATCAATTTGGCTGCCGTTGGAATTGTAATTAGCTTGGTGGTAGACTCTATGTTTTTCGGAAAAATCATCCTCCTCAGACCTTGTCATCAGCCCGCGATCAACAAGTAATTTATTCCAGTCATGCGTGCTCATAGTTTAGTCTTGCACGCGTAAGAGTATTCTTCAAACTCATTAAAAAAAAGCCGCTCCAAATGGAACGGCTTTTTTATTCTTGTCTAAATTTCACTCCGAATGCTCACGCATTCGGCGCTACGCTGAATTTCATCCCCCGGATGACATTCGGTCGCTACGCGTCGTCAGCAATCTCGCTCGGGAATTCTTCGAGTGACGGCGCTGCAGAGGCGCGGTCTTCGAGGAATTTCTGATCACGATCATTCGCAAGCTT
>CAZBDT010000146.1:0-5581 GCA_964490745.1 uncultured Algimonas sp.
GTGTCATGGAAGCTCCTAAATTTGGGCATAAAAAAAGCTCGCCGGATGGCGAGCTCTGGGGTTGGGTGTAAAAATATAGATTGGAGGATTACCCCCTCTGTCTTCGTTTCACTCAGACATCTCCCCCTATGCGTTTTAAAAAAACGCTAAGGGGGAGGTGTCCAGAGCGAAGCGATGGGTGGAGGGGGTGGTTTTTAGATTTTACTGAATACGCAACACCTTAATCGCGTCCGCATCTTGCACACCGCCGCCGACGCGTTTTGTTGTGTAGAACAGCACGTAAGGCTTGGCGGAGTATGGATCGCGGAGGACCCTGACCCCTTGGCGGTCAGCGATGAGATAGCCGCGGCGGAAATCACCAAAGGCGACACAGCTTGCTCCGCCGCCAATGTCCGGCATGTCTTCCATCTCGACCAACGGATAGCCGAGCAATGTGGACGGCGCGCCTGCGGCGAGTGAAGGCTGCCAAATATAATTCCCGTCGGCGTCTTTAAACTTCCGCACCGCATTAATCGTGCGGCGGTTCATGACAAAGCTGGCGTTGGAACGGTAACGCGATTTCGGCGCGTAAATCAGATCGATCAAACCGTCCGTGTCGAGCACGCCTTGTTCGACGGCACCCAAACCGGGGTCAGTCAAAAATCCGCGCGGCTTATTCACGCCGTCGCCTCCGACAAAGGCCGCCGTTTCCTGCGCGGCGAAGACATCGCGCACTTCTTCGGCCAACCACGCATCGACATCGGCGACACTGTCATCCAGCAAAGCCTGCGTCGCAGCGGGCATGGCGTAGAGCTCGCCCGTCGGAAAATCGAGCAGTTCCAACGTCGGCGTGTCCGTTTCGACCCGGGCCTCGGTTTCACCCGCCCAGCCAGAGGCCGCGCCCGATGTGCTGACAGGTTTGCGGAAAGACGCCCCGCCGATCGTGCGAATGGTCGCCAGACGCCGCATGGGCGAGGTCTCGGCCAGCACGCTATCAATCTGCGTCTCTGTTTCAATGGGCGCAATCAAGCTGCCATCCGCATCGCCGGAGGCTATGGATTTACCTTCCAAATTGGCCGTATCGCCCGTGCGGATAAAGCTGGCCCAGGCTTGGCTGTCGGCGGATTTCGCTTCACTGCCAAAGCCCGGCGTGGCTTGCGCGAGGGTTAGATTTTCCACGCGTTTCGTCTGGGCCTCCAGCGCCGCATTCAGGCGGTCGACCTTCTCATTCAAGAGCGGGTCGACAGAAGATTTAGCTTCTAGGGCGGCCAAGCGATTATCATTCGCCTCACGGAAAGCTGCAAAGGTCGCGGCAAAATCGGCCTTGGCTTGCCGCAAATCTCCCCTATAGGCAGAGGTGTCTTTTAATTCAAGTTTAGGGGTCACGCAATTCTCCTTATGTCAGATGCGTTGGGTGTAGGGGTGTCGCCAATTTGCGTAATCCGCGCAGAGCGCAGCATCGGGAAGGCGACGACAGAGACCTCCCAAAGTTCGATTTCATGTAGGATGCGCCCAGTGGATGGGCGGTCCGATGCGCGTTGTGTGCGGTAGCCAATAGACAAGCCGTTCACCGCGCGGGACTCGATCAGCCGGCGTGTGGTTGCGTCAGCCTCTAAGATACGCCCTGCCACAAACAGACCGATCTCATCCTCGACCACGCGGTCCCACACACCTATGGGCGTGTCGGTCCGATGCCCAAAGAGCATGGGAAACGGCTCTACCCGCCCCAGCAGAGAGGCCGCAAACGCCCCGCGCCGCACTATATCGCCGGATAAATCCGGTTCATCAAAGCGGCTGGCATAGCCGGAAATAAAAAGATCATTCATCGCGCAACAACTCCCGCTCAATGCGCGAGAGGCTTTTCGCCATTTCGCTGGTTTGCCCTTCCAAACGCGCCAGCCGTTCGGCGATGGTCGAATGAGTTTCGATTTTGACTTCCAAGGCGGAGAGCCGCGCGGCGGCAGAACCTGCCCAAAATAAAACGCCCGCCGATTGCACGACGAGCGTTAGGATGATGCTAAAGGTCAATGTGCGGTCGAGATAAAAGCCGCGCCGTGGGTGAGCAGGATCGCTCATGCCCGCGCCTCGAATCCCGCTAGCGCGCGCGCCTCGTCCTCACTGATGAACCGTGCTTCAGAGAGACGTTTCCACAGCACGGCACGTTCTTCGGCCAGAGCGGGTACGGCATCGAGATCGGGCGTAATCTGAACCTCATCGCCATAAAATGTCGCCAGCCAGCCCTGTAACCCCGACGCCGTTTTCTGCACCAGCGGGATAATGGTCTGCCGCCAAAAGGCTTGGTTCGCCTCGCGGTAATTGGCGTAGGAATTATCGCCCGGAAGGCCGAGCAACATGGGTGGCACGCCAAAGGCCAGCGCGATTTCGCGCGCGGCTTCGCGGCGCAACTGAATGAAGTCCATATCGGTCGGCGACATGGAAATTGTTTTCCAATCCAGACCACCTTCCAAGACCAGAGGGCGTCCCGCCGCATGGGGGCCTGCATAATGAGATTCCAGTTCTGATTTCAGCCGTTCAAATTGATCATCCGTCAGGCGTTCACCACTGGCGGGATCATGGACCAGCGCGCCGCTCGGCCGCGCGGAGTTTTCAAGCAGGGATTTGGCCCAGACCCCGCCGCGATTATGTAAATCCACGGCCTGCGCCGCCGCAGCGAGCGGGGAGACACCGTGGCAATCCTCAACCGGATTAAACAGCTTTATATGAAAAAGCGCGCATCGCCCCGTCGCGCGATCTCGTGGGAAATGGCGGGTGCGGCCCTCGACTTGCTGCTCCCACCCGGTCGCCTGCCCTCGCCCGTCTCGGCCCATTTGAAAACTGTCCGGACGATGCGCGATCAGGGCCAGCGGCGCGTCCCCGCTCAGCACGGCTTCTAAAAACGCTGTCCCGCCCAATTGCAGATAGCCGTAAAAAGCCTCCAGCGTTTCCACGGCTGTTCGGTCCGGCAAAGCGCGGGTCAACACGCGTGAGACGTCCACGTCAGAACTGCGCAAGGGGATAGAGGCCGCGCTTTCTGCGATCAGGCGGACGCAGCGATGGGCAATCGGATTACGCGCAAAGCCGTCGCGGCATAAAGCGGCATAGCTCTGCGTCGGGGCAGATAAAGCGCGCGGAAAAGATGTAGCAAGCAGCGGGCGCGCGGCTTTGCCCTGCGGGACATCAGATGACGTCACAGAATATCGGTCAGGTGACCGACGGAAAAGATGAAACATAGTGGGGACCTAAAAACGGCTGAGCGGTTTTCAAAAAAACCGAGACGAAATTTCGTCGATGAGCTGTTTATAGGGCCATTTGGGTGCGGTGAGGATTATTCTTTTGAAATTTCACATAAGCCTTTGATTTTGTTCAAAAGCTAAACTGCTTAAAATCGGGATAGAGTTTGGGGCTGGTTACAAAAATCAAAACCATGTTCAAACTAAATTTCTTGATCGGCATGTTTGCGATTATTTTGACAATTATTACTTCGATATTTGTAAGCGGCAGGCTCCCTCCTTGACTCTGCATAGTCACCTATTTGACGACCATGTTTTAGGCGTCATGAGCTATAGCAAAGATAATTAAGCCTTGCGTCAGAAGCAAAGCTCTAGAAGCGTCTGCCTAAGCTGCGCGAAAGAGTGGCGGCGTTCTGGGGCGATGTCCTAAGAGGCTATCGGCCAGCTTGATCTTTGCCCGCAAATCTTCGCGCAGCGCATCATCGCCATGTAAGGACGCCAGCGTAATCGCATCGCGAAAGGCTGTCTTTGCGCGCGCAATCGAATCTTTATCGGACTGTTCGCGGCCCAATTTCAACAAGGTATCGCCGAGCGCCACTTGAACCATGTTCAACTCAACGGGAATAGTATCAGCGCTGTAATAGTTTCGTGCCGCTGACAAAGCCTCTTCGGCCTGTATTAATGGAGCGAGATCCTCTGTTTGCTTGGCGAGTTTTACCATTTGCGCAGCAAGTTCTATCTTCAACAAGGCGAGGCGCGCATCCGTATTGGCAAGTTTGGCATCCAAATTTGATAATTTTCGACGGCGTATAAATCCGATCACGACACTCTTCCCTCTCTTACCCCGTCTTCATCCAATCGGATTATAGTTAAGAAGGGCTTAATTCGGCTACCATCTGTCTCGCTTTAACTTCAAAATCTTCACCCACAAGGATTCGACGCAGCGGAATACCAGCCGCTTTAAAAAGCGCTGTCTTCACTTGGTCAGATTGAGATGGATTTTTATGATTATGGGCGCGGCCATCCAGTTCTATCGCCAAGATAGGACGACCGACGCTGTCCGTGATCAGGTAGTCAACATGGCGGGATTTGACCCGCCCCCGCGCTGCCCAGCGGGCCTTTTGATCCAAGCCTCGTTTAACGCGGATAATATCTTCTAAGCGGACCTTGCCATGCACATGAAAGCCGGGCGGCATTTGACGGCATAGACACCCAAACAGCGCCGCTTCCGGTGTATTAACCCACAGCGAGGGCGCGGCCTCAAAGGCTCGCAAATCCGCATCTTGAATGGGAGAGACCTCTGGCGGGGTGAAACCTCCATCCCCGCGCAGGAAATAGGCCGCCAAGATAATAATGAGCGGGATAAGTAAAAAGAAAATTTCCATGATTAACGACTATGACAGCGATTACCGCAGCTCAACCTTCTCTCAATCGCGTATTTCCATTAAGCTGACATTCAAACACGAAGCGTCATTTTCGGGCAAACGTTTTAGGAATCGATTTTATGTCACGGTCAAAACTGCACCTTTGGCTTTACCTGACGAGCGCCGCACTGCTCGGGCTTTCCGCCTGTCAGGACAAAGCCGCAGCGCCGGAAGCCGAAACGCCAGCGGTGTCAGAGCCCCCGGCCACAGCTCCCGAAATACCGGCTGTGTCAGAGAGCCTGGCCACGGAGTCGGAAACGCCTGCCTTATCAGACAGCCCGGCCGCAGCTGCCATACGTAGAACGCCTAAGATGGCTGTCCAATCCAAGAAGCCGATTATCATCGAACCGGAAATTGACTTGGCCGCCCAACGGGCCGCTCAACGGACCGCCCAATTCCAAGCGGATTGCCGCGAGCGTATCACCGCCAGAATGATCGACCCGGATGCGGCCAATATCACCTATGTGCCAACGTCGCAGCCTGACGCCTATTTGGCGCAAGTCGAGCTACTCAACCGCGCATCGGGCGGGACGATCCGATTAGACTTCGATTGTCGACGTAATGCCGATGGTGAAGTGACGACAAAAATGCTAGCGGATTAAGTCGCGGTGCAGTTACACTCAGAACGTAATAAATAGAGAGACTTTTTATGCGACACCTCCCACGACTTAGCCTATTTGGATGTTTAGCCTTCATGGCCGCCTGTCAGGCCGACGGCTCCGGAAAACAATATGACTCCGAAGTGGGCATTGATCCCGGCTTTAAATCCGCCTGCGCCAAAGAAATTGGCGCTCAAATGACCGCTTCATCATCGCCCGAAATCACCTATCAAAATCTGACGGAAGAGGACGGAATGACTGCGACCGTCAGCCTTACAAGCCCAACAGATGGCTCGGTCACAACGCTAGAATATTTATGCATTCCCGACGGAGACGGCGAAGCCATTGC
>CAZBDT010000147.1:0-5477 GCA_964490745.1 uncultured Algimonas sp.
ACGCCCCAATTTCTTGGTTGAGTGTCATCAGCGCGCGGCCACCATTGCGGGCGAGCTTCCGACCCACGAGGTCAAGTGCTTGGATGCCGTTGGCACCTTCGTAAATGAGAGCAATGCGGTTATCGCGCACGAATTGGCTCATGCCCCATTCTTCGACAAATCCGTGACCGCCAAAAATTTGCTGGCAATCAATTGTCGTCTTCATGGACATATCCGTGAGGTAACCTTTGACGACTGGCGTGAGCAGACCGAGATAGTCATCACATTTTTCTGCGAGCTTTTCATCGCCAGAATGCTTTTCCATATCTTCATGCTTAGCGGCCCAATAGAGCAGGGCGCGGCCAGCCTCGTTAAAGGCTTTTGTTTCCATCAACATGCGGCGCACATCGGGATGGACGATGATTGGATCGGCTGCTTTATCCGCATTTTGCGGTCCGGTCAGGGCGCGACCTTGAATACGGTCTTTCGCGTAAATCGCCGCATTCTGATAGGCAACTTCAGATTGGCCAAGGCCTTGTAGGCCAACGCCGATACGGGCTTCGTTCATCATGACGAACATGACGCGCAGGCCCTTATTCTCTTCACCAATCAAATAGCCTTCGGCTTCGTCATAATTCATCACACATGTGGAATTGCCGTGAATACCCATTTTCTCTTCGATAGAGCCGCAAGAGACGGCATTACGCTCGCCCGGATTTTCATTCTCGTCCAATTTGAATTTCGGCACTATGAATAGAGAAATGCCTTTCGTTCCGGCGGGTGCGCCTTCGATACGGGCGAGGACAAGGTGGACAATGTTGTCTGACATATCGTGCTCACCGGCGGAGATGAAAATCTTCTGGCCGGAAATTTTATATGTGCCGTCGCCATTCGGAACGGCTTTTGTTTTCAACATGCCCAAATCCGTGCCGCAATGTGGCTCGGTCAGGTTCATTGTTCCTGTCCATTCGCCGGACATCATTTTCGGCAGATAGGTTTGCTTCTGCTCAGGCGAGCCGCCGACTTGAATGGCTTTGATCGCGCCGCCTGTCAGGCCGGGATACATGGCAAAGGCCATATTGGATGAGGTCCACATCTCGCTGGCCGCAATTTGCAACATGCCCGGCATGCCTTGTCCGCCATATTCCGGGTCCATGGAAAGCGATGTCCAACCATTTTCCGTCATTTGCTTATAGGCGTCTTTGAAACCGGTCGGTGTTGTGACGGAGCCGTCTTCGTGACGTTTACAGCCTTCATGGTCGCCCACAACATTAAGCGGCGTCAGGACTTCTTCCGCAAATTTGGCGGCTTCATCAATGATTGCATCAGCCAGATCTGTATCGACTTCGGAAAACGCATCATATTTCGTGAGGTCTTCGAAACCGAGAACTTCGTGAAGCAGGAATTTCATGTCCCGAACGGGTGCGTTATAACTTGGCATTTTAAGTGTCCTATGAGGTGGAAGCTAAGGTTGGTTTGACATCCGGCGAAGCGGATAAAAAATCGATGGGGTTGCCTGTGACGGCTTCGTCCAGCGCGGCTTGATAGCGATCTGCAAGGTCTGCAATCGTTCCTGAACCAGGGTCGCTGGCGAGGGCCTCTTCAGCAATGGAAATCACTTCGGTCATATCTCTGTGCAGAATGTCCAAATCGTTACGTCGTTCTGCCAGACCGTCCAAAATTGCTTGGAAGTTATTCTTCCGGCGCTGAATTTCGGCGCGATCTGTGACTTTGCCATCTGTAATGTCTAAGACGGCGCGAATATCCTCTAAAGAGAAGCCAAGGCGCTTGCCTCGCATGATTTTTTCGAAACGGAGACGGTCACGTGGCCCAAAGACCCGTATCCCTGCCTCGCGAGTTGGGGTGAGCAGGCCTTTATCTTCGTAAAAACGGATGGTGCGCGGCGTAACGCTGAAGATTTCAGCAAATGCCTTTATGCCCCATTTCTGATGTAAAGCCTTTGTCATAGCGGCTACATAGCTAACGTTAACGTTCACGTCAACGTAAAGGCGACTCTCGCGACACTATGACCACCGGATCGACGATCGCCTCATAAAGCTGAGGAAAAAGGTTAACGACTTAACGCGGCGTTAACTACGTTTGGGGTCTAACAGTTTGAACCATAGCCCGAATTGCGTCGATTCGTCTTGAAATGATGCCTGGGTTCTTTGTTATGCCTCTGGGGAAAACTGCGCTGATGCCAAGCAAGTCTGCGAAAACACCGACAAAGACAACGGCCCGAAAGTCCGGGGCGTCAACGTCGAATTCTGCGCCAAAGCGAACCACAGTTGCGAGTTTGGCCCAAAATCTGAAGTCGTTAGAAACACGAATGAAGGGCGCAGATACGAAAAACCGCAACGCGATTAAAGCGCTGGAAGCTGTTGTCGAAGATGTAAAGCGGGTCGCCAATCGCGGCACAACAACGCAAAAAGCTGCCTTGACGCGGGGCTTAAATGCGCTTGAAGCCAAGATGGAAGCCTATTTGGAGCATGCTGCCAAAGAAACACGCGCGAGCGTGCGGGCCGAATTTGCAAATGTGACAGCAGCAGGCGCAGACCTCGCGACATTAGAACAGGCCGTGCAGGCCGCGCATGAACGTATGGATCGTTTGGACGTGACAAAGCGAGAAGCCTTGGCACGTTTAAACCGCCATATCGCTGATCTCGCGACGTCGGTTGACAGACGCCTCAATAGTGAAACAAAAGCCCGCAAAGCCGACCGCGCGGCGCTTGAGAGCAAAATTAAAGCTGTAGATACCCGTATTGAGGGCATCGACACGCGCATTGATAAGGTCGAGGAGGCGACTGCAGATGCGCTCTCAGCCGTCGGCGCGAAAATCTCTGAATTTGCTTCTGTTGTCGAAGATAGAGCCAAGACGTCAGATGTCGATACGGCTGAACGGCTCGCAGATTTGGCCCAAGAGACACAAGCCGAATTCAACTCCATCCAAGCGGATGTGACGGCGCGTCTGGAGGCGCTGGAAATTATTGCCTCCAACTGGACTCCAACAGAACCGCAAGTGCCCTTCATGGCAGATCCATATTCGCCCGCAAATGCAGATGATCCGCGCATTGAACAGATGGAAGAGATGATCCAAAGCTTGCAGGACGAGTTAAGCCGCATGCATGCCCGCATTGCGAGCACCGTAAATATTGAGCCTTTCGCCCCAACATTCGATGCGCCATCTGCACATAATATTGTGCCGATGCCATCTAATCTTGGCGTGCCATCACCTCAGAGCCTAGAGCAAAACAACCCTTATGCGGATGCCATTAAAGCACTTGAGATGTCTTCCTCTGACACCCCTGCGATGCCTGCTGAAATACCAAGCGCGCCAGATATGATGACGTCGCCCGAGGCGACAGGGTCTGATTTGCTACCTGCAGCGCCCTATGCGCCGCAACCCTCGAAGCCAGCACCGCCGCGTGAATCGCATGTTCCGCAGGAATTTGATCCGATGGCGTTCACGGCACCGCCGACAGCCATGGCGCCCACGCTAACGCCGGACCCGATACAGTCTACCTCGCAGCCACCACTCTCGACGCCGCCTTTGGCTGCGCCACCTATTGCCCCGCCTATGGGAAGTTCCGGTGCCTATACGCCAAATGATGCTGGCATGATTGGAGCAGAAACATTTGAGCCCGCGCCACTGCCTGTTTCGACCTATGATGACCCGGCCTATGCTGAACATGATGAAATGCGCGCAGAGCGTATAGGCGGAGAAACGGCGAAACGGTCTTTGCCAAAACTTCCCATTTCCGGGCGTAACTTGCGGGTTGGCGCTTTGGCGGTCGGCGTCGGTGTTGTCGGATTATTTGCAGCGAAAACGCTTTTGGGTAGTTCTGATCAGACGACCTTACAGGCCAATAATGAGATACCGAATGTCGCGTCACCGCAGAACCCTATGGGCACAAATGGATCATTCCAGACCGCAGAGTTAGACAACAACATTGACGGATTTGAAGGTCAGCCCGTCGTCGCGATTCCACCACAAGGACAATATGCCGAGACCCGTACCCCCGTTGTGAGCGCGAATGGCGAGAGCGCATTGGATGCGGCGGTTCGCGCTGGCAACCCAATTGCACAATTCCAAAAAGGTCTGGTGCAGTTACAAGCTGGACAAATGGAGGAGGGCGCACGTTTGATACGGTTAGCGGCCAACCGCAATCAACCGGCCGCACAATATCGTCTCGCAAAGCTCTATGAATCTGGCACAGGTGTCGCCAAAGATCCAGTGACCGCACGTGAGTTGATTGAACGTGCAGCGCGTGGCGGCAACCGGATCGCCATGCATGATTTGGGAAATTATTACGCCTCGGGACAAGGTGGGCTTGACCCCAATATATCAGAGGCGCTGGATTGGTTTGAAAAAGCCGCCGAGCGCGGCGTCGTTGACAGCCAATTTAATGTCGCTTTCCTACGCGAAGGCAATCAAGGCGTAGCAGCGGATATTGAAACTGCATTATTTTGGTACCATGTGGCAGCTCGACAGGGCGACCAAGGCGCACCGGACCGCATTGTCATTCTCAGCGAACAAGTGGGTGCATCGGCCAATGCAAAGATTAAAGCGCGTGCAGATCGATTTAATCCAAAACCCGTAGATGAGGCCGCAAATGGGTTCTTCCGCGACCTACCTTGGGCGAAAAAAGCGCCGCAGAATCAGAGCGTTCAATCCGTTGAAATTGTCAAAATTCGTGACGCGCAGACCATGCTTGGGGCTTTGGGTTATGAAGTCGGAACACCTGACGGCATTGCGGGATCGAAAACGCGTAAGGCCATCAAATCCTTCGAGTCTGTCAACGGCATGCCGGAAACCGGGCAGGTCACGGATGAGCTCTTGCAAAAGCTGGAACTCGCAGCAGGCGCATAATCCCCTAGAGATTTTTGAGCGCTTAAGTCATATAAAAATTATGGCTGATATAAAGATCATAGAAGCGAAGACTGACGCAGAGATCAAACATGTCCGCGACATCTTTCTCGAATATCTCGGATTTGTTGAACGCTATTTGGGGCAGGATTTATCCTTTCAAGGCACAGAAAAAGAATTTGCGGATTTCCCAGAAACCTATGACGCTTTGTTTCTCGCAAAGCTCGGGGGCGAACCTGTTGCGGCCTGCGGCGTTAAACCCTTTAAACCCGGAATATGCGAATTAAAACGCCTCTATTGTCGACCTTCTGCACGCGGCCATGGATTGGGATTAAAGCTCAGCCAAGCGGCGCTCCAATCGGCGAGAGAGATGGGCTATAAACAGATCTATTTGGACACAGATCACGGTCTGACCCACGCCAATAATATTTACGAATGTCTTGGTTTTAAAGACATCGAAAAATATTACGATAATCCTATGGATAGCCGATTTATGGCGCTGGATCTCTCCGTCTCATAATTTCAGGCAAGTTGATATTGCTGCTGACCATCATGGGTTCAGCTGGAGGTTAATTTAAACAGGACGTGCCCGCAGAGTTGATCTTCTGATGGTGTACCAGAAGGTATAATT
>CAZBDT010000148.1:0-5460 GCA_964490745.1 uncultured Algimonas sp.
AGGGTCAATCCTTCGCAGAGCAAGCTCGGCGCATTTGTGGCGCTATCCATTTTCAAATCGCTGGCCGGGATCATGGTTTTATACATGTTTTTCAAATTCCCTGCGATGGTGACTTCTGACACCGGGAAAGCCCGCGCGCCCTTTTCGATTTTAAAGCCGGACACGCCGACGGAATAATCCCCCGTATTTGAGTTCAAACTCGGGCCAAACATCTCAGAAATGAGAAAGCCTTCGCCGATCTCCGACATCAGCTGTTCCGGTGTTTTCGCGCCTGCGGCGATCCATGTATTTGTGGCGGAGACTCCGGGGGGCGAGCCAACGCCGCGTGTGGCGTGACCTGTTGGCGTCAAATCTAATTGCCGAGCGCTGGACATATTCAGCAGCCATGTTTTCAGCACACCATTTTCGACAATATGGCGTTTTTGCACGGGCAGGGCTTCCCCGTCCCAAGGGCGTGACCCGTCCCCGCGCGGCAAGAGCGGGTCTTCCAAAATTTGAATATCTTTGGAAAATATCGATTGGCCTAACTCTTCTTTCAGGAATGACACACCCCGCGTAATGGCAGGGCCTGAAATCGCACCGAGAAGGGCCGAAAGTAACCCGCTCGCAACACGTTCATCAAATAAGATCGGGAGCGCGGCTGACGGAATTTGGCGACTGCCTAGGCGTGCCACTGCGCGCAGCCCAGCCTGTTTTCCAATTATAGATGGGTCAGACAGGCTGCTGAGATAGCGCGTGCTTTCAAAATCATAATCCCGCTCCATCGCCCCGCCTTGTTCGGCGATAGCCGATACAGAAAGCCCGTGACGTGAGGCCCGCCAGCCATCGCGGAAACCATGGCTTGTGGCGTAACAAAAGGCACTGGTCGACCAACTCGCATTTGCGCCTTCGGCTTGAATGACGCCCGGAATAGACAGGGCTGCGGCTTCCAATTCATGAGCGCGAGATTTCAACAGGACGGGATTAGTCTCGCTATTATCCCAAACATAAAGGGCGTCCGCGCCGCCGGGTTTTGACAGCAGGCTCTCATCCGGCAGGCCGCAATAGGGGTCGTCCGGGGCCAGTTTTGCCATGGCGACGGCGCGTTCTGCGAGAGCCTCCATACTAGCGGGCGAGAGGTCAGAGGACGAGACGCAGGCTTGGCGTTTGCCAATAATGACCCGCAGACCAATATCACGACCCTCACTGCTCTCAATATCCTCCAAAGCATTATCGCGCACTGCAATCCCCAGCGAGCGGCCATGTGTAGCGACGACATCTGCGCTCTCAGCCCCCGCCGCTTTCGCGGCCTTCAGCAAGGCCTCCAAAGTGGGAAAGAGCGTTTCGGCTGTAATCGGGTCAGATTTTGGTTTGTGTTGAGACAAGTTTTAGCCTGTGAAAATCAAGAATAAGAGATAAGCCGCCTGACCAAAGTAAGTCAGCAATGTCAGTAAGGTTCCGATCAAACGGCCTTGACCAAAACTTCCAGCCATGCCCATGGCATGAAGGATACGGCCAATAAAGAAGCCAGCCCCGAAAATATGCAGTGCAATCGGGTGGGCGCTCAGCATGGCCAGACCAATCAAACCAAGCAGTGCCAGCGGAGCATTTTCTGTGAAATTCCCGTGGGCGCGGATACGTGACAACATCAGCGCGTCGCCGCCATCTCCGAGATTGATTTTCTTGCCAATGCGCACTTGCCCGACACGGAACATTAAAAGCGGCGCGAGGATAAGGTTAAGCGCAATATAGAGTGCAACGATTTGAAAAAGTGTCATGAGAATCCCCTGATATTTGTTTTAGGTTTTATATGTCTTGTGGGTCTAATTTCGCCGCATCGGCCAAGACTTTTCGATGCGTATCCGGCTCTTGTGCGCCCTGTACGGCCATTTGCCCGCCATAGATAAAGGTTGGGACACCGGAAACACCCAAACCTTTGAAAAAGAGAATTTCGTTCTGCACGTCTATTTTATCCTGATCGCCGGAGAGTAACTCTCGCACCAGCTCGCCGTCCATCCCGATCTCTGATGCGATGTTACAGAGGATATCAATATCGCCAATATCCTGACCCTGTTCCATATAGGCGCGGAAGAGATTTTCCGCGCAGGCTGGACCCAAATCTTGGCCTTGCGCCCAGCGCATAAAGCGATGCGCATTTAATGTGTTAGGGCGACGGGTGATCGCATTGAAATCAAAATTAATCCCGACATCAGGCCCGGCGGCCTCTAAATGTTCACGCATGGCTTTCCAGCGGGAATCGGGCTTATCGCCAAATTTATTTTTCATATAATCACGGTAATCCGCGCCTTCATTCGGAACGGATGGGTCCAGCATATAAGGGCGGAATGACAGGTTCGGATGTGGCTTTGTTTTACCTGCCGCGATCAGAAACTGCTTATATCCCAACCAGCACCACGGGCAGACAAAGTCAGAGACAATATCGACTTCGACAGCTAGGTTTGCGGGTTTAGCGGATTTACGTTTAGCCATTGAGGGCGCTCTACCGCGTGGGGAAGATGATGTCCAATGTGTCGGGTTAATCTAAACCCTATTTTTTGCTCACATTTTTGACGGATTGCGATAAGAATTTCATGACGGCTTCCCGCTCGGCCTCGGTCAGGCCTTTCGTAAGCTGCGTGTTGAAATCCCGAAAATCCGTCATCACGGCTTCGCGTATCGCCCAGCCTTTATCGGTCAGTTGCACCGTGCGTTGGCGTCGATCGCCATAGGATTGTTTGCGAAAGATTAGCTCCGCTGCTTCCATCCTGTCCACAAGGCCGGAGATCGCAGCGTTGCGGCGGCCTGTCCCTTCTGAGAGCTCAGACAAGGTACAGCCATCGTGATAGCCCAGATAGACAAGCACAGCGGCTTGGGCGCGACCAACACCTGACCCTTCGGCGAGGGCCGTATCTGCGGCCTGCGCAATTTGCAGGAAAGTCCGGTCGAGGACGAAGAAAAGACGACGATCAACTGTGCGGGCAATGGCCATGGATAAATTCCGGTGTAGGTCAGTTTCGGTCTCTCTGGCCTAATGCGCGGCTAAAAACAACAAAACCCCCTTTCACAGTATGAAGCCCGCAGGTCACAGACCTGCAAAACAACAAAACCCGCTACACAGTATGTAGCGGGTCCTATTTGAAGTTTGGGTCTCGTCAGGCGCAGTGCCTGATTTCGAGATAGATATGTCTTTACCCGCGTTCGATTTTTACGAAGGTGCTGATCTAACAGCTTTGGGCAGACCCCTCAAAACAGATAAACAAATTACACCTCCTTTCAAAATCGCGGTCCCACTATGGGACGGCTGACAATTATTATTTGGAAGCAGATTCGCGTTTTGGCAAGTCAAAAATTTTATGAAATTCGCGTTACAAAGCGGATTTGGTAAAGCTTTGTTAAACCGAACCGATGGATCATATTCGACCGCCGAAAAATCAGCTCTCAATAAAGTCGAGGGCGACGCCATTGTTACAATAACGCAGACCCGTTGGCGCGGGGCCGTCGTTAAAGACATGCCCCTGATGACCGCCGCAGCGTTTGCAGTGATATTCTGTCCGCGCGACGAAGAGCTTACGGTCCACTTTCGTGCCGATATTGCCTTCAATCACATCGAAAAAGCTCGGCCAGCCTGTGCCGGAATCGAATTTCGTCTCGGATTTAAAAAGCGGCAGCCCGCAGCCCGCACAGACATATGTGCCTGTGGCTTTATTATCATTAAGCGGGGAAGAAAATGGCCGCTCCGTGGCCTCTTGGCGCAAGACGCGGAACTCCATATCGGTCAGGCGCTCTTGCCATTCGCGCTCGGACAAGTTTTTCCAATCTATATTGGCAGTCTGGCTTGTCTCGGTCATTTTGCTCTCCGCTGCGGTAGCATTGTTCTGGGTTTGAGAGCAGGCCGTCAAAGCTAAGGCGCCTGCGCTTAATCCTAATTTACGTCGGGTCAGCATTGGAAAATCTCCTGTGTTGACGCTTTCTATGTTTTGAATACGTCTGACAGGCCAATCACGTTGCAGTTAAGTGCAGGTGAGGGTCATTCTTCGAGTTTTAACGTTTCAGTCTCGTTAATGTGGATTCAATTTACGGCGTAAAGAGTGTCGAGCCAGAGCATAATGCTGATTAGAAAAACGGCTATCCAGACGTTGGATTTGAAAAGTCTTAGTGCTCTAATGGCTGACGCATTCAAACGCCAAACTTGCCAAAAAAATAATCCACCTAAGAGACTAAAACAAATCACGCTAGGTCGTAAGAGTTGCGACCTGTCGAAACGGTCTATGAATGACATTTCAATGCCTGGATTTGCCATTTCAATTACTGCGAGTCCCGTTGCGTAGAACCAAAGGAGCAGCGCTACTCCATAACACACCCCAATGCCCAATTTCACACGCCCGCCAAATCGCAATGCCGTGCTCTTAATCCCGACCATGGCGTCATCTTCCATATCTTGGCAGGCATAGATCGTGTCATATCCCACGGTCCAAAAGATCAGACCGAGATAGAAAATAAAGAGCGGCAGGCTGAGCGTTCCGGTCTTCGCCGCATAGGCGACAAGCACCGCCCAGTTAAATGTCAGGCCCAGCCAGACTTGCGGAAACCACGTAATGCGTTTCATAAAGGGATAGGCCGCGACGAGGGGCAGCGCCAGCAAGGCAATCCCTTTGGCCAGCCAAGGCAGGCAGAGCCAGACTAAAAACCCCACCCCGACTTGCACAAATGTCCAGTGCCAAGCCTGCCGCGTGGTGACCGTGCCTGCGGGCAAGGGGCGCAACGCTGTGCGCGCGACTTGTGCGTCCAAATCCTGATCGACAATATCATTATAGGTACAACCTGCCCCGCGCATGGCGATGGCCCCGATCAATATCAACGCCGCCCAGACCAAATCCATCCAGACAAACCCGTGGCTCAACCCCGCAAAGGCCAATCCAATCCACCCCGGCAAAGCCAGCAACCAATAACCCACAGGACGGTCCAAACGCGAAAGCTGTAAAAAAGGACGAACGCCCTCCGGCGCGCGATTGACCCAATGGGTTTTTGAACTGTCGGGGATGACCTCTATCATGATGCACTCTATAGCAGGCTTATGCGCGAAAACTATACGCTTCCACGACTCTATGTGCCGGATGAATTGGCCGCTGGCGAACCACTCGATTTGCCGCGCGAGCAAGCCCATTACCTCACCCGCGTCATCCGCAAAGGGGAGGGCGACGCGCTGCGTGTTTTTAACGGCACCAACGGCGAATGGCGCGCCGTGATCGAGGCGGTCGGAAAGAAATCCGCACGCATTTCGATAGAGGCGCAACTCCGCGCAGCTGAACTCTCCCCCGATGTCACACTTCTCTTTGCGCCTGTGCGAAAACACCGAACAGCTTTCATTATAGAGAAGGGAACGGAACTCGGCGTGCGGTGCTTTCAACCCGTCCTGACGGCGCGTACACAATTTCCGAAATTAAATCTTGAGAAAGCCAAGCTGCAAGCCATTGAAGCGGC
>CAZBDT010000149.1:0-1932 GCA_964490745.1 uncultured Algimonas sp.
GGGCACGTTGCACATATCCCGGTTTTGGAAAGAGCTTTAAACTGGCCGCGGTGATGATGCCCAACGTACCTTCTGCGCCTAAAAATAATCGGTTTAAATCATAGCCTGTATTATCTTTGCGTAGAGATGTGAGTCCGTTGAAGATCGACCCATCTGCCAGCACGGCTTCCACCCCGAAGACCAGCTCTTTGGTTGTGCCGTATTTCAGGACGTGATTGCCGCCCGCATTTGTCGAGAGCACACCCCCAATTGTGCAGCTGCCTTGGCTGGAGAGTGTGAGCGGGAATTTGCGGTTCGCCGCGTCAGCCGCGTCCAAGACAAATTGTAATGTCGCGCCCGCCTCAACCGTCATGGCATTTGCGGTTGCGTTGATCTCCCGAATGGCCGTCATTTTCTTCAGGCTGATCAGCACTTCCCCTTGGGGCGTGTTACCGCCTACTAATCCGGTATTTCCGCCCTGCGGCATGATCGGCAGTTTATGTTGCGCGCAGATTTTCACAGCCGTCGCGACTTCATCCGTGCTGCGCGGTGTCAGCATGAGCGGGGTTTGCCCGAAATATTTATCGCGCCATTCCCGCAAATGCGGATCAATGAGGTCAGGATCTTGCGTCCAGGCCCCTGCGGGTAAGGCGGCTTTCAGCGCCTCAATGCCGTTACTCATAATTCGACCTTCAGATCACCTTGGCGGAACACAGTGAGTTTGCCATTTTCGACACGTAAAACGGTGGACGGTGCACCGGAAAGCGGAGCGTCCGTTGAGAGGCTGGCCGCGACTTCTTCGCCTAACTCAGCTGCGGCCTCTGCGTGGTTGACACAATCTGGCTCGCCGGAGCGATTGGCGCTGGTGAGGGCGAGCGGCTCAGATATGTCCGAACGCCAATCTGCATCCGGGCAGCGCAATGCAATTGTGGAAACGCCGCTACTATTGCTCGTCACGCGAGGGTCTAAGGCTGCGTCCTCTTTCAAATTTAAAACTAGCGTGAGCGAGCCCGGCCAATAACGTTCCGCGAGTTGCTGAGACAGCACATCAAAATGCGCGAGCGTTTTGGCTTGGTCTATATCTTTGACGCAGACCGCGAGGGGTTTGTCAAAATTCCGACCTTTAATGTCGTATATTTTCGAAACGGCGTCTGAGATGTCTGCACGTGCAGCCAAGCCGTAAACCGTTTCGGTCGGCAGAATGACGACCTCTCCGGCATCCAGTGCCGTTTTAATATCAGACCAGTGGCTCATTGGGCTTCATTAAACTCCGCTTCAATTCTCAGCGTCACTTCATCGCCAATACCGAAATTTGTGAGATAATCCATACCCCAATCTGAACGCGTGAGTGTTCCTATAGCCGAAAACCCCAATGTCGCACCGGGATTGCCGAAACTTTTGCCCGCGCCATTATAGGTTACATTTAAAGTCATCGGTTTCGTGATCCCGCGCAGGGTCAAATCACCTGTGACTGTGCCTGTGGTCTCTGTCAGTTTTTTTGAGGTCGTTGAGACGAAACGGATTTCCGGATGTGTGTCGCCGTCAAAATATTTGCCGTCAGTGGCCAAAGTTTCATCCCATTCCGTATCGCCAGTTGAGACGCTTTTCGGATTGATGCGGACATCTAATCGGCTGGCCGTTGGGGCATCCGGGTTGAAATCCAGGGCGCCTGAAATTTCGTCAAACCGCGCTGTGTAGAAAGATAGACCTGAATGGCTGAGCGACCAATTGACTGAGGTGTGGGTCGGATCAAGGACGTATTCGCCGCTTGGTGCCGCTGCGACATCTAAGACTGGAGCCGTGACGCAAGCGGAGAGATTGAGCAGGATAAAAGGAAAAATGAGGGGGCGGAGTAGATGTTTCATGGGGATACTGTAACGTAGTTATGAGCAAAATAGTAGTTGAAAGCGACGCTACAAAGCCGCAGAGGCGCGTTATGGAATCGCCTGAGCC
>CAZBDT010000149.1:2032-3911 GCA_964490745.1 uncultured Algimonas sp.
GGCGATACGGTCCAAGTGCGTCGTGGGCAGCTTTATTTGAACGGGGAACTCGTGCCGCGTGAGAGAATTGATGGGCGGCTTTACCGCGAACATGCCACGCAACGCGTGCGCAGTGTCAATGTGTTCGAACAAACCCTGCCAGGGATGGACGGCGAATTTGTGATTTATGAGCGCGAAGATAGCTATCCGCTGGATAATACGCCGGCCTTTATCATTCCGGAAGACAGCGTGTTTTTCATGGGTGATAATCGCGACAATTCGATTGATAGTCGCGATCCGGAAAATGGTCCCGGAATCGTCCCCATGAATTACGTCATGGGACGGGCAGACAGGGTGATGTTTAGTTTCAAACGCTGTAACCGGGATGAAGATTTATATTGTCCGGCCAAAGGCCGCGTCATGAAAAAACTCTAGTCAGCTCTCGACCCCAGCGGTGTGGGAGCGTAGTCTGCGCCAAAAGACGATAGGTGGAACATGTCAGATTCTAAAATCTCAGAAATGAGCTTTGAAGATGCGCTCAACGAGCTGGAAAGCATTGTGGGACGCTTAGAACGCGGCGATGCGCCATTGGAAGAAAGCATTACGATCTATGAGCGCGGTGCAAAGCTGAAAGCTCATTGCGAAGGCAAATTAAAAGCTGCCCAGATGAAAGTTGATAAAATCGTACTGGACGGGCAGGGTAATGCCGGAACTGCGGCGTTTGACGGATAGTCACCCATGTCGCTTGCCGGATTAAAACAGACGACGGATATGGATTTTCCAACGCGCCTGCGCGATGTTGCGGGTCAGGTCGAGGCGCGTTTGGACAGCCTTCTGCCACGGCCCAGCGGTCATCAGAGTGTTATTATGGAAGCTGCGCGCTATGCGGCGCTGGGCGGTGGAAAGCGTCTGCGTCCGTTTCTGGCGGTTGAGACAGCCCGCATGTTGGGCGGATCGCTGGACGCTGCGCTCACGGTTGGCTGCGCGCTGGAATGCCTGCACGTCTACAGCCTCGTCCATGATGACCTGCCTTGTATGGATGATGACGATTTGCGACGTGGAAAGCCGACGGTTCATATCGCTTATGACGAAGCGATTGCGGTTCTTGCGGGCGACGCCTTGCTCACACACAGTTTCGGCATTTTGGGCGAAGTCGATTTGCCCGCCTCTGTCAAAGTTGCGCTGGTCACGGAACTGGCGCAATCCGGTGGCATGTCCGGCATGATTGGCGGGCAAGTCGTTGATATTACCGTGGCTGAAGGCGAACGCGATGAGGCCTTGATCACTGAGCTGCAAGCGATGAAGACGGGGGCCTTGATTGACTATGCCGTCCGCGCAGGCGGCTTGGTTTCGGGTGTGTCACATGAGCATTTAGAAGCTATATCTGCCTATGCCCGCGATATGGGGCTCGCTTTTCAAATTCAGGATGATATTTTGGACGTCACAGGGGACGCAGAAACGGTTGGAAAAGCCGTTGGAAAAGACGCGAACCTTGGAAAGGCCACATTCGTATCAATTTTAGGCCTTACGGGTGCGAGAGAGAGAGCGAAATTGCTAGGCGAACGCGCAAAGAAACATCTTGAACCGTGGGGTGCATCGGCGCAAACCTTGCGCGAGACTGTGGACTTTGTGTTGGAACGCCAGCACTAGCCCCGAATAAAGGATTACAGCGCACTATGCCGCATACGCCGCTACTCGATACTGTTAAATTTCCGTCTGATATGAAGGCGTTTTCCCGTGAGGAGCTAAAGCAACTTGCGGATGAAGTCCGCACGGAAGTCATTGATGCTGTCTCTGTCACAGGCGGACATTTAGGCGCGGGACTCGGTGTGGTGGAACTCACCGTCGCCATTCATGCCGTCTTTGATACGCCGGAGGATAAGCTGATCTGGGATGTTGG
>CAZBDT010000149.1:3921-5332 GCA_964490745.1 uncultured Algimonas sp.
CGCATTCGGACATTGCGTAAGGGTGGCGGCCTGTCCGGCTTTACCAAACGCGCCGAGAGCGAATATGACCCCTTCGGCGCGGCGCATAGCTCGACCTCGATCTCCGCAGGGGCAGGTTTTGCGGCCGCGCGTGATTTGGACGGTCGCGATAATCACATTATTTCCGTGATTGGCGATGGGTCGATTACAGCCGGTATGGCCTATGAGGCGATGAATAATGCCGGGGCGACAGATTCCCGTCAGATCGTGATTTTGAACGATAATGATATGTCCATCGCCCCGCCTGTTGGTGCGATGAGCCATTTGCTCTCCCGCACAGTTAGCAGCGGCGGCTATCAAGCCCTGCGCAGCACGGCAAAATCCGCCATTGCCCGCGCGCCTCGCCCGATTAAACGCACGGCGAAAAAGGCAGAAGAATATACGCGCGGCATGTTTATGGGCGGGACATGGTTCGAAGAGCTGGGCTTTTATTATGTCGGCCCGGTCGATGGCCATGATCTTGATGCGCTCATCCCGGTCTTGGAAAATGTCAAGAAAATGAAAGATGGCCCGACCCTCATCCATGTCGTGACGCAAAAGGGTAAAGGTTACGCGCCTGCGGAAAATTCAGCCGATAAATATCACGGCGTGTCCAAATTCAACGTCGTGACGGGCGAGCAATCCAAGGCCAAAGCAAATGCGCCGAGCTACACCAAAGTTTTCGCCGAAAGCTTGATTTCTGAAGCCCGCAAAGATGAAAAAATCGTCGGTATTACGGCGGCCATGCCGGGCGGGACGGGGATGAAGGAATTTGGCCAGGTCTTCCCGGAGCGCATGTTCGATGTCGGGATTGCCGAACAACATGCCGTGACCTTTGCGGGCGGCCTCGCCGCCGATGGGTATAAGCCTTTCTGCGCGATTTATTCGACTTTCCTGCAACGCGGATACGACCAAGTTGTGCATGATGTCGCGATCCAAAACCTGCCTGTCCGCTTTGCCATGGACCGCGCAGGCTTAGTTGGGGCCGATGGTCCGACCCATGCGGGAGCCTTTGATATTGCCTATCTCGGCTGTCTGCCAAATATGGTCCTCATGGCGGCGGCGGATGAGAATGAGCTGGCCCGCATGGTCGCCACAGCGGTGGCGCGTGATGACGGTCCAACAGGTTTTCGCTATGCGCGCGGTGAAGCCACAGGCTGCGGTGTTGATCCAAACCCGCAACCGCTGGAAATCGGCAAAGGCCGTGTCTTGCGCGAAGGCTCTAGCGTGGCGATTTTCTCTTACGGCACGCGTCTCGGCGAAGCGCTTTTGGCGGCGGAACGATTAGATGCGCTCGGCCTCTCCGCTACGGTCGCAGATGCGCGTTTTGCCAAACCGCTGGACACAGACCTGCTCTGCCGCCTCGCAGATGAGCATGAAGTCCTGATCACGA
>CAZBDT010000150.1:0-5317 GCA_964490745.1 uncultured Algimonas sp.
CGTCGTTTTCGTCCGTTCGGGTCCATGGAATGGCTCTCTTTTCTTATTGTTTAATCTGCTTGCTTGCGCTGCACATTCCCCTGATATTCGGGCGACACTTTAAGACAATAAACTTCGGGGAAAATTGGGCTATGCGATCACTCACGCTTTTTAAAGCCATATTATTGGCAAATATAGTTGCATTATCCGCATGTGAAACACTGACGACAGCTGAAAGAACAGTCCCGCCTAAATCAGGTAAAGTATCTGAAAAGCTATCCAAACATAAAACTATTGCGATCTTACCCTTCGACATCGTCATTTATGAGAAATCAAAACTCAATAAAAATCCAACACCGGAGATGAGCGCTGTCGTACAAAAACAGCTCTACTCAGAATTCTCGAATCCTCAGAAGAACCTTGAATATACGGTTTCCTTCCAAAGCATAGAAGAAACGAACGATCTATTGCGTCGAGCGAATATGAACGGTGATAATATTCGAAATTTTACCAAAGGTGAAATTGGAGCGGCATTAGGTGTCGATGTATTTTTATCAGGCGACATTAATTATTCTAAACCTGAAAAATTTAATCGTAGCCTTTCTGGTGCCGTCATTGATATGGGTTTGGGTCGTGGTCGAGCCGTGACTGTCAATATGACGATTCATGAAACAAAGACAGGGGATTTGATATGGGCATTTAGTAGAGACCAATATAGATTAAGCGGTCAAACATTAGGGCATGATGCAAAATCTTTGGCAAAAACGACTGCCAAGCGTCTACCTTACATAAAAAAGTCGAACCCCGACCCCATAGGACGGTGAATTACAAATTAGCCGCACCGATACCGAAACAAACGTTCAAATATTTGAATCGTATAGTAATTTCTCAAACGTTCATATTTTAATTATACATCTTGAAAGCGAACAATATTCTCGCCATACAGAGGTATCACTTTTTCTGGACCAGGGGAACATTAACATGAGAATGAACTTATCTTTTGCAAAAAAAGCTGTGCCACTTGCAGCAGTTGTTATGATGACAGCTTGCCAAACTGCGGATGTCTACACAGCTGATACTTTTGATAATTATCAGACAACTCATAAAGAGGTGGCCGTGTTGCCATTCGATGTGACCATTGGCAAGAAGAAGATGCCAGAAGGCGCAACGCCTGAATCTCTAAAAGCGGCAGAGTTGGAAGAAGGCGTTGTTTTCCAAAAGCAACTCTACTCGCAATTTTTAAAGCGTTGGTCGAAGGGCGAGTATACCGTTAAATTCCAAGATGTGGATGAAACAAATGTCCTTCTCCGCAGAGCCAATATGACAGATGAGACGATTAAGAACTTTACCAAAGCAGAAATTGGGCAAGCTCTTGGTGTTGACGCTGTAATTTCCGGTAATATTAAACGCGATAAACCTATGAGCACTGGCGCAGCTGTCGCATCCACATTTTTGCTTGGGTTTGGTGGCGCTACAAATTCTGTTAATGTAAACATGACAGTGCATGACAGTCAAAGTGGAAGTCTTCTTTGGTCTTATGACCACGAAGTAAAAGGAGGCGTAGGTAGCTCCGCAGAAGGCGTATCGAAATCCTTAATGAAAAGCTCTTCGAAAAAATTCCCTTACAAAAAAGAAAAATAAAACGCTTTGAACCCAACTCTTTAGAACCCTCTCCACATTTGGAGGGGGTTTTTTATTTATCCAAATCCTGCTGCACGCGCGGATCTTGGAGCAAGCGATTCATCGCTTCCGCCGTCTCAAAACTCTCATCTTTCACAAATTTCAGGCGCGGGGTGGATTTCATCTCCATTTCGCGACCCAATCGTCCGCGTAAGAAGGACCCGCAGCGCTGCAAAGCCCGAATCACGACATCTGGATCATGATCCGTGCCCAGAGGGGCCGCATAGACGACGGCGTGTTTTAAATCGGGCGAGGCGCGGACCTCTGAGATCGTAATCGAAACCCCTTTCAAATCCGGATCGCGTAAATGTTCGCGCGCCAAAATATCAGCTAATGCGCGTCGGATTAATTCGCCCGCTTTGAGTTGACGTTGGGAAGGGGGTCGGTTTCTGGACATTTGAAATACTTAGGTGACAGCAGGTATTTTTCCAACCCAGTTAAACATGAGACAAGATAGTTGTTATTTCAACGAAATGGTAACTGGACAACACAAGTCAAATATCTCTATTAGAAGCTGGGATATTAAATTGTTAATCATAAATCAGTTATTTTTTAATAAGATAAGTTGTGTGAAGGGGCGATCATGAAACGGGATGTCAGGACAGCCACAGAAGTTGATGCCTTTGTGGGCGCGCAACTCAAAGCATTACGCAAATCTGCGGGATACAGCCAAACAGAACTGGCGAATAAGGTTGGGGTCACATTTCAGCAAATTCAAAAATATGAGCGCGGCACGAACCGAATTGGTGCCAGTCGCCTATGGGAATTTTGCAAAGTCTTTGGCGTTCCGCCCGGACGTTTTTTTGACGGCGTTGAAGAATTTTTGGAAGCTAGTCTCGAAGCGAGTTAAACTCGCTATAAATAGTCAAAAAATTTCTAGCCTCACGGCTTGTGCTTCCTTACCTTGCATAAGTCATAAATTATAAAAAAAAGCTGCTCATCGCATTTTACATAATACCATTAGCGGCTTTCTTAATTCAGAATATATGGGGAAGAATTAACTGGCGCTTTCGAGTTTCCGTTCCAGCATTTCAACGGTAAAGCACTCAATCTGATCACCCTTGCGCAGATCATGATAGCCTTCAAAGCCCATACCACATTCCATACCCGCTTGGACTTTCGGAACTTCGTCTTTGAAACGCTTGAGTGTTGACAACTCACCTTCATGAATAACAACATCATCACGCAGCAAACGCACGCCAGCACCGCGTTCAACGCGCCCTTCCGTGACTTTACACCCGGCAACTTTACCAAGCTTGCTGATGTTGAAGACTTCCAGAATTTCAGCGTAACCAATAAATGTTTCGCGACGTTCTGGGGCCAACATACCTTCCAGCGCACCTTTGATCTCATCGAGGAGCTCATAGATGATGGAGTAATAGCGAATTTCGACGCCTTCACGCTCGGCCAAATCTTTTGCCTGACGATTGGCTCGGACATTAAAGGCAATAATAGGCGCGCCAGCCGTCTTAGCTTGGTTCACGTCGCTTTCTGAAATACCGCCAGCCGCCGAATACACGACTCTTGCGCGGACTTCATCATTACCCAAACCTTCAAGCGAGGATTTAATCGCCTGGGCAGAGCCTTCAACGTCCGCTTTGACCAAGAGGTTCAGCTCTGACGCTTCTTTATTCGCGAGCTTCGCCATCATTTGTTCCATAGAGGCCATGGCAGACGGAGCCGAAATTTCAGAATCTTTGCGTTTCTGTATGCGGTATTCCGTAATTTCACGCGCTTTGGCTTCATCCGCAACAACCGCGAAAGGTTCACCCGGCATAGGCGCACCGTTGAGACCCATCAGCTCTACCGCAGTGGACGGACCAGCAGCTTTCATCTGCTTGCCTTTTTGGTCCATCATGGCTTTGACCTTACCCCAATACTCTCCTGCCACAACAACATTGCCGCGTTTAAGCGTGCCGCGTTTGACAAGGAGTGTCGCGACAGCGCCGCGACCTTTTTCGATCTTGGATTCAATCACAAGACCATCTGGATTACGGGTTGGGTTGGCTTTTAATTCCATCAACTCGGCTTGGTTGACAATGGCTTCTGCCAAATCTTGTAAACCTGTTTTTTCTTTCGCGGAAACCGGGATAGCCTGAACATCACCGGACATACTTTCCGTGATAACATTATGCTGGAGTAAGTCCGTCTCTACCTTTTGCGGGTTTGCCTCATAGGCATCCATTTTATTAATCGCGACGATGATCGGTGTATCGGCAGCCTGCGCGTATTTAATAGACTCAACCGTCTGAGGCATGACACCGTCATCAGCAGCCACAACAAGCACGACAATATCAACGGCTTCTGCACCGCGCGTGCGCATCTCAGAGAAAGCCGCATGGCCAGGCGTGTCCAAGACCGTGATCTTATCACCTGATTTCAACTTAATCTGATACGCACCAATATGTTGCGTGATACCGCCAGCTTCACCCGCCGCCACATCTGTCGTGCGCAGTGCATCCAAGAGGGATGTCTTACCGTGATCAACATGCCCCATAACAGCAATCACAGGCGCACGCGGTTTACGGTCTTTCTCATCAGACGGCGTATCGTCAATCAGGAAGTCTTCTTCGACATCCGCCGCTGAGACTCGCTTCACCGTATGACCGAAATCTTCAACAATGAGCTGCGCAAGATCGGCGTCAATCACGTCATTAACGGTGTGCATCTCACCTTGTTGCATCAAATATTTGACAACAGCCGCGCCGCGTTCCGACATCCGGTTCGCCAGATCCGCAATGGTAATCGCTTCCGGAATCGTGACCTCACGCTGGACCTTATCGCCACCGCGACCGCCGCCTTGTTGACGTTGCTTTTCGCGTTCACGCGCACGCTTCATGGAGGCGAGCGAGCGCTGACGTTCATCATTTCCAGATAGCGCAGATACAATCGTCAGCTTACCCCGACGACGTTTCGTTTCACCCTTAGAACGGGTGGGCGGTGGCGCATTGCGCTTTTTCTTCACTCGACCACCGGCTTTTTCCAGCTCTGTACGCGTATCTTTTTTCTCTTCTTTCGGCTTTGGTGCGCCAACAGCCTTTTTCTGCAAACGGGCCGCCTCTTCTGCTTCGGCCTTTTTGCGGGCCGCTTCTTCGGCCTCCAAACGCCGCATTTCTTCGGCTTCCGCCTCTTGGCGTTTTTGTTCGAGCAATCTGCGCTCTTCTTCAACGCGGGCCAGACGGGCCTCTTCTTCTGCCTTGCGTTGGGCAGCGCGTTCTTCTTGTTGCTTCTGGGCAGAACTTAATGCGGCTTGGCGCTTGAGGTATTCTGCTTTTGACAAGCCCAACTTGCGAGCGGCTTCTGTCACCGGATCAACATTCTTTTGCGGCTTAGGTGCCATAGCAGGTTTTGCGGCCGGTTTAGGCTTTGTCGGCGCCATGTTGTTTTTTGGTGGCGTGATCGTCGGTTTCGTTGTTGATGTACCGGGTTTTTTAGCGCCCGGGCGGACAATGATCTTTTTCTTCTTTTCAACGACCACGGCAGATGAATTACTGGACCTGCGTGGACCACCTCGATTAGCACCAAGTGTCAGAGGCCGCCTTGCGCCGGGTTTGGCACCGGGTTTGTTGTTATTGTTGTCTGTCATATCTTTTTCTCATCGAAGCGGGGCCGGTTCATAACGCCGACGGGCCGTTTCGCGGTTTGGTTCCTTGCTCGC
>CAZBDT010000151.1:0-5304 GCA_964490745.1 uncultured Algimonas sp.
GTCTTAGCCCAATATACGAAAGACCAAAGCTTCGAAAATCCGGGGGCACCGAATAGTCTGCGGTCTGGTCTTCCTGCGCCCCAAATCGGCGTCAATATCGAGATCGGCCGTCAGATGATGGATGATGACACAGTTGAAGTCACACTGATGTTGAAAGCTGAAGCCCGTCGGGAAAACGACGTCGCTTTTATTGCTGAGCTGGAATATGCGGGTCTCTTCGCTTTCCAAGGGGTTGGCATTGAAGAAATACAGCCCCTCATCATGATTGAGTGCCCACGTCTTCTCTTTCCATTTGCGCGCCAGATCATGGCCTCCATGACGCAGAGCGGTGGCTTCCCGCCGATTCTATTGGATCCACCTGACTTCACGGCCATGTTCCGTGACGAAATGATGCGCAGAGCCCAAGAAGCCGGTGTGAACTAACCCGACTGCGAAATATCCACCTGAAAATACCCGCTACACCCTGTGTGAGCGGGTATTTTTGTACCTGCTGGTCTTCACATCAGCGCGCAGTCAGCTATGAGTTTTGAACGGTATTTTATTTACAAGGTTCATCATGCGCCTCTCTATTGAACGCTCTAATCTGTTAAAGGCTTTGGGCCACGTCCAAAACGTTGTTGAACGTCGCAACACGATCCCGATTTTGTCCAATGTTTTGATGAGCGCGGAAGACGGTCAGCTGACATTAGTCGCGACCGATCTCGACATCGAAGTCTCTGAGACGACCGCTGCAGATATCTCTGCACCCGGTCAAGTCACGGCTCCCGCACATACGCTTTATGACATTGCCCGGAAGCTCCCGGACGGATCGCAAGTTGTTTTACAAATAAACTCGGATGACCGCTTAGATGTTGATGCGGGACGTTCGCATTTTACACTCCCACTGCTCCCATCCGGTGATTTCCCAAAAATGACAGCCGATGGGTTTACCCATGAATTTTCAATTTCAGCCAGTGACTTATCGCGACTGATTGATAAAACGCGCTTTGCGATCTCAACAGAAGAAACGCGTTATTATCTTAATGGCATTTATGTGCACGGGCATGACGGCAAAATTCGGGCGGTCGCAACGGATGGCCACAGACTGGCCTTGGCTGAAAGCCCTGCCCCGAGCGGTGCAGAAAACATGCCCGGCGTCATTATTCCGCGAAAAACAGTCTCTGAAATCCGTCGCCTGATCGACGGGATGGATAGCGACGTCCATGTCAGTGTGAGCGAAGCGAAAATCCGCTTCCGCACAGGTAACGCTGTCATGACTTCTAAGCTCATCGACGGAACTTTCCCGGATTATGAGCGCGTTATTCCAAAAGGAAATACCAAGGAACTGACGATTGACAATCAAGTCTTTAAAGGCGCTGTTGACCGCGTGGCAACGATTTCAGCTGAAAAATCCCGCTCTGTAAAGCTGAGCTTGGCCGAACATAATTTGTCGCTCACCGTGAATAACCCCGAAAGCGGTAACGCCAATGAAGACCTTCCCGTCGATTATGCGGCTGACCCACTCGAAATCGGGTTTAATGCAAAATATCTGCTAGACGTGGCCGGACAAATTGAAGGCCGCGATGCGACATTCTTCCTCGATAGCCCGGCCTCTCCGGCTCTGGTAAAAGATAGCGAAGATGAACATGCGCTCTTCGTATTAATGCCGCTACGTGTCTAAATAACCTAAGTGGCGTCGATTGCCTCTTTACGCTTGATTGATTTCCGATCCTACTCGGCGCTGGATGCAGAGTTTCAGTCAGGGGTAGTTGTGCTTTATGGCCCAAACGGTGCGGGAAAGACGAACCTCTTAGAGGCTATTTCCCTCCTCTCGCCTGGACGTGGTCTCAGGCGCGCAAAAGTTAATCTATTGGCGCGCGTAGATAGCGGTACAGCTTGTCCGGCCTGGGGCATCAATGCCAGCTTACACGCGGAAGACGACCCCATGCGGATATCAATAGGGCAAGTCCCTGAATATCCGCGTCGGCGACAGTTGAAAATTAACGGGAAAACGGCGACGGGGCCTGAACTTGCACGGCGTATATCGATGCTTTGGCTGACACCTGCGCAAGATAGGCTCTTTACAGGACCGGCCTCAGACCGCCGGAAATTTATCGACCGCTTCACCTTAGCTTTCTCACCGGATCATGGCACAAACACAATTCGCTTTGAAAAAGCAAGAACTGAACGGAATCGTCTTTTAAGTGAGGGAGCATCAGATCGCATTTGGTATGAAGCGATTGAGGCTGACCTTTCCAAATTCGGGGCATTGATTGCACAAGCACGCATGGCGACAATCCAGAATTTGCAACAGGAAATCACGAGCCGAGAAACGATCTTCCCGCAATCATTGATCGGATTAAAAGGCACACTTGAAGATCAATTCCAAGACGGCCTGACCCTAACAGATGTCGCAGAAAACTATCGTCAGAGGTTAGCGGATGAGAGACAGATAGATGTCAGAGCTGGGCGAACGTTGACGGGTCCGCACCGCGCAGAGCTCCACGTCACCCATAAAGCTAAAGCAATGCCCGCTGCATTGTGTTCAACGGGAGAACAAAAAGCCCTACTGATCGGCCTCATCCTCGCACAAGCCCGCGCTTTAGCGGACAAGCAACCTATTCTCTTATTGGACGAAGTCGCTGCACATTTGGATGCTAAGCGCCGTGCGGCCTTGGCAGAGGAATTATTAGATTTACGGCTTCAAGTCTTCATGACGGGAACGGACAAATCGCTCTTTACCGATTTCGGAAAACGCGCACAAATCGTTAAAGTTTCAGACGGACAGCTATCCTAAATGAAATCGCCCTGTCTTCCGCAAGCGGAAGACAGGGCTACGATATCGAAACGGGGCGCAGTTGTCCGATATCGATTTTGTACCTGATGAACCTCTCATCATGAACTCAAGATGAACAAGTTTTTCAGATTTATTTCATCAAGCTTGGAACCTCACGCGTTTCACCGGCCGCTCGCTTTTCCAGTGCCGACTTGAGTATGGGGAAACGGTTTGTCAACACCAAGCTAAGACGTCTTGCATGCCCAATAGCAGAAAATTTTGCCCCAGAAACTTCAGAAATAACATGGGTTAACAAACCGACTGAGCGCGTATCCAGATTCCGCAATAAATCATAATCCAGAAGCCCCGTCACCCCGATATCTTGACCCGTTTCTACGGCCTGTTTCACACCATCAGCCATAGCTGCCACATCGCGCAAACCCAAATTCAAACCCTGGCCCGCAAGGGGATGAATGATGTGTGCAGCATCCCCTACCAAAGCAATCCGACCTTTGGAAAAACTATCCGCAATTTGAAGCTTAAGCGGGTAGGTTTGCCGCGGTGCGGTCAACTCCATTGCGCCCAGATATCCGCCCATTTTTTCGGATAAGAGGCTTAGAAAATCTATCTCTTCTAGTTCAGCCGCCGCCGTCACAGCCTTGGTCGGACCTGACCACACAATCTGACTTCTGTTCTCAGTCAAAGGTAAAACCGCTAATGCTCCACCTTTTATGATCCTTTGCCACGCCAATCCATCATGCGGCATTTCGTGGGATATAGTCGTGACGAGCGAAACCGCGTCATAGTCAAACCGTTGAACTGTTATTCCGCTTTTGCGTCGAAAACTAGATTGTCGCCCATCCGCTGCAATCAGAAGCCGCGCTGAATAGTTACCCCTATCCGTTTGTAGCGTGACTTTACCGCCTTCATCCAAAAATTCTTGGACAGTAATAGTCTCCAAACATTGTATCGATTGTGTAGATCGCACGCGTTCAATCAGAGCAGATTTTAGCGCAGCATTTTCGATCAAGGCACCTAAATTTCCGCCATCTCCATCGCCTTCAAAATAGAGCCGCCATGGACTATCGGGCGTGCCTTCCGTGACAAGCATGTCCTGAATGGGTTGCAAATGATCGGATAAATCAACTTTGAGATTTTCAAACAATCGCAGAGATGTCGCCGACAAAGCAGAGGCTCGTCCATCGGCGCCTGCTTTTATGGTCGTTTTGTCTAGAAGAGCAACCTTCGCACCACTCTCTGCTAAAGCCAAAGCCGATGTAAGCCCAACCAGACCCGCGCCAACGATGATAACATCAAAATCAGTTTTCATATCTTCCACATAGGCGCACTATCCTGGAAGTAAAAGGTGGCAAATCATATCAAATCCGCATTCAGCTTAACGCCTCATTCACGCTTATTATTTACGCTTTGGTAAGCGTTTATACTCCGTTTTGAGGACAAGATGACACCACCGCCTTCCGCCACTGCCGATTACGACGCCGACTATCAATACGCACCCGAAGATATTCATGCGATGATGGCAGAAGTCACCGCGCGCGAAGGTAATGCCTTTTGGCGCGCTGTTCGGGCGTTATTTATGTGTCTCATCGGGGTCATAATTTTGATATCAATTCTGGCTTATAATCCATTTGACCCAACCGGCGATACGGCAGGCATTGGTGTCGGGCGGCACCCTTTTGGTGGCTTTGGCGCAAATCTCTCTAACCTTTTCATGCAGACTTTGGGGTGGGGTGGCTTACTTGTTGGCGGCATTATTCTCCTCTCTGGTATTCGCCGCCTTATGGGGCGCGTTGGGGCACGAAGTCGGTCTTTCAAATGGAAACGAATAGCGATCGGTGCAGGAGCGGTCCTGCTCGGCACGATGACATTATCCGCATTCCCCATTCCACAAAGCTGGCCCATGGCGAGCGGCCTAGGCGGCATTATCGGCGATATTTTACATCTGACGCCCAAAGGATGGCTAGATGCCTTTAACGTTCCTGTTTCCGGCTTATGGATCGCGATTTTATCCTTTGCCGGAGCGGCTTACATGTTGGCGCTTTATCTCGGCGTCGTGACGAAAGACCTTCTCGATATTGCCGATGCGGCGACATTGGTTTGGGCCTATATTCGTATTTGGATTGACCGCCTGACGGCTTTGGTCGTCCGTTTATTCCGTAAGGGCTATACGGCGCCCATGGATGCGCAAATGGCGAGCGAACCGCTCTATCGCGATATTCCGGATACGGCTCCAACGCCCGTCACTTATGCACCCGAACCCGCTGCATATGTGCCTGAACCTGTTGCTGCCCCAAAACCAGCGGCGAAGAAACGTCCCGTCAAACGCAAGACGGTCAAAAAGCCTGCGCAACCGAGTTTCGATTTCTCCGACTCCGATGATTACATCTTACCCGGCCTAGACTTGCTGAAAGCCCCGCCGCCGCGTTCCACTGTGCGGGATGAAGGCGCGCTGCGCCGGGCCTCTGACCAACTCCATAAAGTCATGGGCGATTACGGTGTGGACGGCGAGATGGGCCAAGTCAGCCCCG
>CAZBDT010000152.1:0-5297 GCA_964490745.1 uncultured Algimonas sp.
CACCATGCAACCTTCTATGGCTTTCAACTTTATCTAGCTTTTGTTGCTCTACCAACTGAGCTATTCGGGCACTCGAGTCGTGGCGGACGTATAGTCGCGTGTTTTGGCCGTGTCCACACTGTTTATGGACTTAACTGCATCTCATTCTAATCAGCTGTTTTCTTGGTTTTTTTACAAGTTATCAGTAGTTAGGCAAAACTGTAATATTGTATCTGAAATCGCTATTGAAGGCAGAGACTGACGCACTCGCTGAAATCGTGTTGAAACTCCAGTCCATACAGTAATTTAGGTTATGGGTTTTCATCCTCAGGAGGCGTAACGGGGGAGGCTTTAATTTCTTGCACTTCAAAGTCATCTAGCAACGCTCCGGCGCGTTCCGGAAGAATATTAGCATCAAGAAGATTTTGTACCCTGCGCTTAGAATCTTGCTTGAGATCTTCATAAAATAAGTTGGAGGGCAAAGTTCTGAATTTTGCACCAACTTGTCGCGGGCGATGGAGCGATCTACTCCGCGGCTTATCGACGAGCAGGAGGCCGTTCTGACATTGTGCCCCCGATTGTTTTGTCAGAGGAGCGGGGGTCGTATCAGGATCTAACCCTTCGGCTGCAACCCCACCAAGATGTAATCGCGCGGGCGCATAGTCTTCAGACTGAGTCCAGAGTAGTGGATTTATACATAGCGTTGGTCGGCCATCCACGGATTCATATTTTTGTCCGTTAAAAACCAGATGCCGTTGCAGAAACCGGTCTGCGATAACTTTGTCTTCGGGTGTGAAGCTTCCAAAGGCGATAACGCATTGTGTTTGTTCGGGGCCTTCACACGGGCTAAGATTTCGCATTGGTCCCTTAAAACTATCAAGCGGTAAGGGGTGATCAATCACATAGGCAACAGCGAGACGTTTCTTGAGTGCCCCTTGAAAGAAATCAATTAGCAGTCGTTGGACGTGGCTCGCGCCTTGATTATGTCCAACAAGGACGATCGGTCTCTCTGGTGGAGATTGTCTCAGGAAGACCTCGAATGCGCGTTTCACATCTTGATAGGCAAAATCTTGCGCCTGTTGCGCATCTTCTCGATTTGTCATGAAGGCATAGAGCGAAGCCTGTCTGTAAAATGGGGCAAATAAACGCCCAGCTTCTCCATAAGGGGAGACGTAATTTGGACGTACAATGCGTTGAAGTTTGTTTTTACGTTTCAAATCATCCGATGGTAGGTTCCAATGCTTTCCGCCGCGATAAACGCTGGGGACCACGACAAACACATCACCTCTGGCCGTTAATATATATGGGTCTACACCCAAGTCCGGTTGTGCGAGCCAACTTTCCAATGACGCATAATTCGGGGCAGCCGGTGGTTCATAGGTCTGAAAGGGTTGTCCTGGGTCTTGAATGGTCTGAAAAATATCATCGCGGTAGAAATAGGCGAGGGCTAATCCGATGAATAGAACGCAGGCGGCGATACCACCCCATTTTTTATATTTATCTAAATCAATCTTAAGCATTCCGTCTATCCTAATTGCAGCTTATATTTCTCTAACGGATTGCATGTCGTAACGGTAGCGCGCATGAGGCACCAAACCAAAATTTAAGGAACTGGCATGTCGCCTGAATTTCATTCTAATACTCAGTCGGGCCCTAAACGGTCTAAATTCAGTAAAGGGCCTAAATTTAGTCTTTTCAGATGGGCACGAAATCGCTTTTTTACGGGTGTTATCATTGCCATACCGATTGTCACAACATTACTTGTTGTAAGTTGGGTTGTCACAAATATCGATGAGAATGTTTTTCGTATCATACCGGATCGTCTGAACCCCGAGACATATTTGGGCTTTGCTATCCCGGGTTTAGGGTTAATAATATCTATTATATTATTGTGTTTATTGGGTATTATTGCTTCCAATTTTATTGGAAAGTCCCTAATTAAATCGGGCGAGAACTTATTAGACCGTGTCCCAGTTGTTAGCCCCGTTTATAACGCGCTTAAGCAGATCGTTCAAACCGTCGCGGCACAGAAAGATCGAGCCTTTCGAGATGTGTGCCTGATTGAATATCCCAAAAAGGATGTCTGGGCGATTGGATTTGTGACGGCAGACCTTAGCGGCGAGCCTGCAAAAGCGCTTGGCGACGATATGGTGTGTGTTTTTGTACCGACGACACCTAACCCGACATCGGGATTTTTGTTGTTCGTTCACAAAGATACGATTCAAATCTTGGATATGACACCGGAAGAGGGCGCGAAGATGATCATATCGGGCGGCATGGTCTCAAGCTCGCAGCAGGATATCTTGGATGCAGGCGGTGGTGTGGAATTCAATTCGGCCAAATCAAAAGGCGCGAAGCCTCCGACTCCGTCTCTTTAACCTGCACGCATCATTGCGATCCCGAAATCCTGCTCGAACAGATAAAGCAGGTTGCGGGCGGCAAGTCCTCTTGGACTTTTTAACGCTGGGTCCATTTGGACGAGCAATCTTGCGTCTTGTGTCGCAGTTTCCAGTAAATCCTTATGGCGATCCAGGTTAGCCAGCGTGAAGCGCGGCAAACCGGATTGAGCAGCCCCTAGAAGATCGCCGGAACCGCGCAGCTCCCAATCTTTTTCCGCTATGAGAAAGCCATCCTCTGATTGCCGCATAATCTCTAAACGTGCCTTGCCATTTACAGATAGCGGTCCTTGGTAGAGGAGTAAGCAGGAAGATTTCTTGTCCGACCGTCCCACACGGCCACGTAGCTGATGTAATTGGGCGAGTCCAAATCGCTCAGCATGCTCAATAACAATGATCGTCGCATTGGGGGCATCTACGCCGACTTCAATGACTGTGGTTGCTACCAGAATATCAAATTCCCCGGCCTTAAACCGCAGGCTCATGGATTCTTTCTCTTGGGGCGACATTCGGCCATGGAGAAGACCAACCCGGTCCCCGAACATGGCGGTCAATTGGCGATGGCGATCCTCGACTGAGGACAAGTTTAATACTTCACTTTCTTCTACCAATGGGCAGACCCAATAGACCTGATTGCCAGCCTTTACGGCACGCCCCACAGCATCAATCACTCCATCAAGTCGCGCCAAAGGCAGAATGGCTGTCTCAATTGTGACGCGACCCGCCGGTTTTTCATCTAAGATTGAGACATCAAGATCGCCATAGCTGGTGAGAGCAAGAGTTCTAGGGATTGGGGTGGCCGTCATGACGAGAAGGTCTGTGTTTTCACCTTTCTCTGTGAGCCGCAGCCTGTCCCGAACGCCAAATCTATGCTGCTCATCTATAATAACGAGACCTAGATTTTTAAAAACAGCCTTTTCTTGAAAGAGGGCGTGTGTGCCAACGACGACATCAATGTAACCCTCAGCCATACCCGTTGCGAGCGCTTCACGCGCTTTGCCTTTATCGCGGCCCGTAACGCCTTCAATGGTGAGACCGGCAGGTTCCAAGAATTTGCGGAGGGTTTCCACATGTTGTCTCGCCAAAATCTCTGTCGGCGCCATGAGGGCAACTTGAACGCCCGCTTCCGCAGCATATGCACAAGCCAAAGCCGCCACAAAAGTCTTACCCGCACCTACATCGCCTTGCAGTAGACGGGCCATACGATTGAGCGACGCCATGTCTGCTTTTATCTCGTCGAACGCGCGGGCTTGGGCATTTGTCGGCGGGAAGGGCGCTCCGTTCAGAACATCCTGAACATAGTCGCCTTTGGCTGATAAGGCCCGCCCGCCCGTGCCACGGTTGCGCTCTCTGACGAGCGCCATGGCCAATTGTTTTGCAAGCAACTCATCATAGGCCAGCCGCCGACGAACGGGACTATCATCATTTATATCTACGGGGTGTTCAGGACGATGAAGAAGTGTCAATGCAGTCCGATATTCCGGCCAATCCTGCTGGGCTTGGAATGCGGGGTCCAGCCAATTGCCGAGGTCCGGTCCGGCGAGCACTTTGTCTAAGGCTCCGTTGATAGATTTGCGGGCCATTTTCTGACCCAAGCCCGCTGTTAGTGGGTAGAGCGTTTCAAGTTCCGGCAACTCATCCGCTTTTTCCGGAGCCAGGACAAAATCGGGATGAGTCATTTGAAGTTCTGCGTTAAAAACTTCGCATTTACCCGAAATAATCCGCTTCGACCCTTCCGGCATTAATTTGAGCATGGATTGTGGATAGGCTTTGAACCATGTCAGGGTCATATCGCCAGTGTCGTCAAAGACGCGAACGCGGTAAGGGCGGTTACGGCCAGTGGGGGCAATGTGTCGTCCAACGGTTACCTCAAAGGTCGCAATGTCGCCTCCACGCGCGCCGGCAATTGTGGGGCGGTTCGTCCGGTCAATCAAACCGCTCGGGGGCGTCAGCACGAGGTCACGGAGCCGTTCGCCCATGGCCCGACCGAGGGCCTCTCCAACTTTTGCGCCCACACCATTCAGTGACTGCACATTTGCGAAATAGGCATTCAAATCACCGGGGCGGGAATTCAGTTTCTGTTGCGCACGAGACATATCGCCCTATCTGGCGTTTTGAACGGCTCTGCACAAGTGACATGAGCCTTTCAACTCGTTATGGCGCGCCCATGACTGATTTAAATGATGATATGGATTTGGAGACACGTAAAAAGCGGCTCCTTTATCGCTCAAACTATCGTGGTTTCAGAGAGGCCGATATGATTCTCGGCGGATATGCGAAAGCGCATATTGAGACGATGAGTGAAGCAGAGATTTTGATGTTCGAAGATCTCCTCAACGCCAAAGATCACGATATATATGCGTGGGTTATGGAAACCCTGCCTGTCCCAGCGAATTATGATACCCCCCTCTTAGAACGCCTTCGGGCCTTTAACCCGCTCAAGTAAATGCAAATTCAACTCTCCCGATATGTGGGACCGGATGCGCAACTCACCGCATCCGGATTACCCGAAGGTGCGGATGCGCTGGCGTTCACAAAAGCGGTGCGGCGCGACAAGAAACCTGCGCTCTTTATTGCGAGAGATGATGCGCGCGCAGCGGCCTTCCAAGCGGCTTGTCGATTCTTTGCAGCTGACATCCCTGTGCTCATGCTGCCTGCATGGGATTGCCTGCCTTATGACCGCGTCTCGCCAAGTCGGACATTGGCGGCGAGGCGGGCAGGGGCGCTTTATTTTCTGACAACTCTGGATCAAAGCCAGCCTTATATCATCGTGACGACGATTAGTGCGGCGATGCAAAACGTGCCGCCGCGTTCTATCATCTCTGATGCCGGGCTTACTGCAAAGGTCGGCGAGGATATGGAGCGTGAACGCATCATTCACTATCTCACCAATAACGGATATTCGCGTGCCAGTACGGTCGT
>CAZBDT010000153.1:0-5278 GCA_964490745.1 uncultured Algimonas sp.
AGATCGCTTCGGCCAAACGCGGAATATTCTGATCATTCGTCCCCGCAATATTAATCCGCCCGCTATCCGTCATATAGATCGAGTAATCAGAGCGCAGCTTGCGCGCTTGATCGACGGAAAGCGGTAGGGTTGAGAACATGCCGTTTTGATCTTTCACAGCCGCCGCGATAACTTCACCACCTTGGACATTGAGCGCGTCTGAGAGTTGACGGCGCAAATCGCGCATCCGTTCGCGCATTTCCGTCAATTCATCGACCCACATGGCGCGAAGCTCTGTATCGCCGAGAATATCTGCGACGAGCTTAGCCCCGTGATCAGGCGGCATGGAAATAATCTTACGCTGGGTTGCGCCAAGTTGCGAACGCGCAATCTCTGCTGCCGCATCATCTTTACAGACAATCGCGATCAAGCCGACGCGCTCTTTATAGAGAGCGAAGTTTTTCGAACACGACGCCGCGATCACGACTTCGGGGCAGATTTCAACGATTTTGCGCAAGCCATATGTGTCCTCCGCCATGCCGCGACCCAAACCAAAATAGGCCAGATCAATATAAGGCGTCAGACCTTTCTCTTTGAGAAAATCTGCGAGACGGTCCCACTCAGCTGGCGATAAATCCGCACCCGTTGGATTGTGACAGCAGCCATGAACGAGAACAACGTCGCCCGCTTTGGCTTTCGCCTCCAAATGGGCGAGCATATCCTCGAAATCGACGCCCAGCGTTTCGCGATTATAATAGGGATATTTTTCCATTTTCAGCCCTGCTGAACTGATCAAAGGAATATGGTTCGCCCATGTCGGGGTCGAGACCCAGACGGTCGCATCGGGTGCTGCGGATTTGATAATTTCTGCGCCCAAACGCAAAGCCCCTGATCCACCGGCGGCTTGCGCACTCGCCGTGCGGTTCAACAGCGCCGGATCAATTTTGCCGCTGTCTCCGCCGAGCATCATATCGAGCATGGCGTGACGGAAATCCTCATTTCCGCGTGTGCCGACATAGGATTTTGTTGTCTCTTTTTCCCAGAGCTGTTTTTCAGCCTGTTTCACAGCGCGTAAAATCGTCGTCTCGCCTGAGGCGTCTTTATAAACGCCGACACCCAGATCAATTTTATCTGGATTTGGGTCCGCTTTACATTGCTGCATCAGAGCCATGATGGCGTCTGGCGCGCGAGGGACGAGATATTCAAACATGATGAAAGCCTGTTCCAATTTATAACGTGCCGCCCCCTTAAAGGCTTTTGCAGCTATCGGCTAGCGCTCAGACCACTTCAAACGAAATTTTTCATTGCCTTTCGCGCAGTGGCACGGAACAAGGCACAAAACCGAAAATCTGCCCAGAATACGGCGAAGGGGATAAAATGGAATTCTTTAATGAGCTGATGCAAGGCCTGAATGGGTTTGTCTGGGGGCCACCCATGATGGTGCTTCTGTTGGGTGTTGGGTTCTTTCTAACCGTTGGTTTGCGCTTCATCTCCTTGACCAAAATCGGATATGGCTTCCGTCAGCTGTTCAAGAAAAGAACGGGTGAAGCTGATGAAGGCGATGTCTCACCTTTCGCCGCCTTGATGACCGCTTTGTCTTCCACTGTAGGAACAGGGAACATTGCAGGCGTGGCGGCTGCTATTGCGATTGGTGGACCGGGTGCCGTTTTCTGGATGTGGGTCACAGCGATCCTCGGGACGGCGACGAAATTTGGCGAAGGCGTGCTGGCCGTGCGTTACCGCGAAGTTCATGCCAATGGAAACCGTGTCGGCGGACCCATGTATTATATCAAAAATGGCTTAGGCCCCAAATGGATGCCACTCGCCGTCGCCTTTGCACTCTTCGGTATTATTGGCTCCCTTTCCACAGGAAATGCGGTGCAAGCCAACTCCATTGGTGATGCCTTGGTTTCAACAGAAACAGGATATGGTTTTGATGCGCGTATCGTTGCCGTTATTTTGTCAATTCTTGTCGCGGCAGTGATTTTTGGAGGCATCAAACGCATTGGGGCTTTTGCTTCAAAACTCGTTCCAATCATGGCCGTGCTTTACCTCTCTGCAGCGCTCCTTGTTATTCTCATGAACATAAGTGCTGTACCGGCCGCTTTTGCGATGATCTTCAAATATGCCTTTGGCCTGCAATCTGCGGGTACGGGTGTTGCCATCGGTTTAATGATGGTGGCTATGCAAAGAGGTGTGGCACGCGGCCTGTTTTCCAATGAAGCCGGTCAAGGCTCTGCGCCTATTGCCCATGCCGCCGCGCAAAATAATGATCCGGTCAATCAAGGCATTATCGCCATGTTGGGCACGATTATCGACACATTAATTATCTGTACGATCACCGCATTGGTGATTTTGACATCCGGTGTTGTCGCAGAGGATTGTTTGGCCAATCCCGCTATTCTCGACATGTTAAAAGAAGGAAGCACTCCGCCCGGCTGCGAAACAGGTGTCCCCTTAACAGCCTCCGCTTTTGAAGCTACGCTGTCCGGAATCGGCAATCATATCGTCAACATCTCTCTTGTGATTTTTGCCTTCACAACGATTGTCGGCTGGTCTTATTACGGGGAGCGTTGCACAGCCTTTATCTTTAAAGAGCGTTCGATTCCGGTTTTTCGCGCCCTTTGGGTTTTGGCGGTTTTCGCTTCAACATTTGCCCTTCACTTTGAAAGTGAAGGAAATGAAAACCTTGTCGTCAATACCTTCTGGTTGGTGGCTGATAGTTTGACAGGCCTGATGGCTGCGCCGAACTTGATCGCGCTTATTCTGCTCTCACCCGTCGTGTTCAAACTGGCTCGCGAATATTTCGACAAGGATAAGATCGCCAATGACGGTCTGATTGATCAAGACGATCTGAAATAGGCACGCCCCATGACAGAGGAAACCATTCCTCCGGCGGCCAAGCCGGAGGGAGAGAAAAAGCTACCCTTTTGGATTGATTTCGGTCCACTGCTTATATTCTTTGTCGCCTTTCATTATCTGAAACGTGATTATCCGGATGATGCCTTAATCTGGGCCGCCGGTATTTTGGCGGTCGCGGCGACTATCGCGCTCATCTATGCGCGACTAAAATATAAGCATGTTTCAGGAATTTTGATTTTCTCGACTCTGACGATTGGCGGTTTTGCTCTGGCAGCCTTCCTCTTTGATGATAAACGCTTCGTCTTTATGAGACCTACCATCATGAACGTCATTTTCGGTCTGGCCGTTATCGGCGGTGTTGTCTTTAAAAAGAACATTATAAAAATGTTTATGGGGGCCGCGTTTGAACTGCCCGATCCTAAGTGGAATGTTCTGGCGATCCGGTGGGGCCTATTTTTCTTTGCCATGGCCATTTTAAATGAAGTGATTTGGCGAAACTTCTCTGAAAGCTTTTGGGCCAATTTCAAGGTTTTTGGCTTCCTGCCTCTGACCCTTATTTTTACCGCGACCCAAATTCCGTTTTTGACAAAATATGGAAAACTGCGGGAATAAATATAGATTTTCCTTTCCATGAAAAGCTGCTTAAAGCTGCATGTTCTCCAAGCCTAATTGAATCGTTGATATTTAAAGGCATGACTGTATAGACCAATCTATCAGTGGTGGAGCGACTGGTAGGGCAAGCAATGAAATCGAATCTATCATATATGGGGAACCCTGCTGTTGACGCTGTCAAAAAGTCGATCGAATCTGATCGGGATTGGGACACGGCGGAAAGCGAAGAAAAGCTACATTTCTATATTCTACGGGCCGCCCAGAATGTGAACCGGTTTGAGCCTTTTTCAGAGCCAGAAACGGAACTGAACAGCTATCTGACAGAACGGATGGCCGGAAAACGCCTTTGCGACTATGCATGGCGCATGTTTGCGCAGAGCTTATAAAAGCCTCAAACGATTAATTTGCATAGGGCGTTGCAGCGATGAACCGTTGAATAATCGGCTTTGCTTTGCCATAAGCCGCGCAACGACAGACTCCAAGACTTGAGGACCCATCGATATGGCATCATTGGACAGCTTTAACTGCGAACGCGAGATGGAAGTCCGCGGCGGAACCTATACCTATTACGACCTGAAAGAGGCCGAAAAGAACGGCTTAAGCGGCATTTCAAACTTACCACGCTCTTTGAAAGTTCTATTGGAAAACCTACTGCGCCATGAAGATGGCAACACGGTCAAGAAAGAAGACATCCAAGCTATCGCAGATTGGTTGGGGCCAAAGACATCGACGCATGAAATCGCCTATCGTCCGGCGCGTGTTTTGATGCAAGATTTCACAGGCGTTCCGGCGGTTGTCGATCTCGCCTCCATGCGCGACGCCATTGTAAAGTTGGGCGGCTCTCCGGACGCCATTAACCCGCTTAACCCGGTTCACCTTGTCATTGATCATTCCGTTATGGTTGATTATTTTGGCACGGCAGATTCTGAATCCAAGAATGTGAAACGCGAATATGAGCGTAATGGCGAACGCTACGACTTCCTGAAATGGGGTCAAACAGCCTTTGATAATTTTGCCGTTGTACCTCCCGGAACCGGAATTTGTCACCAAGTCAATCTTGAGCATTTGGCCCAGACCGTTTGGACAAAAACAACAGATGGCAAAACCTATGCATTCCCTGACACACTTGTCGGAACAGATTCCCACACAACTATGATCAATGGTATATCAGTCCTCGGCTGGGGCGTCGGCGGGATTGAAGCGGAAGCCGCGATGCTGGGTCAGCCCATCTCTATGTTGATCCCTGAAGTTGTTGGTTTCGAGCTTACAGGCGAACTTCCTGAAGGCTCCACCGCAACCGACCTCGTTTTGCGCGTCGTGGAAATGCTGCGCCAAAAAGGTGTGGTTGGTAAATTCGTCGAATTTTTCGGCGCCGGCTTGGATAATCTCTCGCTGGAAGATCAAGCGACACTCGCCAATATGGCGCCGGAATATGGCGCAACATGTGGGTTCTTCCCTGTCGATGCTGATACGCTGCGTTACCTCAAAGCCACAGGTCGTGATGAAGCCCGCATTGATCTGGTCGAAGCCTATGCCAAACAGCAAGGCTTCTGGCGCGATGACAGTACACCAACATTCACAAGCACAATCAGCTTGGACATGAGCACTGTCCGTCCAGCCATTTCCGGTCCGAAACGCCCGCAAGATCGTTTCGACCTAAAAGGTGCCAATGTGAAATTTGCGCAAATCCTGCGGGATGAGTTCAACAAAACGCCGGACGGCGACACAGCCATCGATGTGAAAGGCGCAGGCTATTCCATCGATCATGGCGACGTTATGATCGCGGCGATTACCTCTTGTACCAATACATCTAACCCCTCCGTTA
>CAZBDT010000154.1:0-5110 GCA_964490745.1 uncultured Algimonas sp.
TCATCGCCAGCCCTGACAGCAAGATTGCAATGACCATGAGCGGCACTTGATAGGTCTTGGTCGGTTCACAATCCATGGCCCCGGCAATAGGGTTAGCAATCAAGGACTGCTTACATTCCGTCACATTGCCCGCAAAAGCCGACAGGGTTTCACCCGCCGCATTGACAACATTAGACGCATCGACAGAAGCAATCGCCATGGCAGATAGAATTGAGTCAACGGAGAAGACCAGGTTCATCGCCACGATCAGTGCAATCGCGCCAGCAACAGAACGAAGACCACCCCCTTCTGAATGTTCAATATGGTCGACCTGCAGGAGATGGTGAATTTCTTTAATCGCTGTATAAATAATGAAGCCACCACCCAAAAGCGTGACAAGCGCTTGGAAAGTAAACTCCCCCTCAAAAAAGCCCTGAATATTAAACCCAAAGAGCGGCTTTGCGAGAAGGCCAAACAAATTGACGATCACAAAGAGCAGCACAATCCGTAAGGCCACAGCAATGCCAATGCCCCAACGGCGCACTTTACGTGCATCATTTTCATTGCCAACCTTATTCGATTCAATGGCAATATAAAGAAGATTGTCAAAGCCCAGCACGGCTTGCAGAAGTATGAGCATAAAGAGCGTAAATAACGCTTGTACTGTTAAGAGTTCAGCCACGGATAAACCTCCCATCCGATTGATTTGTGTTCTGCATAGCTCAGTTTGTATATGAGGTTAAGACCAGACTCGCACGATCATCAACGCGGCAGAGATGAACCTTGCGCGATGTCTGCATTAATGCGACGTTCAGGGCGATTTTGATAGGACAGACCATGAAAATGAAATACCTGCTCTGCGCGCTGGCTGCCCTCACACTCTGCACAGCTTGCCAGCCCAAGGTTCAAATCGTCCCATCGGAAAAGCCGATCGTGATCGAATTGAATGTGAATATTAATCAGGAAATTCGCGTCCGACTGGACAAAGATGTGGAAGACCTGATTTCGAATAACCCGGATCTCTTTTAGATCCAAACTTATCAAGGAGGCTGTTATGGCCACATTGAAACCACTCTTCGGCGGATTTGCTGCCCTTTCGCTACTTGCGGGAGGAATAGGGCTGATCAGCCTATCTGCGAATAGTACCGCCTATGCGCAAACCTCAACGGCGAAAGCGACTGTTGATGCAGCAATTAAACGCGGCGAGGTCGGCGAGCAGATCAATGGTTATCTTGGAATCGTCGATGGAAAATCTCCATCCCCAGCCGTGAGAAATGCTGTCTCTGAAATAAACATCGCGCGCAAAGCCGTCTACACGCAGGCCGCCAGCGGCGGCGTTGAGCCGCCTGCCGTTTATGCGCAACTCACAGGTGAGAAGCAGATCAAAAAAGCGGCCCCTGGTACCTATGTTAAGGATGCCAGCGGAGTTTGGAAAAAGAAGTAACGTCCCGCTGACCTCTAAACAACACGCCCTGTGCTTTATGGCACAGGGTTTTTCTTTGCGCCGCGCGGCATTCTGATTCACAACTCAAGTGAACCGAATCAATTGCCGAGAGTTTTCAAAATGGCCACACCGATTACAAAGCTAACGCCAACATCGCTTTCCGCCTTGCTCTGCGCGCGGATTTGCCATGATCTGATTTCCCCGGTGGGCGCTTTGGGCACGGCCATCGAAATACTGGATGATCCCGACAATGTCGAAATGCACGACGATGCGTTGAATTTAGTCCGTACATCTGCGCGTCAGGCTGCGGCAAAGCTGAAATTCTTGCGATTAGCGTTTGGTGCGGCTGGATCTGCGCCGGGCGTCATTCCGACGGCGGATGTCACTCAGCTCTCAAATGACATGTTTGCTGATTCAAAACCGGATTTGGTCTGGAACATTGACTCTGACGGCATTGATAAAGAGCACGCCCGCATTCTGCTGAATTTGATCATGTTGGCCGTGCAAGCCGCACCGCGCGGCGGGACCGTCACAATCTCTCGTCATGGCCGAGACGACGGAACTGAGTTTGTCCTTATCAGTGAGGGACCGAAAGTCCGTTTAGATGCAGCCGTCGCAAAAGCCATCGCCGGCAAGGTCCCGGAAGACGGATTTGATGGCCGCTCTATTCAACCGCTCTATGCCAGCCTTTTGACACGCGATATTGGCGGGACGATTGCGGCCTCCGCTGACGAAACGGATCAAGGTCTTCTCATTTCCTTCAAAGCCAATTTCCCGGCAGCTCAGGCCTGACAGGACTGTTATAGCTGGGTCTGATTTTTTAGACCCAAGCCTGACATATCTGAAAATTATCGGCTGTGTCGCATTATAATTTTGCGGATTTGACCCTGTCTTAACCCTTTTTGTGCAGATTAGAGAGAAATACGACAACCTCTAATGATTCGAGATGCACAGCATGGGCGACGACTTGATTTTCGCACAAAAATTCACCCGTACGGCGGCTGATGGCTTAGCTTTGCTGGTTGAGATGGATGATCCGCGCGCCTCGCATGAATCGGCCGTTGTCATTGACATGATGACAACTATGCAGCGCGGCGCAAAACGATTGCGGGCCCGGAACATCTATACTGGCGCGCAAGATGTGCTTTCAGCTTTACATCATGAAAATAACGCCACCTTGGACGGACGTATAAAAAGCCTCGGCTCACTTGTCACAGAATATGCCCGTGGACTGGATGAACTCCTCGACACGCCAAAGATAGCCGCAAACGCAACTCCCACAGATAAATGGGACATGGCTCGCGAAACGCTGAATCAGCTTTTACCCATCGCCTCGCCGGATGATGCGGATATGTTGTCCCGTCTCATGCGCGCACCCGTCACGCTGGCAACGGTTCAACCTGATGAAGACGTTGAATTGACAGAGGCTGAAATAGTGCCTCTCACAAAGATGGATGGCCCTGCTGCGATCATTGAAGCCCCAGAAGTCTTGAAAAAAGTGGCAGAAGAAGCGGTCCAAACAGTTGCGGCAATCTACCCGACACCTGCGACAGCACCTAATCCCATGCCCTCTAAAGACATCACACAAACGGTCGCATTGGACGCGATGATGCGTGACGTCATCGCGGACGCCCTATCTGTTGCGCGGTCTATAGACCGCACGATTAGCCTCTCATATGATATGGGTGAGCGAACGATTTCAGAAAGCCGCGCCCACGACCTACAAGAGCGGCTTGGGCAAGCTCTATCGCAGATCATTCGTCAATCCATGAGCGATGACCGCGTGGGTCACATCGACATTAATCTGGCTGGCGAACAGCTTCATATTATGGCGGGGACGACAGCTTTGCGGGTTGCCATTGACGCAAAAGCTGCGCCGAAACGGACGCCACTTATTACGGCTGAAACAGAGCAAGGTTTGCGGGCGCAACTCAATGCTTTGATGGACCCGATTACCTTACATGAGACAGCTTCATGAAAACATGTTTGATTGTCGATGATAGCCGCATGATCCGCCGCGTTGCGGGACGCATAGTCAAAGACCTTGGCTTTGAAACCATTGAGGCCGTGAACGGACAAGAAGCGTTGGATAAATGTCGTCTGGACATGCCAAGCGCCATCCTCGTGGATTGGGCGATGCCCGTTATGGACGGTTTTGATTTCGTCAAAAATCTCAGAGGCTTACCGGATGGCGACAAGCCCACAGTGGTATTCTGCACCTCTGTGCGCGATATTGAACGTATCGTCGAAGCCCTCGCCGCGGGCGCGGACGAATATATCATGAAACCATTTGATTCAGATATTATTGAATCAAAATTCGCTTTGGCCGGTTTGGTATGAGTGCAGCGGACCGCAATGGTGCGCTCTCGATGGCGCCCTCATATTATGATGCGCTTCACCGCCTCACGCTTGAGCGCGCAGGTATAAATCTCGGCTCCAATCACGCCTTTTTAGTGGAGACGCGCCTATCCCGGCTTGCCCGCGAAGAAGGGTTTGAGAGCTTGGACGCCATGATAAGCGAATTATTCAAAAACGGCGCGGCGCGTTTGGCGGTTCAGGTCGTCTCTGCCCTCACCGAACGCGATACACATTTCTTTAAAGACAGAACAGCCTTTAAACGCTTGCGCAAAATTGTCCTGCCCGATCTGCATCATAAGCGCGGCGGTGGACGTATTCGATTGCTTAGTTTTGGTTGCGCCTCCGGTCAAGAACCTTACGGCATGGCCATGACGATTGCCCGTATGCAGGAACAGCTCAGCGGTTTAAAAATCGACATTGTCGGCGTGGATTACCCCAGCCAAGCCCTAGAGCGCGCACGCATTGGGAAATATACACATTTTGATGTCCAGCGCGGCCTACCCATACAAGATTTGGTCGATTTCTTCGATCCATCTGGTGAAGATTGGATCGTCAAACCCGAGATAAAAGAGATGGTCGAGTTTCGGGACATCCACCTTTTATCTAAGCTTGATGTCTTAGAAGAGTTTCATGCCGTCATGTTTTGCGGCAGCCTCCCGCATTATTCCGCACCTGCACGCGTGCGAGTCCTGCGCGGATTATCCGGCTTGGTCAAAGAAAATGGCTATCTTATTTTAGGCGAAGGCGAAACACTGGATCAGATGAATTTCGGATTTGACCGTGTTGACGGCAAATCCGGTCTTTATAAAAAACGCGAAGTTATCATTGAGCCAGAAATTGATCCGACGCTGAAAATTCCCAATGGTCGAGCGACTTTTCAGAAAACGCCAGTAAAGCGCAAGCCGCTAAAGTAAAATCTGCCGCCTCGCGCGGTTGACGACAGATGTGCGGAGCGTAAAAGACGCGACTTAAGTTTAACGCTTTTGAAAGCCGCTTTCATGTCCCATACGCTCGCCGATCTCGATTCTGTTCGCGCCCGGATCCTCGCTGAAATCGAAAACGCTGCGGATCTCTCTGCGCTGGATGATATCCGTGTCGGCGCTCTTGGGAAAAAGGGTGAGGTTAGCCTGATGATGCGCGGCCTTGGCAAAATGACGCCTGATGAGAAAAAAGTCATGGGCCCGGCGCTGAACGGTCTGAAAAATGATCTCAACGCAGCTGTGGAAAGCCGCAAAGACATGCTCGAAAACGAAGCGCTCGACGCGGCGCTTGCAAGCGAGACGATGGACATGTCCCTGCCTGTGGGTCGCCCGTCCGGCACATTCCACC
>CAZBDT010000155.1:0-5103 GCA_964490745.1 uncultured Algimonas sp.
TTTTGTCCCCTCCCAGGCGAATCGCAGTCCCGGAAAACGCCGAGATATAGTTAATAGAACCTCTGAGTAGGGGCATTCCGTAAATCAAGTGTTAACGACGTTAACGTCTTTGTCATCGACATGCAGAACGCAATTTTCAGATTCGGTCCCGAAACGATGTTAAGGATAGGAAAATATGTGTTTCATACCTGCTTAACCACGCTCTTTCACCGAACCGTAAACTTAATGCTCTATTTAATTTTGGAGTGGTGAGGCGAGCTCACGGAGAAAACTCCGGTGTTGGCCTCCAAAAGTGAGCAGGACGGGTATTAGGTGATACCTATCATGGTGGAGAGACATATGGCGAGTAGAAGCGAACGCAGCATCGCGAAAACGCGGTTTCAGATTGAAGACCTGCAAAAACGTATTGCTGTATTAGAGGCGACGCGTGAGGATTTGGAACGTCAAATTCGAAAATTGAATGACAGCGTGCCTGAGGACGAAGTCGACGCCAATGCGCAAAAAGATGGCTATGTCGCCTATGGTAGCTACGCACAATCCGTAATTGCCCGCAAAGAGAATTTACGTCGCACATTGGGCGATATTGGCGCGCAGAGCAGCCAATTGGCAGATCAGCTAAAAGTCTCGATAAGCGCTCTGGATAGTTATGAGCGGATCAAAGCGCGCGCCATGGCAGAAAAGGCTGAAAGAGCGATGCGACGTAAAAGCGGCTAACGCTTTCAAAATATCTAATCTTCAAGCGGCTTTCAATGGAGGGCCGTTTTTTATGCCGTGTTCTCTTCACCGAGTTCCATAAAATGATCCGCCAATGTCCCGTGAATAATGACTGACAGCAGGATTGTTAAGCCTGCAATGCGCCAAACGGACTCAATGCCGTCGATCTGGGCATGGCTTTGGGCATAGGCGATATAGAAAATCGATCCCATGCCGCGAATGCCGAAGAAACTCACTTTCAGCCGATCCCGCCAATCCCCGCAAGTGCGCAGCATTGAGATAAAGGCAATAACGGGGCGCACAATGAAGATAATCGCGAGGGCTATTGCCAAATCTGTCCATGTCCATTGGGACCATAATTCAGCGCCAATATAGGCCCCGAACCAAAGCAGTAAGATGGCCATTAATACGACTTCAATTTGATCAGCAGAATTATGTGCCATATGTTCATAAGGCTCGGCGCTGGTGTTCTGTGAGAATACGAGTCCGGCGCGCGCCGCAACGAAAACGGATAAAAATCCATATCCATTTACAAATTCTGCGAAGCCGTAAGCAATAAAAGTAGCGGATAACAATACGATAACCGGATTGCCCCGTTCATTTGTTGCATCGCCTAACGGACCGAATAAGATTTTTGTTGTTAACCAACCACAGGCAATACCGACAAAAATGCCCGCTCCAGTCCGGTATATCGCATCGTAAAGCAGCCATTGAGTCCAATTAAAGTCGCTAACGCTTACAACGCCTGCGAGGCCAATTGCGAGCCAAACAAAGGGGAAGGCTAAGCCGTCATTTAACCCGGCTTCAGATGTAAGCGCGACCCGCGCACCATCTTGCTTTTTCCCCGGCCCGCCGACTTGAACGGCCCGCGCCAAAACAGGATCAGTTGGCGCAAGAGAGGCTCCGAGTAATACAGCCGCGGCAATGCTGAGTCCTGCAATTTGCCACCCCAAAAGAAATATAGCGACAATCGTCAAAGGCATAGCAATGCCGATCAAGCACCAGCTGGGGATCCATCTCCGCCAATTTGTGCCGACATCTATCGCGAGGCCCGCTCCCGCTAAACTAATGATCACGATGATTTCTGAAACACGTTCTATGATGAGGACGGCAAGTTCCCCGCTCATAGGTGTTAAAAGCGGTAGGCCAATTTTGGCCATCAACATGCCCACTAAAATATAGAGGATTGGAATGTTGATAAAACGCCTATTTTTAAAGGCGGGGCGGACCGACATCACTAAAAGAGACAGCCCAATCAATGAGTAATAAAAGGCCGTCTTATGTTCGAGTATGATTTGGTCCATTTTGCTTCCCTTAGCTCATCAGGACTAACCACTTAGAAACATCGGAGTTCCAAGGGATTGATCATGATGCAGCGCTTATATCCAAAAAATCGGCGAAGATCGAAAATAGTTTGGATAAGCAAAATGAAATTTGGGGTATTTAGTTTCCGGATTCGCTCTCTTAGCTGTCCTCGCCTTCAACCCATTCGTAAAGGTCCGCAAAGCCTGATCCATCGGCAATTTGTTCCCAATTCACATCAGGCTCGGCTGTGGGTTGAACATAGAACAGCGCAGCCATGACCGCCATAGCTGCCAGTCCTGTGAGCGCATACCAAGGTCGGCGAGAGACCGTGTCATTTGCAGGCTCGACAGTGTCCGCCGCTGACAAAATACGCTTGGATAAATCCGCCCGAACGCTAGGCGCTTGATTTTCATTAAGAAGGTGTTCGAGCTCTGTCATTGTCTTAAACTTTCTTTCTCAGGCAGTAACGTCGTTTTTAAATTTGCCTTCGCGCGCGAGAGCAAGCTCTCATATGCTTTTTGTTTGAGTCCCAGAGTGGCCGCCCCGTCTTTCTGACTGAGATGCTGGTAATAGCTTAGCACGAGCGCGGCGCGTTGGCGTTCCGGCAAAGTCAGGATTGCGTTTTGAACGCGAATGGCGGTTTCACTTCTGACAAGCTCAAGATCAGCGCGTGCGCTTTGGTCGATTTGCTCCGGCGGTAGGTCCGTATAAATGGGACGCTTTCGCCGTTTTTCATCAATGCAAAGCCGTGTTGCCACGCGCCGTAACCATGTCAGGATGGTTGCGCCACCTGTATCCGTCCAAGATGGAGCGGTTTGCCAAAATCGCAGAAATGTCTCTTGCGCAATATCCTCAGCTTGAGATCGATCCCCTGTCATATGCCAGGCTAGCCCATGCACACGATTGAGGTGTCGGTCCATCAGTTGCGATAAAGCCGCGGGACGTCCTGCCCGTAAATCAGGCAGAAGGTCGATATCAGGATCTTGAGCCAAATGCCGGTTATTTCTGACCGCGCTTTTTACCACGTTTTCCTTTGCGTTTACGGCCTTCACCTTTGGTCAGGACACCGTCACCATTGGCATCCATGCGCGCAAAGAGACGTTCAGAAACCGCCATATGCTCGTCCATGGAGACCATGCCGTCGCCATTCGCGTCCACTTTCGGGCGGTCTTTACGGCGTTCTTTTTTGCCTTCGCGTTTGGCTTTTCGCTCCGCATTCATGACCGTACGTTCTGCGTCACTTAACTCGCCGTCCAAATTCGTATCGAATTTTTGCATGATTTTCTCACGCCGGGCTTGCTTTTTGCCCTTACGCTTCTCGCCGCGCGCACTGACTTCGTCTTTAGACAAAAGTCCGTCATCATTTGCATCCAGCTTTTCAAACCGTCTGTCTTTACGATTTTCGCGCTTGGCTTGACGGTGGGCTTTGCGCTCGTCTTGGCTTAACAAACCATCATTATTTGTATCCGCTGCAAAAAATTTGGATTGTGCAGCTTGGGTGAATTCAGCCTTAGTGACTTCGCCGTCCTGATTGAGGTCAGCTTTCGGTCCGGCCGCAATTAAGAGGGCTGCACCAGATGCGATCATCGCCGCGCTTAATAGTCTGTGTTTCATCATGTGTCTCCAATATGAGCGTCTTACACATTCATACACGGACAGGCATGAAAAATCCTTCGCGAAAAAATTCAGTTATTTGAAAAGCGTTATGCGACCGCGCGACGATTGGCTCTTTCGCGAAGTGTCTCCAGCAATCTGCTCTCTAAATGCAGGTCATCTGAATGCCCTGCATAGGGCGGCGGGGCCCCTAAATGCTCTCGGATGGTTTCCGACAACATGAGGGCAGTTTCAACGGCGTCATTTTTGTCTCCGGTGGAGAGTATCAGCGGATCGAATTTCGGAGATTTCCGGCGCAGGGCATCCACCATCCAAAATGCGCGCATAAAGCGATCGCTTTGGGTTTGATAGGTCATGATGGAAATATCAGAAGCCTGCCCCAGATGTATATGTGCGGTTTCGCATCCGGCTTTTGGGACCACAAAAACCCAGTCATATGAAAGCGACAGTGCGGCAATGACGCCAAGCGATTGGTCTAAGTCATTTTCGCCCAAGGCCCCTGCGGTGAAGTGCTCATTGGACGTGACGTAAAGCGCGTCTTTTTCTTTGGCTGTCCCATTTGTGAGATCTGCCAAAGTTCGGGCATAGATTATTCCGGCCTTGTTCATAAGTGCGCCGTCAACCGCATCCAGTATCAAAACTGTTTCACCGAAGCTGGCAGCCTTACGCCCCAATTTCAGTGCAAGGTCGATGGTTTCATCGCAATTGTCACAGGGGGTAAACAAACTGACAAGTCGACAGGCCGGTTCATATTCCGGTCTGCCCAATTCTTCTGAACTCTGCTGATTTTCAAGCAGAGGGGATGTGTTTCTATATTGGGGCATGCTGCCCTTCCAAATTCGCCTAATACCATTCGGGTCTTTGCCCGTTTATGAATATAACCTAACAGAGGCAGACTAAGGTTTGACGAAGAAGCGTGGTAAATTTGGATTAATTTCGGCTTGCGAAAGACTTAATTTTATCATTCGCTGCCTATGTTGAAGTCATAAAAAAAGCCGCCACAAAGGACGGCTCATCTACAATTTTTTCTTCGACCTAACGGTATTGTTGGACCCGCGTCGTCCGAAGTCCGGCAATCCCGTAGCTTTCAATGGATCGCTGCCAAGACATGAATTCTTCTGCAGACAGGCCATAGCGCTCTAAGGCCCCGTCTAATGTTAAAAGCCCGCCGCGTACAGCCGCGACGACTTCAGCCTTGCGCCGGATAACCCAACGCACCGTATTTGGTTTAGGAAGATCAGCCAGAGTGAGGGGGGTTCCCTCTGGCCCGATTACGACATTCTCGCGTTTGATTTTGCGGTCTGACATAGTTTGTTGCCCAGTTTCTAGATCCGCCCACACAGATCGGGTGTTTCTTATGTATTTTGTTATGGCGGCAGGGTCTTAAAAACAGTTTAATCAACTCTGAAAAAATCGTTTAGATACAAGTGTTTACGAAGGTTAATGGAATCGCGATTATCGTTAATAATG
>CAZBDT010000156.1:0-5000 GCA_964490745.1 uncultured Algimonas sp.
ACGGACGGGGAATAAATTACCCGATCCGGTTTTCTTATTCTTTTACTTGATCCTTGTTCTTGTCATCATTTCCATAATCGTGGCGTTTCTTGGTGGCTCAGCCACTTTGAGCGAGCAAGTTCTGGGCGGAATGCCCGATAGTCAGAAAGCGCGCTTTAGCATTGGCGAGGACGGCGTAATTCCCGCAATGAGTTTGCTCTCTGCGGAAAATATCAAACGTCTCTGGGTCGAAATGCCCAAGACCTTCACCCACTTCCACCCGCTGGGTTATTTTTTGGTCGTGATGTTAGGTGCAGGCGTTGCGGAGCGGTCCGGCCTCTTTTCCAGCGCCATGCGCTCTGCCGTACGAAATGCGCCACTTTTCCTTTTAACGCCTGTTGTTGCTCTGGTCGCGATGATTGGCAACCACGCCGCTGACGCTGCCTATGTTGTACTTATCCCGCTGGCCGGTGTTTTATTTGCAAGTGCAGGCCGTCATCCGCTGGCCGGAATCGCTGCAGCTTTTGCAGGTGTGTCGGGTGGTTTTTCCGCTAATATCGCGCCGGGACAATTGGACGCTCTGCTTTACGGTATTACCGAAGAAGCGGGCGAAATTCTGGTCGCGGGATATGACGCTAATATTGCCGGCAATACCTATTTCATCATAGCGCTTTTATTCATTTACCTCCCGCTCATCTGGTTTGTAACCGATAAAATTATTGAGCCGCGTCTGGGCAAATGGGTCGCGGATGAAGAAAACGCCCATTACGCGGAGGAAGATAAGCCCCTGACAGCAGAGCAGAGAAAAGGTCTGCGTTGGGCGGGTCTGGCCATTCTCGGCGTTGTCGCAGCGTGGTTGTTTATGACATTTGGTCCGGGCACACCGCTGATCAATGAAGCCGCCTGTCCGGCAGAAGTTGCCGCCGCAGGTGAATGTAGCACGGTCGCGAATTATTCGGACTTTTTCAAATCACTCGTGGCCGGGTTCCTTGTTCTCTTTCTCGCCGCAGGTTGGGCCTATGGTAAGGCCGCAGGCACGATTAAAGACCATCGTGATTTGGTTGAGATGATGACGCTCGCCATGAAAGATATGGGCTATTACCTCGTCCTCGCTTTCGCTGCGGCGCATTTTGTCGCGATGTTTGGCTGGTCAAATTTGGGTCTAATTTCCGCCGTTCACGGCGCCAATGCGATTGAGTCTAGCGGTTTGCCTTTGCCGATCTTGCTTGGCCTGATCGTCATCTTCTCTGCGATGATTAATCTCTTTGTGGGATCAGCTTCCGCCAAATGGGCGCTGCTCGCTCCGGTCATGGTGCCGATGTTGATGTTGCTGGGGATTTCACCGGATGGCGCGACCGCCGTTTACCGTGTCGGTGACGGCGCGACGAATATCATCACGCCGCTCATGGTGTATTTCCCGCTTATCCTCGTATTTGCGCAGCGCTGGCAGAAAGATTTCGGCCTCGGCAGCTTGACCGCGATGATGCTGCCCTATTCGATTTGGATGCTGATCACAGGTGTTCTTCTGGTCGTCGCCTGGGCTTTCCTTGGCTGGGATTTGGGACCGGGCGCACCGATGAGCTATACGCTGCCGGGTGCGGGATAAATAAATTGCCCCTAGGGCCGGAGCAACGGCTCATTGTTTATGGGACTTTGGCCCCGGGACGATCCAATGCGGATCAACTTGCGGGGCTAAATGGAGACTGGACCAGGGGCTTTGTTCGTGGGCATTTGGTCCAATCCGGATGGGGCGCGGATGAAGGCTATCCCGGCCTGACACTCGACCCTACAGGTCCCAAAGTCGCGGTGCAAATACTCGAGTCCCGACCTGCCCTATCATTGGTTCAGGTTGGATGCTTTCGAGGGCGCGGATTATCGGCGAGTTGAGGCGGAAGTTGTTTTGGACAGCGGGGCGACGCGAAGGGCGATGATTTATTCTGTTTAGAATGATCGAATTTTAGCTATGGCAAGTGCAGAATATGTTCTGTATTTGTTCTAATTACTTGCAATGTTTCCATTCCACCGCTTATGTTCCAATGTAAGGTATCATAATGAAAAAAGACCAAGAAATCAAAAAGCTTGACACATTCGATTTACGAAACACTCAACCAATTGAGCCTGTCAAAATCGTAGAGAATGAAAGCACAGGTGACCAATTTCTAATTTATCAAGCCGAAGACGGTATAAAAGCAGAGTTCAGGTTTCAAGATGAAACGCTATGGATGTCGCAAGCTCAAATTGCTGAATTTTTTGGCAAAGATCGTTCCACAATTACTAAACACATCAACAAAATTTTGGCAGAAGAAGAACTCCTAGAAATGAGCAATGTGCAAAAAGTGCACATTGCTACTTCGACCAAACCCATCTCAATCTATAGCCTCGATATGGTAATTTCAGTCGGATACCGTGTCACCCAATCTAAGCAAGCGACGCTACTTAGAAAATGGTCTACCAATACGCTTGTAAAATTCGCTACATCGGGTTTTGTGGTTGATAAGCAACGTCTATCCCGAGCCGACAACTTTGATCGTCTCAAAGAACTTCGTGAAATCATCCGCGACATTCGGGCTTCCGAAGCGAATGTCTATCGAGAAATAAGGTCAATATGCACGATGTGCCAAGACTATTATGGCAGTTCCAAGCGAGCCAGAGACTTCTACGCCAGAATACAGAACAAATTACTTTGGGCCGTGACCAGCCATACGGCACCCGAATTAATTCAGCTCCGAGCAAATGCTAACGAACCCAATATGGGCCTACAGACTTGGCCAAATCAAAATATAAGAAAAGCGGACGTCACTGTAGCTCATAATTATTTAGTGGAAGCAGAAATACGTGAAAAAAACAGGCTAACCGTAATGCTCTTAGATTTCTTCGAAGATCGTGTGGATATTGGTAAACTCACACTGATGTCTGAAGCCGAAACAGAACTCGACAGATTCATAGAATTTAACGACCGAGTAGTCCTGCGCAACAAAGGCAAAATGAAACGCACGGCCGCTGACAAACATGCCCATTCAGAGTATGAGAAATTTCAGGTTTACAGACGGCAGAGCCGCTTAGACTAAACCAAAATCCCAACTAAACTATTCCGTCCCGCATCCGTAATCTTCACATCTACAATCTGTCCGACCAAGTCTTCCGGGCCGTCGAAATGGGTGCCTGTTAGATAGGGGCTTCGTCCGAAGAGTTGGCCGTCTGTGCGGCCTGTACCCTCGACGAGCACGGAGAGCGTTTTTCCGATCAGGGATTTATTATGCGCTTCTTGTTGTGCATAGAGCAGGGCCTGCAAACGCACGAGTCTTTCCTGTTTCACATCTTCCGGCACTTGGCGATGCATGGAGGCACCGGGTGTGCCAGGACGGACGGAATATTTAAAACTGAAAGAGGAGGCATAGCCTATCTCTTCGACGCAGCGCATCGTCTCTTCGAAATCAAGATCGGTTTCACCGGGAAAGCCGACAATGAAATCACCTGAGAGGGCGATCTCCGGACGGGCCGCGCGGATTTTCGCGATCAGCGCTTTATACTCCGCATAGGTGTGATCACGGTTCATCGCGCGCAGGATTTTATTACTGCCCGCTTGGATCGGTAAATGCAGATAAGGCATGAGCTTGGGCTCTTCGCCGATAATGCGGATCAGCTCGTCATCCATATCGCGCGGGTGAGAGGTCGTGAAGCGAATGCGGTCAATGCCGCCAATCAGCGCGACATGGCGGATGAGTTGTCCCAATCCCCACTGCGTTCCGTCCGGACCTTCCGCCGTATAAGCATTCACATTCTGCCCGATCAGCGTGATTTCGCGCACGCCTTGGCGGGCGAGGTCGCGTGCTTCATCGACGATTTGTTGAACCGGGCGGCTGACTTCCGCCCCGCGTGTGTAAGGCACAACACAAAAGGTGCAGAATTTATCGCAGCCCTCTTGGACGGTCAGAAACGCCGAAAAGCCTTTGACATTTCGCGTCTTGGGCAATTGGTCAAATTTCTCAATCGTATCAAATTCTGTTTCCAAGACTTCGCCCGTATTGCGGTGAACCTTGGCAATCATTTCAGGCAGTTTATGATAGGTCTGCGGACCGAGCACCATATCCACGACGGGGGCGCGGCGCTGAATTTCTGCGCCTTCAGCTTGGGCAACACAGCCCGCCACGGCGACCTTCATATCAGGTTTATTTTTTTCTTTATGTTGGCGAATGCGGCCCAGCTCTGAATAGACTTTTTCCGCCGCTTTTTCGCGGATGTGGCAGGTGTTCAAAATCACGAGGTCCGCATGGTCGGGCGCGTCGACAGGTGCATAGCCAATGGGCGACAGGACGTCGGCCATACGTTCGCTGTCATAGACATTCATCTGACAGCCATAGGTTTTGATGAAAACTTTTTTGGTGTTTTGCGCAGGTGTGGCGTCAGGCTTTGCGGTAATCACCGCAGCTTCATTGACGTCACGGGGCGCGGATTTATCGCGGGGTGACATAGCAGGCTCCAATATATGTTGGCGCGCCTATAGGGGGCGAGGCGCGTTTGGGCAAGATGAATTGGACAGTGCAGCGTCGGTGTGATTATATAACGCATGCTATTTAGACTAAGTCTTATCGTGATATCGTTGATTTTCTCAACGGCGTCTTATGCCTGTATAATCACGCTAGATACGCCGTCGCAAAAATCGCTGCAAAAGCTGATCACTCTGGACAAAGATATAAGACGGGAGAGCGCCCTGAAATCTACAATAGACACCGCAGTTTGGGGCGTGTTTTTAGACGAGCCTTCGAAAGCCATATTTCGAGACAGTTATGTCCGATTTAAAGTTGGTGGTGTTTCAAAAGGTCAGCCCGATGACACCCTCAAACTCGTGACGTCAAAACGAAACGTTACCATAAACACGCAAATTTATTATCTGAACTTACGTAAGATTGACAAATCCCGATGGACAGATATCGGCGTTACACAGCAAAAATTAGATTGGGGGAGAGAAATATGTGAGCTCGCTCCAAACAGCACGCGGTGTAAACTCCATCATTTGAAGC
>CAZBDT010000157.1:0-4934 GCA_964490745.1 uncultured Algimonas sp.
TATCATCTCTGATGCCGGGCTTACTGCAAAGGTCGGCGAGGATATGGAGCGTGAGCGCATCATTCGTTATCTCACCAATAATGGATATTCGCGTGCCAGTACGGTCGTCGAAGCCGGGGATTTTGCCGTACGCGGGGGCATTGTCGATATTTTCCCGCCGACTGAGAAAAACCCGTTGCGGATGGATTTCTTTGGCGATGAAATTGAGAGTATCCGAGAGTTCGACGTGGACAGCCAACGGACAACGGCTGCGCGGTCCGAGCTGATACTCGCGCCTGTCTCTGAGGTCTTTATGACTGAAGACTCTATTAGTAATTTCCGTCGGAACTATATCGCCAGCTTTGGCGGTGGCGTGAGCCGTGACCCGATCTACGCGGCGGTCGTCGATGGTATTCGGCCGCAAGGCATCGAACATTACATGCCGCTATTTTACGCCCATGTTGAAACACTGTTTGATTATCTAGGGCCTCAAACGCTTATCGCTTTGGACGGCCTACTCCTTGAGGCTAAGCGGGAACGAATTGACCTGATTGAAGATTTCTACACTTCGCGACGTGAACATGCCGAAGCTCGCGATACAGGCTCCGGCGACCCGTCAAAAAATGCAGGTCTCTATAGGCCTCTGCCAATGGATAGCCTCTATCTGGACGAACTGACATGGGATGAGCAGCTCGCCAATCAACGCGTCCGGAAACATACGCCGTTTGAAAGCCCGGAAGAGGGTGCCCTAAATTTTGGTGGTCGTCCCGCACGGAATTTCTCGGCTGAAAGACGAACCGAGGGTGTGAACGTCTTCGATGTAGTCGCGAAACACGTCACCGATTTGCGCGAGTCCGGCCAACGTATCTGGTTGGGATGTTGGACTGATGGGTCGCGTGAACGTCTGGTCAATGTCTTTGAAGATCAAGAGCTTATTGTTCCAAAGGTAAACGCGCAGGCGGCCTTAGATAGTAAGCCCGGCGATGTACGCGCGGTCATTCTGCCCATTGAGAATGGTTTTACGCTGGGCAAGCTCTCCATCCTGTCAGAGCAAGATATTCTCGGCGACCGTTTGATCAATCGTGGACGCAAGCGCAAAGCCAAGAATTTCATTGCTGAGGCGGCCTCACTGACGCCCGGTGATCTGATAGTGCATATTGATCACGGTTTGGGTCGGTATCTAGGTTTGAAAACCTTGCAAGTCTCTGATGCGCCGCATGATTGCCTAGAGCTGGAATATGCAGGTGAGGCCAAGCTTTATCTCCCTGTTGAAAATATCGAATTGCTTTCACGATATGGCAGCGCGGGTGAGGGCGCTGTCTTGGACCGCCTTGGCAGCGCAGCTTGGCAAGCGCGGAAGTCTAAGGCGAAAGGCAGATTAAGAGAGCTCGCGGCAGGTCTGATTAAAATCGCAGCCAAGCGTGCCATGCGCAAAACGGATCCCATCAATCCTGATGAGAGCACATATAACGAATTTGCCGCCCGCTTTCCTTATGCGGAAACCGATGATCAGTTAAATGCCATTGATGATGTTTATCAGGATTTGGCCAGTGGCCGCCCGATGGACCGATTAATTTGCGGCGATGTGGGTTTTGGTAAAACCGAGGTTGCATTGCGCGCCGCTTTTGCTGTCGCCATGGCCGGGCAACAGGTTGCGATTGTGGCACCAACGACAATTTTATCACGCCAGCATTTCAAAACTTTTGCAGCGCGTTTTCGCGGATGGCCTGTCAATGTGCGGCAGCTCTCCCGGTTGGTCAGTGCGAAAGAGGCGAAGCAGACCAAAGAAGATTTGGCGAATGGACGTGTGGATATCGTGATCGGTACACATGCTCTGTTGGCGAAGACCGTTAAATTTTCAGAACTCGGCCTCGTTATCGTTGATGAAGAACAGCGCTTTGGCGTCCAGCATAAAGAACGCCTGAAATCCTTACGCGCCGATGTGCATGTTCTGACACTGACGGCGACTCCGATCCCGCGTACCCTGCAAATGGCACTGTCCGGGATTCGAGAGCTCTCTTTGATCGCCACACCACCTGTGGATCGTTTGGCGATACGTACCTATGTCACGCCATGGGACGAAGTCAGTCTGCGCAAAGCACTATTGAGGGAGAAATATCGAGGCGGGCAGTCTTATTTCATCTGCCCACGGATCGCGGACATCCCGCGTATTGAAGAATTTATGCGTAATGCTGTGCCCGAAGTGAAATTCGTCATCGCTCACGGGCAAATGGCGGCAGGGGCCTTGGAAGACATTATGACCGCCTTTTATGACGGGGAATATGATGTCCTCATTTCGACCTCGATCATTGAGAGCGGCATTGATATTCCGTCCGCCAATACGATGATTATTTTCCGTGCTGACCGCTTTGGCTTGGCGCAGCTTTACCAAATGCGGGGGCGGGTTGGGCGTTCAAAGGTACGCGCTTATGCCTATCTCACAATGCCGGAAGCGCAAATTGCGACGGAAGGTGCATTGAAAAGACTGAAAATCCTTCAATCTCTCGACAATCTTGGGGCTGGTTTCACACTCGCCAGCCATGACCTGGATATGCGGGGCGGCGGGAATCCGCTGGGCGAAGAACAATCCGGGCATATCAAAGATCTGGGTGTCGAGCTTTATCAGCATATGCTGGAAGAAGCGGTCGCAGAGCTGAAAGATGATGAAGAGAGCGTACGTGATGAGAGTTGGACACCGCAGGTTAATGTGGGCGTTGCGATCCTTATTCCAGAAGCCTACGTCCCCGATCTTAATTTACGCCTGGCAACGTACCGTCGAATTTCAGAGATTTCTGATGATACTGAGGGAAATGCACTGGCAGCGGAGTTAATTGACCGCTTCGGTCCAATCCCGGAAGAGGTCGACCACCTATTAAAAGTCATGAAAATCAAACGCCTCTGTCGTCAGGCTCATGTTGCAAAAGTGGATGCCGGTCCAAAAGGCGTTGTTATGCATATGCGGCATAAAGATGTAAAAGATCCGTCAATCATCATGAATGCAATTACGCAGAATAGCGGATGGCGCCTTCGTCCTGACCAAACAATTTTGGTCATGGGAAATTATAGCGAGCCTAAATTTAGGCTTCGTGGAACGGAAAAAGCCGTCTCCACTTTGATTTCAAGTTCCTATTAAGCTTCATCAGGATCTATAATTAAATTTCTGATTAAAGCATCTAAATGGCTATGGTCCGCGGTGTGAGTTGGCAGAACTTCCGAGATAATTGTCTGGGCAGAAACAACCAGCGGGCTGCCATTTGGATGCCCACTATCGTAAACTGAGCAGTCCATAAGCGATTTTATTCGATCCAAGACAATTTGGGCTTCCGCTGCATTTGTATCGAAGAAAGAGAGGACAAATTTATCTTCATCCCAACGACACACAACGTCCTGCATCCGGACAAGATTATGAAGCAAATCTGCTGTTTGATCAAAAGCTGACGTAATTGATTGCTTTGACACAGAATCTGTTGAGCTTGCATGCAGACGCAAACCGATAAGGCTTACAGGGCGATTATATTTACACGCATCACGTAAGATACGTGGGAAATGGGCTCTCATAAATTTCTGTGAAAATACTGTCCCAAACTCATCGCCTGCATGTTTCAGCGTGATAGTTTTGAAATCCGATTTGATCTGCTCATGAATGCGGTGATAGTTCGCCAGTTCCAGAATTCTGCCACTTATTTCGTCGGAGTCCGCATCGCAATCTATGATGTCCCGCGCTCCGCGTTCATAGGCACCGTCAAAATCTTTGAAGCGGTCACCCTTTACCAAGAAAAGTGTCGGCGTGTGATAGAGCCTAGAATTTCTTCGCATGGCTTCTGCTATGCTGAAGCCGGGTTCAACCTGCTCAAGCGTATTCATTATAACTGCGTCAAACGGCTCATCGTGCAAATAGTCAAAAGCGGAAAAGCTTGTGAAAGCTGCCGTCACATCGACGCCCTTATCTTGAAGGGCGTTTATGATAACCATAAAACTCGGAGCGGCCTTCCCGATAAACAAAACTCGAAACTTACGTTCAGGATTCATATCCCCAATAGAGACCGTTTGACCAAAGCTTTCCCGCAATGTTTCTAAGCGTCGTGTAATTTCGCCCTCCATAATTCCCAGGCGGATCATAGCATTCACACGGTTCGCAATTTGTGAAGGATGAACGGGGGCGAGGAGTGTTGAGTCGAAATCTTTTAATCTCACTGAAGGTGGGCGAGACATCGCACCGATCAACGGGAAATGATGTGATTTAAAATGAGAGCGAATGACTTTAGCCACCTTCGGTGCTTCATCTGCATAATCAACGAGATGGCATAAAACCGCATCCGGAAAACGTGTCGGCAAGGCTGTTAGAGATTGGCCATCAAAGAGGGCGAGTTGAATATCTAAACCAAGCGCTCTGAGATTTACGGCTACATCACGGCTTTCAACAGGATGATCAGATACGATGAGAACGCAGGTCTTTCGTTGTCGGCATTTTGGAGTTCCGTACGAATCGTCAGTTCTTTTTACGCTTGCTAACATATCTCTAAGACTAAGAGCGAAGTCCTACCAGCATGTTAACCATACGAAACTGATTTACGCGTAAATTACCATCCGCATGTACGATCTTTATTCTGTTCTTCTAAATAGGTCATCACAGGCGCGAAATATTCCAAGATCGCCGATCCGTCCATGTCGCGGGTGCCGGTGAAGGCTTCTAGCGCATCCGGCCAGGGTTTACTTGCGCCCATTTCTAGCATGGCATTGAACTTTTCGCCGACATCCTTGTTTCCATAAACAGAGCAGCGGTGGAGCGGGCCTTCATATCCAGCTTGTTCGCAAGCCGCTTTGTGGAACTGGAATTGTAAGATATGCGCCAAGAAATAGCGCATATAAGGTGTGTTGCCTGGTATATGATATTTTGCACCGGGATCGAAAGCATCAGTTGGTCGACTGCTTGGTGCTTTCAAGCCTTGATATTT
>CAZBDT010000158.1:0-4932 GCA_964490745.1 uncultured Algimonas sp.
ACGCATTACCAATTTCAATTCGTTATGAACCGCGTGCGCCTCGGCCTTGGTATCTCTTGTGGGGCGCGCTTCGGCAAGCTGGCTTAACCCAGACGGAAGGCACACCCCAGCTGACAATCCAATTTTCAGACCAGACATTCACGGACGCATTCGTGACTGATCATATAACCCTCAATGGTGCGTGTACGGATATTTCTAAATCACATGTTGCGCAGGTCTTTGAAACGGTTTTTGGATACAGCCTCTCCCTTGACCCATCTCATGCCACATCGCCCTATTTGGAAAAAGGGGAAGAGAACGGAATCCATGACGGAAAAATTTACGACACGCCAATTAAAGCCAAAACGGGTCGCGTCTATCAAAAATTAATCGACAACCGGACGGGTGACGGAACCGTTCTGGATTATCGGAGCCCGACAGTTTTTGGCGATATTCCGCTGATCTTTTTGAAAGAGCGTCCAATTGATCAACGTTTCGCAAATCTGAACACACGCGTCAGATTAGCTGATCCTGTGGACTGCTTCACCCTTGAAGAGCGGGCCAAAATAAAAGAGTTTTGCGCAGCTATGCACTTGGATTGGGGTGGGTTAGATATTTTGCGTGACGCGTCAGATGGGCGAATTTATATCGTGGATGTGAACAAGACCGATATGGGACCGCCTCTTGCTCTACCCATGAAAGAAAAACTCTCCGCCGTCAAAACACTTGGCCAAGCCCTGCGAGTCGCGCTATTAGAGAGTCTATAATGGCTATACCTTTCGTTAGAACTTTTGATTTTGAATACGGCGTCGTTGCACAGCTCAGCCCGCTCGTGCAGCGTGTGATCGCGGATAATCCCGGTCCCTTTACTTATACGGGAACGGGCGTATTCATCATTGGCGATAAATCCGTCTGCGTGATTGATCCCGGCCCGACGACACCGGATCATATGGCCGCAATCGACCGTGCCCTAAGGGGACGCACCGTCTCCCATGTTTTGGTCACCCATCACCATGTCGACCACAGCCCACTTGCCAAACCATTGGCTGAAAAACATGGCTGCCAAGTCTACGGCTTTGGGGTTCAGCCCATCCCGCCGCAAGACGGTGAAGTGCGTTTGGAGGCAGGAGACGACCTTTCGTTTCAGCCCGATGTCGAAATTCGGGACGGTCATATTATAAAGGGCGAAGGGTGGACGATGGAGGCAATTCACACGCCGGGCCATACGTCAAACCACCTTTGCTACGCCCTGCAGGAAGAAAACACCCTTTTTTCCGGTGATCATATAATGGGCTGGTCAACCTCGGTTGTGTCCCCACCTGATGGGCATATGGGGGATTATCTGACGAGCTTAAAAACTGTCTTGGAACGTGAATTCGATATCCTTCGCCCGACACACGGCCCTGCCATCACGGAGGTTCGCCCCTTCGTTCAGGCCTATATCGATCACCGTCTCGCCCGCGAAGACCAAATTCTCGGCGCGCTGGGACAAGGTCTCGACAAGATCGGTGATATCGTCGCGCTCCTATATAAAGACGTGGATAAGCGCCTGCACCCGGCCGCCGCCCATTCCGTGCTCTCACACATGATTCACCTGCGAGAGACAGGGCGCGTGACAGCGCAGGGTCAAGACGGGCTGCGCCAGAGCTATGCCCTGACGTAGTTCACTAGCCTCGTTTTTATTTAGCGAGGCGCTCTAAAAACTCACCCACACGTTCGGCGTTTTTGCCGATATCAGAGCCACCAATTCGGGACAAAGACCGGACATCAACAATGGTCCCGCCGCCATTCCCGTCACGCAGACGAATTGTAATATCGTCTTTAAAGCCGTACCAGAAGGTCGTGTCTGTCGCATCTATCCGACCTTCGGCCAGATTTTCTTCCTTAATTTTCCAGCCCAGAGATTTCGCCGTCGCCAAGGCTTCGCCAAAGACGACATCTTTCGGGTCATTTAATACGAGAGGACGAATTTCCGGGAAGGCTTTGGTCTGTAAGGCTGAGACGAGCTTTTCACCGGTTATCTCTTTATTTTCAAAAACGGGCGCTTTCTTCCCTATATAGTCAGTTGTGTTAACACCCGGCACAGCTGCGCGCTCTTTCGTAATGACGGCTCCAAAAGTTGGCGGGTTTTGTGTGTCCGTCGTGACGTCATGGATAAATGGCAAGTCAACATAAACCGCCTTATCAGTGCCCATTAATTTCACGAAAGTACCCGTCGCAATCACAATGCCCAAGATACCCGGTACCAAGCCTTTGCGCGGTGTAACGATAAACGCCGCGATAAAGCTGGCCAGACCCAAAACACCGCAAATCATCAGCATGAACGGGCCGATTTTTTGATTCAACGTTCTGAGTGAAAACCCAAGATCAAAGAGATCCAACTTATAGCCAATCGCCGCTACTGCGAAAATGAGAGGAGCGACAATAATAAAGACCCAAGTGACGCGGTTTATCCAGCGACGAACCTTGCGACGTTTCTCACCGCTTGGTTTTGGTTTAATCGCAATATCATCTGTAGATGCATTCTGGGGGGAAAGGTCAGCCATAATATATCTTTCTTTTCACCGATTTTACCTGTGCATGTCTCAGGGGTAAAGCCGTTGTTTTGTCCAATCACCTGTAGTGGAGCGTGTGAACACTATACGGTCATGCAATCGAAAAGCTCCATCTTGCCAGAACTCAATCTCAGTCGGCTCGACACACCAGCCATGCCAATGCGGAGGACGCGGTACCTCTTGACCCGCAAATTTCGCTTCTATCACTTCGACTGAGTCCACCATCGCTTCGCGGGAATCTACGGGTCTAGATTGATCCGACGCCCACGCCCCAATCCGAGAGCCGCGCGCGCGCTCGGCAAAATAGGCATCAGACGTTTCATCAGCCACAGGCCTAACGGTCCCACGCACCCGCACTTGGCGGTGCCAAGATTTCCAGTGAAAACAAAGAGCCGCCTGCCCCGTCGCCGCCAATTGTCGGCCCTTGGCACTTTCTCCATTTGTATAAAATACAAAACCATCTGCACTCAGCCCTTTGAGTAAGACTATCCGTACATCCGGCAATCCATCCGCACCGACGGTTGCGAGGCTCATCGCATTGGGATCATTGAGCTCGGTCTCCCCGGCTTTTGCCAGCCATTTTTCAAATAAGGAGATCGGCTCATCCGCTTGCAGCCAGCCCATTTTCCGCGGCCCATTGTCTAAATACTCTGCACGCGTGGGTGTTGGAGGGATTACAGAAGGTTCAGAGGACAAAATTATAGCTTTCACATGAAAAAAAAAGAAAATTAACCATGCCTGTTGGGACACTGTTAAGGCTCTTCTTATTTTATAAGAGATTGTTAAGCACGAAAATTATCAGTGTATTAGGGGAAATAATCAGATGACACGCCAACAAGCCCTTCTCACACTCGGTCTGTCTATGAGCGCACGCGAAGGCGATATCCGCGCGGCATGGCGTAAAAAGGCGAAATTCTTTCACCCCGACGCACCCTATGGCAATGTAACCGCTTTCCTGCAAGCCAAAGACGCCTTTGAAACACTCATCCCCCCTGCGCCCCAAAAAATGCGCGTGCGCGCTGGCGCGCGGATGTTTTAAAGCCGTTCGTCTATAAACAGGACTTGATTACTCCAGCAGCGCAAATTCTGCCAATATAGGGAAATGATCAGACCCTGAGGCCTCTAACCGGGTCATCGACTTCACAGCGAAATGTTTTGAAATGAAGATATGGTCCAGCGGCCAACGGACCAGTGGGTTTTTGGCATTATAACTATTATAGAGCCCACGCCCCCGTCTTGGGTCTTTCAATCCGCTCACCCTCAAAAACTGTTTTGTGGTGGATGACCAGCCGACATCGTTCAAATCCCCCGTGACCAAGACGGGCGCAGTGATATGCCCGGCTTCATGCGCGATAAAGAGGAGCTCTTTGTCCAAATCTGCCGTATCATCTTCCACGCGAGGCGGACGGGGATGAACACCGTAAAAATGCAGAGGTGCCGAACCGCCAACATCCAAATCAATCGTAAGGGAAGGAATGTGATCTTGAACCAAATAACGTTCCTGAACTTTGAGTATCGGATATTTGGAATAGAACAGCATGCCATTGTAATTTTCGAGGGGCAGCAAATAGCGATGTGGGTAGATAGTCTCCAACGCTTCAAGCGCATCCGCCCATTTCTTATTGGTTTCAACTAGAAAAAGAATATCGGGTGTCTTGGCCCTTACTTTATCTAACATCGCATCATAATTTTCATTATCCATCAAAACATTTGCGACCATTAGAGAGACGGATTTATGCGCTTGGCCGGGTTTCAATGAGGGGACGTGTTTGCGCGCAAACCATGTAAAGGGGTAAATGTCGTACAGGCAGATAATCGCGCAAACGCCTAATAATGCCATCAAAACTTGCTCGGGCCACGCACCCACGTCTTTCCACATGTAAAGCCCGAGTGCTGTCAGCCCAATCAAAACAAGCATTTGTAGCCGAGCATAGGTCCAAGCCCGCAGCCAGAATGTTTGCTCGCGGATAAGGGGTATGAGAGACCCCGAGATGATGAGAGCCGCCCAAAGGTAGAATGTGATATTCACAAAAATCATATGACCTGATGACATAAAAACAGCCACCCGCAAGAGTGGCTGTAAAAGATTTTTTGTTACGATCTAACCTGCCGGATTATCCGCAGGATCATCTTCTTCCGGACGGTCAATATTGATCGTTGGAACACTTATGGTCTCAGTCGTCGTATCCGCGTCAACGTCGACAGGCACTTCAACCTCGATGGTTTCTGTCTCGACATCCATGGTCGGCACGTCAACTTCGACCTCTTTCGTTTGAATATTGACGTCGGCAACATCGACATCAAATTTGGGCATCTGGCCCTCTGTCACCTGCACATCAACGTCTGGTAAAAAAGTAGGTTTGTTTTTAGGGGCGGCGGTCATCGCTGCTCTCGTCGG
>CAZBDT010000159.1:0-4925 GCA_964490745.1 uncultured Algimonas sp.
ATGGGCGATTTTATGGCGCATGGCTAAATCTCTTAAAGGTGGTCAGGACCGGGACTAGGCGGGAAGCCTAGATGTGGTCGTCATATTTCTTGGCGAGTTCTTCGATATTTTCCGGCGGCCAGTTTGGCGCGTCCATACCGAGGTGGAGACCCATAGCCGCGAGAACTTCTTTGATCTCGTTGAGGGATTTCCGACCAAAGTTTGGTGTGCGGAGCATCTCAGCTTCGGATTTCTGAATCAAATCACCGATATAAACGATATTGTCATTTTTCAGGCAGTTTGCAGAACGGACAGACAGCTCTAGCTCATCAACTTTGCGCATAAGCGCCGGGTTAAAGTCGAGCTCTGGCTTCTCTTCACCGCGAGACACATCTTCCGGGTCGTCAAAGTTGACAAAGACCTGGAACTGGTCCTGCAAGATACGGGCCGCAACAGCAATCGCATCTTCCGGTGTGACAGCTGCATTGGTTTCGATGTCGATGATCAGCTTATCATAATCGAGCACTTGGCCTTCGCGTGTGTCTTCAACACGGTAAGCAACGCGTTTCACGGGTGAATAAAGCGCATCAATAGAAATCAAACCGATTGGCGCATCCTCCGGGCGAGACGCTGCGGCAGGAACATATCCTTTACCGGATGTCACAGTGAGCTCCATACGGATGTCTGCACCTTCATCAGCCGTACAGATGACGTGGTCTTTGTTGAGGATCTCAACATCGGCTGTTTCTTCAATGTCAGCACCCGTCACGGGACCCGCACCCTGCTTACGCAGCAATAATTTCTTGGGGCCGTCAGCATGTAAACGGACAGCGAGGCCTTTGATATTCAGAACGATGTTTGTGACATCTTCACGAACATTCGGAATAGATGTAAATTCGTGAACGATACCGTCAATTTGGACAGCAGATACAGCTGCACCCTGCAAAGACGATAAAAGAACACGGCGTAGCGCATTCCCCAAAGTCATACCAAAGCCACGCTCTAAAGGCTCTGCAATGATGAGCGCTTTGCGCGCCGGATCACGACCCGGTTCGATTTCCGGGTTGATTGGACGGATAAGTTCTTGCCAGTTTTTTTCAATCACGGTGTTCGCCTCTAATTAAGCGTTTGGCGCGTCCTTCGTAAGCCGAAGCGACACGCCGAAAAAAGTCCATCTGAGCCGGTGTAACGCCCGGCCCGCAGCGTTAGACGCGGCGGCGTTTCGGAGGACGGCAGCCATTATGTGGGATCGGTGTTACGTCACGAATAGTCGTGATTGTGAAACCAGCAGCCTGTAATGCGCGAACAGCTGATTCACGACCAGAACCAGGTCCGTTTACATTCACTTCCAATGTGTTCATGCCGTGCTCGGCTGCTTTACGCGCCGCTTCTTCTGATGCGACCTGCGCGGCATATGGCGTCGATTTCCGTGAGCCTTTAAAGCCCATCGCGCCAGCAGAACACCAAGATACGGCATTGCCTTGCGCGTCCGTAATGGTGATCATTGTATTGTTGAATGTTGCGTTGATGTGCGCGACGCCGGAGGTGATGTTCTTCCGGTCGGCGCGGCGGACGCGGCCTGGTTCTTTAGCCATTGTGAGCTACCTTACTTCTTCTTACCGGCAATGGCCTTTGCAGGGCCTTTGCGTGTGCGAGCATTTGTATGAGTGCGCTGACCGCGAACAGGAAGTCCACGACGATGACGCAGACCGCGATAATTACCCATATCCATCAAACGCTTGATGTTTTGAGACACTTCACGTCGCAGATCACCCTCGACTTGATGCTCGGCATCAATCGTTTCACGGATTTGCAACACTTCTTGATCGGTCAGATCGTGAACACGACGCTCACGCTTAATGCCGACTTTCTCACAGATTTCGGTGGCCTTCGCCGGTCCGATGCCGTGAATATAACGTAGCGCGATTTCAACGCGTTTGTTGGTCGGGATATTTACCCCAGCAATACGAGCCACGAGCGGCCTCCAAATTATTTCGGTTCCGATTCGGCGTTGACGATAGCTTGCCCCATAGCGAAAGGGACGGTAGCCGGAATCGTCTGCCGCGAAAGCGGGTCCATTAGTCCTAAACACTAGCGGCGTCAACCACTCGTGCTGTTATCTTGCGAGGGTTGCCCCCCAATTACGCGCTTGGATTATTTGCGACCAAAAAGCCGAGCAAAGAACCCTTGTTTTGGCTCACCTGTCGGTGAGGCCTGACGATCGAGGACTTCGGAAATCGAAGCTGCGACCGTCTCTATTTCCGCCATGCCGTCCACTTCAGTCAGCTTCCCTTGTGCAGAATAATACGGCAGCAAGGGCGCGGTTTGTTTATTGTATGTCTCAAGACGATGTTTGAACGTTTCAGGATTGTCGTCTTTACGACCCTGTTCCTCGAAGCGTTTCGCAATCCGTCCCAAGATCGCGGCATCCTCTACTTTGAGACGGATAACCGAGTCCACCGATTCGCCACGTTTATGCAGTACGGAATCCAAAGCTTCCGCTTGGGCGACGGTTCTTGGAAATCCGTCAAAGATGAATCCTGGCGCGCCGTCTTGCGCATCCAATTGTTCCGAGATCAGAGCAATGACAATCTCATCACTGACCAAGTCGCCAGCTTTGATAATGCTCTCAACTTTCCGGCCTAGCTCTGATCCGGATTTGATTGCGGCCCGCAACATGTCTCCTGTGGAAAGCTGGACGAGACCACGCTCCGCCACAAGGCGTTTCGCCTGTGTGCCCTTACCCGCAGCGGGCGGACCAAATAAAACCAGATTCAATGCCACGTGAAGTCCCTACTCGCTTAAGTCTTATTCCGACGGCGCATGCGAGACTTTTTGATGAGTCCTTCATATTGATGCGCAATCAGGTGAGACTGGACTTGAGCGACAGAGTCAAGGGTCACAGAAACAATAATCAAAAGAGACATACCACCGATAAGCATGGCGACCGAGACAGGAATGTTTCCGTTCTGTGCAATAAAAGCTTCAGGGACCACACAGACGAATGCCACATAAATCGCACCGATAAATGTCAGGCGGGATAAAACATAGGATAGATACTCTGCCGTCCGCTGCCCGGGACGAATACCCGGCAGGAAGCCACCATTCTTACGAAGATTGTCAGCCACGTCGTCAGGCTTAAACACATAAGGGACGTAGAAATAACAGAAGAAGATAATCAAAAGCCCGTAAAGCACGAGATAGGTTGGTGAGCCATATCCTAGATAAGCCAGCACACGGGCCATCACACCGGATGTTGCGCCGTCACCTGCAACGAAGATCTGGCCGAAAGTCGCGGGCAATAAGAGCAAAGAGCTCGCAAAAATTGGTGGAATAACACCGGCTGTATTGAGCTTCAGCGGCATAAATGAATTTTCGCCACCAAATTGCTTGCCGCCCGCCATTTGACGCTTTGGATATTGGACCCGCAATCGCCGCTGCGCCCGTTCCACAAAGACGATCAACATAATCAACGCGACAAACATAGCGACGAGTAAGACCAGAATTAATTCCGAAATTTGGTTAGATTGATTCAGACCGAAAAGCTGGAAGATCGCTTTTGGCAATTCCGCCACAATACCCGCAAGAATGATAAGGGAGACACCGTTACCGACACCGCGCGCTGTGACTTGTTCACCGAGCCACATCAAGAACATAGTGCCACCAACAAGCGTAATGACTGTAGAAGCTTGGAAGAAAAGTCCCGGATTAATCACGGCACCTTCAGTGCCTTGTAAAGCCCGCGCAATACCAAAGGCTTGGAAGGCCGCCAAAAAGACTGTCAGATAGCGTGTATATTGATTGATTTGTTTGCGACCTTGCTCGCCGTCTTTATCAAGCTCTTTCAACGACTGAACAGATCCTTTGAGAAGGGTCATAATGATCGAGGCCGAGATATAGGGCATTACGTTGAGGGCGAAGACCGCCATTCGTTCAACAGCACCACCGGAAAACATGTTCAAACGATCAATAAGCGAACCGCCTTCACCTGAGGACATAGAGGCTTGGAACGCTTCCATATTCATACCCGGAATCGGAACATATGTGCCGATACGGTAAACGACCAATATCATAAGGGTAAAAAGAAGGCGCTTTTGTAATTCTTTTGCCTTGGAGAACACACCAAGGTTCATATTTGCGGCGAGCTGTTCTGCGGCTGAAGCCATGGAGCACCTTTTTAACTAAACTTCGAATTCAACCTAGTTAGGTATCCCCTGAAGAAAATGTAAGGTGCCACACCCAAAAGCGTGACACCTGAATTTGGTTTTTAACCTTTTGCGAGCTCTTTAGCTTGCTTGACCCACTCATCCCGTTCGATACGTCCGGGGAAAGAGTCGATGATTTCGTCAACCATCTTAATATCTTCGGGTGTCCAAGCCGCAATTTGACGGAAGTAATAAACACCTTTGGCGTTCAAATCACCTTCGAATTTTGGGCCGATACCTTTGATTTTCTTCAAATCATCCGGCTCACCATCTGTTGCACCATCAGTGTAAAGGACCTGAGGCTTCTTCTCAGCGGCAGGTTTAGCTTCAACTTTTGGAGCAGGCTTTGGTTTCGGTGCAGCTTTTGGCTTTGGCGCAGGCTTGGGCTTTTCAGCTTTTGGCGCGGCTTTTTTATCTGACTTGCTAACTTTGCCAGATGCATCTTTCTTGACGCCTTTCGCGCGGTAAACAGTCGCTTCATCCAATACGTTGACTGTGCCTTTGGCAGCTTCAACAGCGGCAACGGCATTCTTTGTCGCGCCAGACACGTGAAGCTTCACGGCTGCCTCCACTTTACCCGTGCCGATCAAACGAACACCGTCTTTTGCGCGGCGAATGACGCCGGCTTCAACGAGTGCGGCGGCATCATAATCCGTCTTGGAATCAAGCTTTCCGGATTTGATCGCGCGATTAAGCGACGCGATTGAAAGTTCCTGAAAACGCTTACGGTTTGGCTTGTTA
>CAZBDT010000160.1:0-4884 GCA_964490745.1 uncultured Algimonas sp.
CGACCCGACATGGGTGCATCTCAAATATTTATCTTCCACCCGAATTAACCATCAGATTGATATAAATACGCTAAAACGAAAATGCACGTTTCAAAATATGGGACGCAAGGTGTCCGTGAATTTGAATGCTCCACCAAGCTATAGTCCCTGCGCCTCTGTCCGAAATTATCTGTGGCATCAAAAGGTTATGATTGACCGCGAGCATCCTTATTCAATCGAATATAAAGCGTGGCGACGATCACAGGATAATCCCGAGGAGATTAGACAGCCTTTTTGTTAGGAGACCATCCCGGGATAGATGTTTAGTTCAACAACTTGCATGGTAGCAGTGGTGTAGATATACAGCTTGCGATAGAGCTTGTTCTCTAAAAATAGAGAGGACGAACTCCGGTGGAGTTTGAGTAATCACATGAGCGACGATTGGGATTTTTATATGTTGCTCGTCGATGATGAGCCTGCCTCTATAATGGTCGATCTCGGAATAAGGTCTTCTGTTCCATTAAAGTCACATCAATACATGGGATATATGCGAACCAAAATGAATGATCCCAGACCGGACGGGCTGTCCAGTCAGGAGGAATTTGACAAACTCTCAAATATTGAGCGGGCAGTCGAGAGGGCAATATCTGCCGATAATGATGCACATTTTTACGTAGGTCGAAATACATCTTCAGGGCATCGTGATTTTTACTTCTACACATCCAATCTAGAAAGTTTGCACCAATGTCTTCAAAACGTTGTCCAAGACTTTCCCCAATATGAGTTTTCTTTGGGTGGCCGTAAGGATGAAGCTTGGTCGACCTATTTAGATTTTCTTTACCCTAGGCCAACGGATCATCAGCGAATGATGGACCGACGTGTATGTGAGCAATTAGAGGCTAAAGGCGATGATTTAGATGCGGAAAGAGAGATTGATCATCGTGTTTATTTTACTGAGAAGTCAAATCTGAAGCGCTATCAAAATTACTTAAATAGTGAAGGTTTTTTGGATATTCAGAAAGGAAAAACGAAGCCGGTTTTTGGCACACACTATGTAGATTTCAAACATTGGGGCGCGCCAAGGCAAGTCAGTGATGTGGTCTATGATTTATACACCAAAGCTGTTGAGCTGGGCGGTGATTACGATGGTTGGGGGTGTTCTGTGACAAAAGCTGCGCCTGAGAGTTAAGCGTCCAAAACTATATCCCGATTTCGCGACCCGTTTTCCGCTTCTGCCCAAAATTTTTTTCATCTCGTTCCACTCGAAAAACTTTCCATCCGATTCAATCTCTTATCGAAAAACCAGTACAAATCAGGAACAAAAATCATTGACTCCTTCACAGTTTTCATAGGAATATAATCCTCACAATAGGTGGGCGGGGCTATAGTGCATCCACACTGATAGGAGAGCATTATGGCCATACGACACCAACATCCCGATGATCCGCATTTCGCCCGATTGACCATATCCACAGTCGGATTGGAATTTGGGTTCCCCGATTTGCGGCTGGAGGAGGCGAGCCGCGCGGGCATGAAAAAACCCGAAGTTTTCGCGCGGCAGATCGCGGCCTATCTCTGCCAGACCGTCTTCGATATGAGCTTACCGCGCGTGGCCGAGCTCTTTGCCCGCGACCGCTCCACCATTGTCCATGCCTTAAATGTGGTCGAGGAAACGCGGGACGACCCCGTTTTTAATCGCAAGCTGACCAAGGCCGAGGACTTCCTGATCCAAAGCGCGATTGCCTTTCGGAGGGCCGCATGAGCTATACCTCTTCAGCGCTAAAGATGGATCACTTGGTGCGCGATATTCACCGTGTGGACGGCTTGATCGCGGACCAACCCCAGGGCCAAGATCATCCCGTTTTCCCGCATCGGGATAAACGCAAACGACCCGTCATCTGGATCGAGCGGGCCGGCTTTCAATGGCTGCGCGGGCAGGGGATGTTGTCCTCTCATATGCGCGGATTTGTGCTAGCCGAGAGCGTATGCCAACGCCTGAGCGCCGGACGAGACGGCGCGCTGGGACAGCATGAAGACCGGGTGGAACGACAAGTCTATACGCCCGACGGCGTGGTCCGTCCCGCAAATATCAATACACGCTCTACACCTCTGGACCGCCTCGCACGGCGCGCGGGACAAGAGGCAGGTACGCGGTTCCTCAGCGCGGCAGAGCTGGAAGCCGGACATGCGCTCGCCCGCGATTATGCCCGTGCAGGTGAGGGGCAGATCGGCACGCAGGATTTCACAAATCCCGGTGTTGAAGGCGGAGATCGCAACGGCGCAGCGGAACGCGCCATGCTCGCCCGCATCACGGCGGGGACGCGACTTCGCGCGGCGCGGGAAATCCTCGGCCCAGACCTCGCCCCCGGCCTCATCGCGCTGTGCTGCTGCCAAGAAAATCTGGACGCCGTGGAGCGCACAGAAAAATGGGCGGCCGGGTCAGGCAAACAAATCGTGAAGCTGGGACTGGCACGGCTCGTGAAGTTATACGGGACGGAAGTGGGGCGGACCCGCTAATTTGATTCCATCGGATGCAATGGATACATTGGGCGCAAAATAAGGAGCGCAATATGGCGAATATTAACGTGAGAGGCTTGTCTGACGTGACGAAAGAAGCCCTGCGTGTGCGGGCCGCCAAAGCGGGTATGTCTTTAGAAGCCTATGCCCGTCGCGCGCTACAATCGGCGTCGCGGGGTGACGCTGTGGAGCCGACTCCACTGATCAATCTGGTCGAAAAATATTTTGGTGAAATGGATGGGGTCGATCTCGATTTGCCGTCACGAAAAACGTCACGCAAATCGGAGGATTTTTCTTAGCGTGATCGTTCTCGATACAAATGTGATTTCGGAACATACAATAAAGACCCTGATCCTTCCGTGATAGAGTTGGAATATATTTAATCCATCTTTTGGCGTTGTAGCTTCGGGTCCTATCTAACGAAGATAAGATTCACCTAAATCCCGGTTAAAGTAAAACGCATCAAAGGTCTGATTATGAAAACACACACTTCCAAAGTTGATAGCTGGTTTTACCTCGTTGTGATCGCGGTGGCCGTTTTGCCGGTTTTAATGGGCCTATTGTTCGGCGCGTGGGCGGCGTCCGGTTTTGTCATTTGCGGGTTAGTCGTCGCATTCATGCTCTGGCTTGTCCGCGCGACGAAATATGTTGTGACGGGCGATAGGCTGACTATTCACGGCGGGCTGTTTAAAAAAGCGATCCCGCTTTCGTCTATCTCGTCCGTAACAGAGACACGCAACCCGCTCTCCAGTCCGGCTTTCTCTCTGGACCGTTTGAAAATCGAGTTTGGCGAAGGTAAATCCATTCTTATTTCGCCGAAAGATAAATCAGCCTTTATGGCGGATTTGGAGAGAGCGGCGGGGTGAAAACGCGGTTTTACAAACCCTCTGACGCTGCCCAAATTGCTGAGCTATTCAAGCGCTCCGTTCTTGAACTCGGCCCCCGATTTTACACTGACGCGCAAGTCAATGCGGATGACCGCGCCATGGCTTATGCAGAATTAGAGACTGATGGTCATATTGATCAAGTCTATGCTCATCCAGATGTGGCGGGACAGGGATTTGTCTCCGCACTACTGAATGATTTGGAAAGCCATGCCCGCGCCACAGGATTGCGAGAACTCTACACCGAAGCCAGCGAGGGCGCTCGGCCTTTATTTATGAAAAAGGGATTTATGGATGAAGGCCGCCGCGATTTCGAAATTGACGGTGTGCCCATCCATAATTACGCCATGCGGAAAAACTTGGCCTGATCAATGGGATTATAGACCAGCGCCCAAAACAAAAAAAGCCCGCGAAAGAAAGGTCATTCACGGGCGGGAATTAAATTAAATCTGTGGGCGGTTTTTAAAGCGCGCCGTGCTCATCCACATGGTCACCATGGACATGATGCAAATGGCCATCATGCAGATAATCCATATGATCGCCATGTGGGATCATGGCATGCAGGCTGTCACCTTCGCCATGTGTGTGGCCATCATGATCTGTATGGGCGACAGGATTTTCTCCGTCCGGATTGGCGTCTGAGACGGCAATCACATGCTCTTTCACGCCATTCGCCGCGACGTGGTGCAGATGTCCGTCATGAAGGTAATCCGTATGTCCTTCATGTTGAACGCTGATATGTCCGCAATTGCTGGCATGGACGTGGCTGTGCTCACCATGGCTGTTTACGGCCTCTGGCGCGCTTGCCCCTGTGCAGGCCGCCAGCCCGATCGAGACAGCGCAAATGGCTGCGGTTTTAAGTGTGAGTTTTATCATGTTCTTTCCCATAAGCGATTGTCACAAAACTGTCGTAATTCGCGTGAGAGTGCAAGGTTATAATGATTTTAGTGAGTTTGGTCTCGCTCGGTCCCCAAAATCAAAAAACATAATCCTCACTTTCCGGGGCGGGGCTATATTTCCTTTATGACAAATCTAACAGATGAATTTTTTGAAACGGCTTTGGCCGGAATACAGGAGCGGTTGGATGATTTGATTACCCAGCCCAAATCAGACAGTGACCCGCCCGATAAATGGGCCAAGAGCTTTTCGGCCCTGATCAAAGCGGAGGCGGATGCGAAGGCGCGCCTTGATGACCACCGCGCCAAAGCCTTTGCCAAACAACACACGCGGTATGAAGACATGCCGCCCCCCACCCCCGAAGATGAAGCCAGATTTGATGCTGAATTTAAAAAAATACTCTCTGCCCTCTTTGATGAAGACCCATACGAAGGCAACGATAAAAGCCAAGTTTGAACAGGCTTGGGAACAGTTAAATGGCTGGCAACGCGCACTTCTCCTAAAGCGTTGGAAGATATGGAGGCGCGAAAACCAAACCGCACCCGAAGGAGCCTTCCTCGTCTGGCTCATCCTTGGTGGGCGCGGGGCGGGGAAGACGCGGGCCGGG
>CAZBDT010000161.1:0-4790 GCA_964490745.1 uncultured Algimonas sp.
GGGTGAACGGCTGGAAATGTTGCGCGCTAAGACCCGCGCCGCGCTGAATAGCGAGTCAACGGATGACCCTGTTTTTGCAGGGTTAGCCCGTGTGGTGAAAACCCATGAGATTGACCATCGCCACCCGATGGATTTGCTCAAAGGTTTTGAAATGGACGCCGAGGAGCGCGTGTATAAGTCTGTGGATGATATTCTGGATTATTCTTACCACGTCGCGGGTGTGGTCGGAGTGATGATGGCGAATATTATGGGTGTGCGGGATGCGGCAACCCTCGATCGGGCCAGTGATTTGGGGCTGGCCTTTCAACTGACGAATATTGCGCGGGACGTGATTGATGATGCCAAAGCGGACCGCGTGTTCGTGCCGCAAGACTTGCTGATCACGGCGGGCGCGCCTGTGAATGCCGGGGATCAACTCAACCGCGCCAATTGGCCAGCGCTTCATAAGGCCGCCTGCGCCCAGCTCGACATCGCCGAACACTATTACGCCAGTGCCAAAGTCGGGATTAAAGAACTCGACTTCCGCTGCGCCTGGGCAATCAGCGCGGCGTTGAAGGTGTATCGGGAAATTGGGGAGACATTACGGGCGGCTGGGCCGAGCGCCTGGGAAGGTCGTGTCGGCGCGAGCAAGGGTCGGAAACTGGCTTTGGCGCTGGGTGCCGTTGGGCCGGCTATGGCGCGGAAGTCTGTGGCGGTGACGGATAGGGACGGGTTTTATGAGAGGCCGTGATGTCCCGAGACTTCTGTATTAGAGATTTTAGGGACAAGCCCTAGAGTGACATAATCTTTTAATTTTGATTTTTCGTCATCCTAGGCCTTGTGCCTAGGATCTTTACTGCGCAATTTGAATTATGAGAGTCCCTACCGTCTATATGCTCGCTTCAAAGAAGCGGGGTCGTATTTATATTGGCGTTACGAGCGATCTACCGGGTCGCCTTTTGCAACATCAATCTGGTCGTGGTTCAAAACATGCGGCTCGGTATCACATTCGCCGTCTAGTCTGGTTAGATACATTTGAAGATATGCCAACCGCCATTCAGAAAGAGAAGTCACTCAAGCGCTATGCACGTGAGTGGAAGATTAATCTGATAGAAGAAACGAATCCCGAATGGCTTCCGCTCCATCCGGAAACAGGTGAGTTTCTGCCGTTTGAATATGATTGAAGCAGGTAACAACACTCATAAATTTAATACACCGTCATGCTCGGCCTTGTGCCGAGTATCTTTGATGCTGTCTCTACATTTGCATGAAAGATCCTAGGGACAAGCCCTAGGATGACGGAGCGTTAAGTAAAAATATACCAAACATATCTTGAATTAGCCTCAATTGGTCCCACATGTAAAAAACAGGAAGGAGGTCACTATGGCCAAATTTTTGAAAGTCCCCTTCTTATGCCACGACGGCAATCGAGGATAGTTTGACAACGGGGATACGGAACAAACTTTGAAAAGTCGCAGGCGACCGTCACGGTTGTCAAGGCTTACCTTCCGTCTTTGCCGAGGTGGAAAGGTTCTAATGAGGAGAGGTAGAGTCAAACTGATGGAGTCAGTTTCGCGTCCGTTCCCTCTGGTTCCTACCAGAACACGAACGGGGAGTGTGAAATTCGATCAACCGGATAAATTTAGACTGCCTCTCGTTCCACCTACCCCTGTTCCACCAACCATTTCTCCAGCCAGTGGATATTATACTCCCCTTTCTGAAAGTCCGGATCGTCGAGCAAGGCTTGATGTAGCGGTATCGTAGTTTGAATTCCGTCAATTACCATCTCACCGAGGGCGCGGCGGAGGCGGAGGAGGGCGCCTTCGCGGGTGTGCCCCCAGACGATGAGTTTGCCGATCAAGCTGTCATAATGGGGTGGGACGGAATAGCCCGCATAAAGGCCACTATCGAGGCGCGTATTCATGCCGCCCGGCGCGTGGAAATTTGTGACCTTGCCCGGTGAAGGCGCGAAAGTCTTAGGATTTTCCGCATTAATCCGGCACTCAATGGCGTGGCCTTTGAATTTGATGTCTTTCTGGGTGTAGCCGAGTTCTAACCCAGCGGCGACACGGATTTGTTCGCGGACGAGGTCGATGCCTGTGATTTCTTCTGTGACAGGATGTTCGACCTGCAAACGTGTATTCATTTCGATGAAAAAGAATTCGCCGTCCTCATATAGAAATTCAATCGTACCCGCGCCGCGATAGCCGATTTTCTTCACCGCATCGGCAACGATTTTCCCAATACTATTGCGTTCTTTTTTGGTCAGGGTTGGCGAGGGGGCTTCCTCTAATACTTTCTGATTTCGACGCTGGAGCGAGCAATCCCGTTCGCCCAAATGCACGACATTGCCATGTGTATCGGCGAGGACTTGGATTTCGATATGGCGTCCACCCGTCAGATAACGCTCCAGATAGACTTCACCATTGCCAAAGGCGGCGATGGCTTCCTGTTGCGCCGCGGCGAGGGATTCTTCGAGTTTGTCAGCAGTAGCCGCGAGACGCATACCGCGCCCGCCGCCACCTGCGGCCGCTTTGACGAGGAGCGGGAAACCGACTTGTTTGGCGACTTCTTTGGCTTCCGCATAGGTCGTAACAGACCCATCAGAGCCCGGAACAACGGGAATGCCCGCCGCCATAACGGTCTCTTTGGCGGTGATTTTGTCCCCCATAATCCGGATATGTTCCGCTGTCGGGCCGATAAAGGCCATGCCGTGTGCTTCGACGATTTCTGCGAAACGCGCATTTTCAGACAAGAAGCCATAACCGGGATGGACCGCATCGGCATCCGTGATTTCACAGGCGGCGATAATGGCGGGAATGTTCAGATAAGAGTCTGTCGCGCTATTCGGTCCGATACAGACAGATTCGTCAGCGAGTTTGACATGCATGGCTTCGCGGTCAGCTTCAGAGTGTACGGCCACCGTCTGAATGCCCATTTCTTTACACGCACGGTGAATGCGCAGGGCGATTTCACCGCGATTGGCGATCAGGACCTTTTTGAACAGGCCTTGGTTTTTGGCATTTGCCAATGTTCCGGACTTAGGCATGTTTAGACAATAATGAAGAGGGCTTCGCCGAACTCGACGGGGCTGGCATCTTCAACGAGGATTTGTTCGATTTTGCCCGATTTCGGCGCGGTGATTGGGTTGAAGGTTTTCATCGCCTCAACCAGCATGATGGTGTCGCCTTCTTTGACCTTATCGCCAACATTGACGAATGTATCAGCATCGGGAGACGGGCGTGTATAGGCCGTGCCGACCATGGGAGATTTGACTGCACCGGGATGAGAGCCTGCATCCGCTGCGCTCTCTTTCGTAGCAACAGGTTGTGAAGGTGCAGCCAGAGCAGCGGCAGGTGTGGCCATGGCGGGTGCAGCAGACATGACATGTTGCACTGGCGCGGCGGGACTGGATTTAGACAAGCTGATCCCCAGATCGCCTTTTTGGAAGTCAATCTCTGTCAGGCTGGACTCTTCCAGGAGAGACATGAGTTCTTTGACGAATTTGAGGTCTTTCGCTGTGGGTTCGCTATTATCTTTGGCTATTCTCTCACTCTCACTTTTTTCGGTATTCAGGGTGAATCGCTAAGTGTCTGCTTCTAGCAGATTGGACAGGGCTTGCAGCCCTAAAACGTAACTATCTGCACCAAATCCGCTTATCGTGCCGTGGACGGCTTCTGCAACATAACTGCGGCTGCGAAAGCTCTCGCGCTTTGCAGGTTGGGATAGGTGTATCTCGATACTGGGCAGGGCGACGGCTTTCAGCGCGTCATGCAAAGCCACAGATGTATGTGTGTAGGCGGCGGGGTTTATGACTATGCCTGCACCGTCGCGTCCGGCTTGTTGAATGAAATCAACGAGTTCGCCCTCAATGTTCGACTGCACGAATGTGATTTCATGCCCCAAAGCTCCGGCGGCTTCCGTGCAAAGGCCTTCAATATCAGCCAGAGTCTGCGCGCCGTAAACGTCAGGCTCACGTGTGCCGAGAAGGTTGAGGTTTGGACCATTTATGACGAATATGGGCTTAGACATTGTTTTCCCTGTTTGGGCCGTGGTAACGCGCGACGAACGTGACTTCAACAGCGGGATTCCGACGTGCATCTGGTTATAAACGGAAAAGATCATGATGATCTGCCTGACGGCTTAACCGTCGCTGGGCTAATTGCGCATTTGGGATTGCCGGAGCGCAAGATTGCGGTTGAGCGGAACCGCGAGGTTGTTCCAAAATCGACTTTTGATGAGACAGTTCTTGAAAATCACGATGTGCTAGAGATTATCCATTTTATCGGAGGCGGCTGATCATGTCAGACCCCCAAAATGATCCCCAAAACGACCCAATGATTATTGCGGGTCGCAAATTTAACTCACGCCTGATTATCGGCACGGGTAAATTCAAAGACTATGCGGAAAACGCGGCTGCGCTCGAGGCGTCCGGCGCAGATATGGTGACGGTCGCCATTCGCCGTGTGAATTTGGACAAGCCGGATGCGCCGTTGCTGACAGATTACATAAAACCTGATGCCACCACATATCTGCCGAATACGGCGGGGTGTTATACCGGCGAGGACGCTGTGCGGACATTACGTTTGGCGCGGGAATTGGGCGGTTGGAACCTCGTGAAGTTGGAAGTCCTCTCCAATGTCCATCTTTATCCCGATATGGCGGAAACGCTGGCGAGCTTAAAACTTCTCGTCGCCGATGGGTTCGACGTCATGGTCTATTGCACGGATGATCCCGTTTATTGTCAAAAACTGGAAGAGGTGGGGGCGTGTGCAATCATGCCACTCGCTGCGCCAATTGGATCAGGGCTT
>CAZBDT010000162.1:0-512 GCA_964490745.1 uncultured Algimonas sp.
TTCGGCACTTCGCTGCATTCAATCCCCCGGATTGAATGCGGTCGCTACGTGTTCACTTTCACGATTACTACGTATTCATGCTATCAAAGAATTCTGAATTCGTTTTCATATCTTTTAATTTCGATAAGAGGAATTCGATGGCGTCCATCGTGCCCATTGGGTTCAGGATGCGGCGCAAGACGTAAGTTTTTTGTAGCTCATCCGCAGGCACCAACAGCTCTTCTTTCCGTGTACCGGATTTCGTCACGTCAATGGCCGGGAAAATCCGCTTATCTGCGACTTTGCGGTCAAGGACGATTTCAGAGTTACCCGTTCCTTTAAATTCTTCAAAGATGACTTCATCCATGCGCGAACCCGTATCGATCAGAGCGGTCGCAATAATCGTCAGCGATCCGCCTTCTTCAATATTCCGCGCCGCGCCGAAGAAACGCTTTGGACGTTGCAGCGCATTGGCATCCACACCGCCCGTCAAGACCTTGCCGGAGCTTGGAACGACGGTGTTATAGGCGCGG
>CAZBDT010000162.1:522-4744 GCA_964490745.1 uncultured Algimonas sp.
CTTGGCTTTTTGGATGACCATTTCCGCGACTTGGACGTGGCGTGTTGCGGGTTCGTCAAAGGTTGAAGAGACGACTTCGCCTTTCACGCTGCGCTGCATATCGGTCACTTCTTCCGGACGCTCATCGATCAGAAGCACGAGAACGTAACATTCAGGATGGTTCTTCTCGATAGAATGGGCGATATTTTGCAGCAGGACAGTTTTACCCGTGCGCGGCGGCGCAACGATCAAGGCGCGCTGACCCTTACCAATCGGCGCGACAATATCGATAACGCGACCGGATTGATCTTTGCGCGTTGGATCTTCAATTTCCATTTGCATGCGTTGATCAGGATAAAGCGGCGTGAGATTGTCAAAGTGAACTTTGTTGCGTGCCTGCTCTGTCGTTGAGAAATTGATCGAGGTCACATCTGACAACGCGAAATAGCGCTCATTCTCTTTCGGCGAGAGGATTTCTCCGGAGATTGTGTCACCTGTTTTCAAGCCAAATTTACGGATCAATTTTGGATCAACATAAATATCATCGGGACCCGGCAGGTAATTGGCTTCAGGCGCACGCATAAATCCGAAGCCGTCTTTCAGAACCTCTAAGACGCCAGAGCCCGTGGTCTTGACCTCATCTTCGGCAAATTCTTTCAGCACGCCAAAGAATATATCCTGCTTGCGCATAGAGGCAGCGTTCTCGACGCCAACTTCTTCGGCAAATTTAATCAGCTCTTTCGGTTTAAGTTTTTTCAGGTCATCTAGCGAGATGACTGTCATCTCGTCTAAATCTTGGTCTAATAGGTTTGTCATGTGGGTATCTTTAGTTTGGGAGAATTTGCCATCCGTGAGAGCGCATGCCGCGCTTCAGATTATTTTCGGAATAAGCAACAGATCCAGGACGGCCTGTTTCGTAACTCATATGCGATAAAAGAAAAATCTCGTCAAGCGCTTAGATGATCACCCGTTAATAAGATAGAGAGATTATGGTTCACCTCAAAACGGTTGAACGATGGCCAAAATGACGATCACGACAGTCACCAAGGCCGGAATTTCATTGATGCTGCGGAAAAATTTTTCTGATTTTGGGCGACCGCCTTCCAAAAACGCTTTGCGCGTTTTTGCCAGAAAGCCGTGATAGCCAATGAGAGAAAAGGCGAGCGCGACCTTTATCCAAAGCCAAAGCGCAACCCCGCCCGCAGCAGCATTATATCCAATCAGGACCAAGCCCAAGACAAAAGCCACAATCATCGCCGGGTTCATAATAATACGTAGGAGTTTGGCTTCCGCCTCCTCCATTTTCGCTTCTAATTCGCCGCCGGCTTTTGCAACCGAATGATAAACAAAAAGCCGAGGCAAATAGAGTAACCCCGCCATCCAAAAAATGACAGCGATGAGATGAAAGGCTTTCAGCCAAGGATAAAAAGCATCAAACATAAATTCTCGTTATAGGCTTCCGCTTCGAATGAAAAGCAAGGGTTTATCAGTTTTGATAAGTTTGAAAATACTCTATATTTCCGAAACCGATTTGTGAGATTATCCTTAGGAGACCATGCGTAGAGATTTATTAAAATAGGAACGAACAGGAATAACAAGTTGATCAGGAATTAAAATATCCTGTTTAGCTTTTTCAAGAATCGCGAGTTTATACCAGAAATTTAAAAGGTTTCTAACGTCTGAAAGACTACTGATATCCAAATTTAATGCAAAAGAAATAAGCTCATCTCTTGCAGCTTCTAAACGTTCATATATTTCTTCTTGTATCTCATTAATTTCAACACCGAGCTTTGCATAATTTTCAAGCTCGACCGTGAGTTTGTCATATAGTGTATTTATTTCCTCAAAACGCTTATCTTCTAGTGATGATAATTTTTCAAAATCTAACAAAACATCTAAAACTTGCATTGCTTCTCTCTCACTACTGGCCCACTAATTTTTACGTAGGAAAGAACACTTCCGATTTATTGTATTATTTCAAAAATCAAAAGAAATAATTATAAAAATTGAAAAAATATAGCATTGATGAATAAATTTTTCAATCGCCACAACACATCATTCAAGCTCAACTATCAACGGAGCCACAATAGGCTCTAACATTTTTGACACCATATAGTCTTTATGAAATAGAAAATGTCTTAAACAAAAGAGGCTCACTCTTGAATAAGCTCAAAGCCATCGAAGTTTTCCTCACCGTCATAGACACAAAAGGCTTTGCAGCGGCTGCAAGACGTTTGAATATTAGTGCACCCAGCGTTTCACGCATTATCAAAGATCTGGAGGATGAGCTTGATGTTCTCCTCCTAAAAAGAACAACGCGCTCCTTTACACTGACACATACAGGCCAAGCCTTTTATAATGATTGCAAAGTTGTGATGGACAAATTGAAGGAAGCTGAAATTGCGGCAAAGTCACAATACAAGACGCCAATGGGTCGTCTAAAAATAACAGCACCTGCCATGTTTGGGGCTTTATTCGTAACGCCTGTCATCACAGAACTTATTTCTCTCTATCCAAAAATCAAAGTCAGCACATTCTTTTCAGATAATTTAGTCAATCTTATCGAAGATGATATAGATGTCGCTATCCGAATTGGAGAGTTAGAAAATTCATCCCTGATCGCAAAGAAAATAGGCTCTGTGAAATGGGTCGTCTGCGGGACGCCGGAATATTTGGAAACAAACGGCATTCCGCAAAATTTAAATGAGCTCCAAACCCATAATCTCATTAATGTGAGGATCAGAGATCGACAATATGATTGGACCTTCAAAGACAATAAAATTGTAGAACCATCGGACCAACTCGTCGTAAATTCAATTTTAGCCGCTAAATCTGCTGCCCAGTCCGGCTGGGGTTTGATACAAACTTTATCCTATCAGATTATACCTGAAATAGAAAATGGGACCTTTATCCCGATTTTATCGGAAGAGCAGTCTACCGGCATTCCTATCCATATTGTGCATAGTGAAGGCCGACAAGTTTCAGCCAAAATCGACGCATTTTCAAAATTGATCTCCAAACGATTTAAATCTATCCCGACGCTAAATAGCTAATGCTTGCAGATTTTCATCTTTATGGATGACGCAAAAGAAGATCCCATCCTTTACACATAGTTTGGCTCTAATCCGCGGATATGATTGACGACGGCTTGGACATTTTCAATTTTGACATCAGGCGTAACTCCATGGCCGAGATTGAAAATATGTGGCCCATTTACAGCATCCCGCAAGACAGATTCGACTGAACGATAAAGGGTCGTTCCCCCAATCCGCAGCGCCAGCGGATCGAGATTGCCTTGTATCGGCATGCCCTCAGGTAAGGTCGCGCGAAAATCATCCATCGGCATTTGTGTCCCAGCCGCAATCGCCGTGATGCCCGTCTCATGGGCATAACGGATGGCGTTTAAACCCGCGCCGCGTGGGAAGCCGATGATGGGCACATCAATAGCTGCGGCACGAATGCGCGATATAATATCACGTGTCGGATTGAGGACCAGTCGATCAAAGAGATCGGGTGCCAGACCTTCGGCCCAGCTTTCAAACAGTTTGAGCACATTCGCTCCGGCTTTCGCCTGACCGATCATATACTCCGCTGTGCTTTCGACCAAAGCCGATAAGAGGTCCGCCATAGCCTCAGGATTTTCATAAGCAAAGCGCTTAGCGATTTCTTTATTCGGGCTGCCCTTTCCTTCGATCATATATGTCGCCACGGTCCAAGGCCCGCCCGCAAAACCGATCAGGGCTTTATCAGATGGAAGCCCTGCGCGAACACGTTCAACCGTTTCCCAGACAGAATTTATCCGCTCTGCGGCCCCGTTGACTGTCAGTTTTGAGATGCCGTCAACATCAATCGGTTCCAGCACAGGACCTGTGCCTTTGATAAAATCGACTTTGCGTCCCAATCCGATAGGAATGAGTAGGATATCGGCAAAGAGTATGGCTGCATCCATATCATAACGGCGAATAGGCTGTAGAGTCACTTCCGCAGCCTTTTCGGGCGTAAAGCAAAAATCGATGAAGTTCTTACACGTTGAACGGACCTCTAAATATTCAGGAAGATGTCGTCCGGCTTGGCGCATCATCCAGATTGGCGGTGTTTCGGTGCGTTCACCGTTTAAGACATCAAGCAGTTTCATAAATTCAGACTTTGCTAAGCTAGTTTTCAAAGCCGCTCTTAGGCTTTCCCCCGCACATATCCAAGTCTCCCCTTCGTCTCTCTAAAAAGAATCTAAAAATAGAAGTGG
>CAZBDT010000163.1:0-4708 GCA_964490745.1 uncultured Algimonas sp.
TAAACCTCAGAATTTGTTAACCAAAATGAAAGGCGAACTCCGTGACGGTGATATTATCCTGATTAAAGGGTCCAATGCATCGGGCGTTGGAAAAGTGGCGGCGCAATTAAAGGGGGAGGGCTCTCATGCTCTATGAATGGCTCGCGCCACTGGGGGATCAATTCCAGCTATTTAATCTGTTCAACTATATCACCTTTCGTGTCGGTGGGGCGTTGATGACGTCGCTGATCATTTTTTTCATTTTTGGTGAAAAAATGATCAATGCTTTGCGGGTGCGACAAGGCAAAGGTCAGCCTATCCGCGACGATGGACCAGAAAGTCATATTATTCAAAAAGCCGGAACGCCTACTATGGGTGGGTTGATGATCCTGATGGCTGTCGTGATATCTACGTTGTTATGGGGAGATTTGCGCAGCCCGTTCCTTTGGACGATTTTTGCGGTGACGGTCGGATTTGGCGCAATTGGATTTTACGATGACTATCTGAAAGTGTCGCGCCAGTCCCATAAAGGATTTTCGGGTAAGCTGCGCTTGCTCGCCGAGTTTGCGATTGCAGCGATTGCGGTGTGGATTTTGACGACGGCTTTTCCGCAAGAAGGTGACTTCGCGACAGGTCTCGCAATCCCTTTGCTGAAAGATTTTCTGATTAATTTAGGCTGGTTTTTTATCCCGTTTGGATGTTTGGTGATCGTTGGGACGGCCAATGCCGTAAACCTGACGGACGGGCTGGACGGCCTCGCAATTGTTCCGGTGATGATTGCCTGTATGAGCTTGGCCTTTATCGCTTACTTAGTCGGTAATGCTATTTTCTCTAATTATCTCGGTGTCCCGCATGTGCCGGGTGCTGGTGAAATCACGATTTTCCTCGGCGCGATTATCGGTGCCTCTCTCGGGTTTCTCTGGTTTAACGCGCCACCCGCCATGGTCTTTATGGGCGATACTGGGTCTTTGGCTTTGGGCGGAGCGTTGGGCGTAACGGCTGTTGCGATCAAACATGAGATCGTTTTGGCGATTATCGGCGGATTATTTGTTCTCGAAGCCGTTTCAGTGATCGTTCAGGTGACCTCTTTCAAACTTACGGGGAAGCGTGTCTTCCGCATGGCCCCAATCCATCATCATTTCGAGAAGAAAGGCTGGCAAGAGCCAACGATTGTTATTCGTTTCTGGATCATTGCGATCATTCTGGCTTTGGTTGGCCTCTCCACGTTGAAGCTACGTTGATTGAAGCGCAAACATTCCGCGGCAAAACTGTCGCTGTCTTCGGACTTGGCCGTACAGGTGTAACGGCTGCCTTGTCTTTGGTTGGAGGCGGGGCTGAGGTCTTTGCATGGGACGATAATCCAGACTCACGCAAGGCTGCGCAGTCACAGGGCGTGCCAATCAAAAACCTGAGAAAGATTGATTGGTCTCAAGTCGATGATTTTGTTCTCTCTCCCGGCGTTCCGCACCATCTCCCAAAACCCCATTGGACGGCAAAACTTGCCAAGGAAGCAGCTGTTCCAATCATTTGTGATATTGAAATCCTCGCGCGTGAAGTTTCGGCTAAGCCCGAGAGTGCACGCCCGAAAATCATTGCGATTACAGGAACAAACGGTAAGTCCACAACGACCACGCTTGTCGGGCATATTCTGACCGCTTGCGGAAAAGATGCACAAATCGGCGGGAATATTGGTCGTGGTGTTCTGGATTTAGACCGCATGCATAGCGGGACATATTACGTCATTGAATTGTCGAGCTATCAGCTAGAGCGCACGCAATCTTTACGCGCCAATGCCGCCATTTTTCTCAACTTGTCTCCTGATCATTTGGATCGTCACGGGACTCTGGAAGATTATGGTCTCGTAAAACAGACGATCTTCGCCAATCAAACCAAAGAAGATGCCGTTATCCTCGGCGTCGATGATGACTATTGTAAGTCGCTTTGCACGCAATTGAAGGTAAAGAACGGTCGTAACATTATTCCGATCAGTGCGCGGAGGGCCGTCGGACATGGAGTGAGTGTCCTCGGTGGAAAGCTCTTCTCAAATCTATCCAAAAAATCTGTCGAAATATGTGACCTCAATGAGGCTGTTGCACTGGAAGGGCGGCATAACTGGCAAAATGCTGCCGCCGCTTTTGCCGCTGTCAGTAGTCTCGGCCTCGATCCAAAAGAAATCGGTGAAGCTATTCTAACTTTCCCTGGCCTGGAGCATCGCATGGAAAGCGTTGGCAAGTTGCGGAATGTTCGCTTCGTGAATGATAGCAAGGCGACAAATGCTGACGCGGCGCGGCAGGCCTTAGCCAGTTATAAAGATATCTTTTGGATCGCGGGCGGTGTTGCGAAAGAAGGCGGGATCGAGCCCTTAAAGGATTTATTCGACCATATCCGCGGGGCCTATTTGATCGGTGATGCGGCCAAAGCGTTCGGCGCGACTTTGAAAGCCGCCGGCTGTCCTGCGCAAAATAAAAAGACGCTTGAAATGGCTTTGCTCTGCGCGACCAAGGATGCACTTGAGTCCGGCATTGAAAATCCAGTCGTCCTTTTGTCGCCTGCTTGTGCGAGTTTTGATCAATTTAAAAATTTCGAAGTCCGAGGTGATGCGTTCCGCGCCCAAGCGCAAAAACTCATGGGGATAGAAACCGTTGCGCATGCCCCAGCGAATAAAGAGGACGAGGCCGCATGATTGGTGCGCTACCCAGATTAATTACCTCAAGGTCTCGCCGCACGATCATCGGCGAGTGGTGGCGCAGTGTCGATCAGGTGACTTTGTCCTTTATTGTCTGCTTGCTGGGCGCCGGCTTGATTTTGTCTATGGCGTCCAGCCCGGCGGCAGCGGCGCGCTTGGATTATGATAACGCGTTCTACTTTCTCTATAAGCACATAATTTTCGTCGGAATGGGTGTTTTTGGAATGTTCATCGTTTCCTTATTTGATGCGGTAAATGCACGAAGAATTGCGGTTCTAACCTTGATTGGCTCATTCTTTGTTATGCTCGCGCTGCCTATCATTGGATATGAAGTCAAAGGCGCGACACGGTGGGTCCGCTTAGGGCCTCTTGGCCTACAGCCTTCAGAATTTGCGAAACCGGCTTTCATAGTCTTCGCGGCGTGGATGTTCTCCATCCGACATCGCGATCCGAATGTTCCGGCTGTGGCGATCGTGTTTGTGGCTTATGCAGCACTTGTCGGACTGCTTATTTCTCAGCCTGATTTTGGGCAATCCTTCCTCCTGACATTTGGTTTTGCCGCTGTATTTTTCTTTGCAGGCTTGTCGCTCGGGTGGTTGTTGATCATGCTCGGCATTTCCTTAATTGGCGTAATTGCCGCTTACTTTACATTGCCGCATGTAAGGGCTCGGATTAGTGCATTTACGTCGCCAAATACGGCAGATAATTACCAAACAGAAAAAGCGCTTGAGGCGATTTCATCTGGCGGATTTTTTGGTCAGGGGCCGGGTGAAGGGCGTGTAAAATACTCTCTACCTGACGGAAACACGGATTTTATTTTTGCCGTGACAGTTGAAGAATTTGGCTTTCTGATTTCGACGATATTGGTTCTCTTATTGGCGGGCTTTGTCATACAAACCTTTCGGAATGCGCTGCGGTTAAATGATTATTTCTGCCAGCTCGCTGTCGCCGGACTTGCCACGCTTGTTGGCATGCAGACAATCATCAATCTCTTTGTCAATCTAAACATGGCACCGAGTAAAGGTATGACCTTGCCGTTTATTTCCAATGGCGGGTCCTCCATGCTGGCGCTCTGTTTTACAGCGGGGCTTATTCTGGCCTTCACCCGCCGCCGTCCCGGAGCTTATGAATATGGTCGGTAGAGCTCTTCTCGCAGCAGGGGGGACTGGCGGTCACATGTTTCCCGCGCAATCCCTCGCCGAAATTTTGAAATCTGAGGGTTGGGACGTGGCGTTAATGACCGATGCCCGCGGTCAAAAACATAGCGGTAAAATACCTGCTGATCGCGTTATAGAAGTTCAAGCAGCCTCAATCTCACCGCGCAAGCCCCTGCAAGCTTTAAAGGGGGGCCTCAAATTATCAAAAGGTGTCCAGCAGGCCAAGGCTTTTATTCGCGACTGGGAGCCCGACATTGTTGTCGGCTTTGGAGGATATCCGGCGTTTCCAGCCATACGCGCGGCGCAGTCTTTGGGGTTGCCGACGATCTTACATGAGCAAAATGCTGTCTTGGGGCGTGTGAACCGTGTCTTCGCGGCCAAAGCAAATTATGTCGTATCGGGCTTTGAGGTTTTGGAGAAAGTGAGTCTGAAAGCCAAAGTCAAGAATTTCGGCAATCCATTGCGCTTGCAGATCGCTGAAGCGGTACCCCAAAGCTATGAGTCCCCTACAGATACTATAAACCTGCTCTGCGTCGGCGGAAGCCTTGGTGCGCGCATTCTATCGCAGACCATTCCTAAGGCTATCGCCATCTTGCCGAATGACCTTCGCGCCAAATTACGGATTGTGCAGCAAACGACACAGGGTGAAGTTGAAACGGCGCAGGCGACTTATGCAGCCTGTGGGGTCGAGGCCGTTTGTGAGACCTTTTTCTCTGATATTGAACAGCATCTTGCAAAGGCTGATTATGTGATTGGTCGGGCGGGAGCGTCATCCGTCTCCGAAATCGCGATCATGGGCAAGCCGTCACTTCTCATTCCGCTGGCGATTGCGATGGATGATCATCAAACGGTCAATGCACGGTCACTTTCGGACCGTGGAGCTGCC
>CAZBDT010000164.1:0-4693 GCA_964490745.1 uncultured Algimonas sp.
ATAAAACTGACTCACACGGGAGTTCCGAACTGAAAGGGCCTTATTTGTTGCTTCAAATGCACTCTCTATACGTTGATCCAGTGGAAAGACTAAAGTGTCTAATCGCCCCACACTCGGCATGAAATCATTTGCTGGATCTTCCGCATAAAGCCGCGCCTCCACCGCATGACCGCTCATCGTGATGTCGTCTTGTTTCGGCAGCTTTTCTCCCCGCGCAACGCGGATTTGCCATTCGACCAAATCGAGACCCGTAATCTCTTCCGTGACCGGATGTTCGACTTGCAGGCGTGTATTCATTTCCATGAACCAGAAGCCATCCGTGCGGAGCTTGCCTGAGCCGTCGACGATAAATTCGACCGTGCCTGCGCCGACATAATCGACCGCTTGGGCTGCATTTATAGCCGCCGTCGTCATGGCGCGGCGGACCTCATCCGTCATGCCAGGGGCGGGGGCTTCTTCAATGACTTTCTGATGACGGCGTTGCAGCGAGCAATCGCGTTCAAACATGTGAACAAGATTACCGTGCGTGTCGCCAAAAACCTGCACCTCAATATGGCGCGGGCTTTGGATATATTTCTCTATGAGGACATCCTCATTGCCGAAAGAGCTAGCGGCTTCGCGCTTGCAACTGACGAGCGCGGCGTCGAAATCGTCCTCGCTCTCGACCTTACGCATGCCTTTGCCGCCACCACCTGCGACGGCTTTGATCAGGACCGGATAGCCAATCATGCCGGCTTTGGCCTTGAGCAGTTTTTCCGATTGATCTTTGCCGTGATAGCCCGGCGTAATCGGCACACCTGCCTCATCCATTAATTTCTTTGCCGCGTCTTTCAGGCCCATCGCCTCCATCGCCTCGGCAGAGGGTCCGATAAAGGTTACTTGCGCCTTTTCACACGCCCGCACAAAATCCGGATTTTCAGACAGAAAGCCATAACCGGGATGGATCGCATCTGCGCCCGTCTCTTTCGCGGCAGAAATGATTTTCTCAATGACGAGATAGGACTCAACGGCAGGTGAAGGACCAATGTGAACGGCCTCATCGGCCAGACGGACATGCAGCGCCTTGCGGTCCGCATCGGAATAAACGGCCACTGTTGCAATGCCCATTTTCCGCGCAGTCTTGATCACGCGGCACGCAATCTCGCCGCGATTGGCGATGAGGATTTTCTTTATCTCTGTCATTCCGGGGCTCCGCAGGAGAACCCGGAAGTTCGGGCCTTAAAATGTCGACCTTCCGGGTTCGCTGCGCCCCTCGGAATGACAGTAAAAATTAAATCCACCACTACATTCTAAACACGCCGAAACGTGTCTCCTCCAGCGGCGCATTCGCGCTCATGGCCAGTCCTAGCCCCAGTACGCGCCGTGTATCCCTCGGCGCGATGATACCGTCATCCCAGAGGCGTGCGCTGGCGAAATAGGGATGTCCCTCTTTTTCAAATTGCTCAATGATCGGCTTTTTAAAAGCTTCGCGCTCTTCGTCTGTCCAGCTTGCCGCGTTGCGGTTGACCGTCGCCAGTACATCCGCCGCTTGTTCGCCGCCCATGATGGAAATGCGCGCATTGGGCCACATAAACATCAGGCGCGGTGAATAGGCCCGTCCGCACATGCCGTAATTCCCAGCCCCATAAGAGCCGCCGACAATCACCGTGAATTTCGGCACTTTCGCACAGGCTACAGCATGGACCATTTTCGCGCCATGTTTGGCGATCCCGCCCGCTTCGGCTTTTGAGCCGACCATAAAGCCCGTAATGTTTTGCAGGAAGACCAGCGGTATTTTCCGCTGCGCGCAGAGTTCGACAAAATGCGCGCCCTTCACGGCAGAGTCGGAAAACAAAACCCCATTATTGCCGAGAATGCCGACGCGGTAGCCGTGAATACTCGCAAATCCCGTCACCAAAGTCGTGCCGAATTCTTTCTTAAATTCCGTGAATTTCGACCCGTCCGTAATACGGGCAATGATCTCGCGGCAATCATAGGGCTGGCGTAGGTCTGCCGGCACCACACCGTCCAACTCATCAATATCATAAGCGGGGGGTTCATGTGTCTCCATCGGTTTGAAAGACGGTGTTGACGGTCCCAATGTTTGCACTGCGTCGCGTGCCATTTGCAGGGCTTGGGCATCATTCGCGGCCAGATGGTCGACCACACCGGATGTCCGCGCATGGAGCGCGCCGCCGCCCAAGCTCTCCGCGTCAATATCCTCACCTGTCGCAGATTTAACAAGGGGCGGTCCCGCGAGGAAGATCGTCCCCTGATCGGCGACAATAATACTTTCATCCGCCATGGCCGGAACGTAAGCCCCGCCGGCCGTACAGCTGCCCATGACAACGGCGATTTGCGCGATGCCCTCCGCGCTCATATTGGCTTGATTATAAAAGGCGCGGCCAAAATCAGTCTTGCCCGGGAAAATCTCGGCTTGGTTGGGCAAGTTCCCACCACCGCTGTCCACGAGATAAATACAGGGCAGGCGGTTTTCTTGCGCGATCTCTTGGGCGCGTGCCTGTTTCTCACACGTCATGGGATAATAAGTCCCGCCTTTGACCGTGGCGTCATTGCAGATAATCATGACCTCGCGTCCGGACACGCGGCCAATGCCCGTAATTAATCCGGCGCTGGGCACTTGGTCGTCATACATGCCGTATGCCGCCAGTTGCGAGAGTTCCAAAAACGGCGTTCCGGGGTCCAATAACCGCTCCACTCGCTCGCGGGGCAGTAATTTACCGCGGGATAAATGCCGTTCTCTCGCCCGTTCTGACCCACCCAAGGCGATCTTGGCGACTTTCTCCCGCAAATCCGTGACAAGCGCTTCCATCGCCTCGCGATTGGCGCGAAACTCTGCGCTATCCGGATTAATTTTCGACTGTATCTTCGGCAAAATTTCGGGTCCGTGAAATTGTGTTTTCCCAGAAACTATGTTGTCCGCCGCGCAATGTCTATGCAAGGCGGGCGCGGCTTTATGCGTCTTTGCGCAATTGGGTACTGTTATTTAACCCGCAATAGACTATCTATGCGTTATGAGCCGATCTGCGATCAAAACGCCCGCCGACCAATCCCTTATCCGTGTCAAAGGATATGAGGGTCGGGGTTTGGATTTTTTCCAAGACGAAGCGCCCGAACCCGGCAGCGTAACAGAGGTTGCCCCAGGAGTCTTTTGGCTGCGCTTCCCACTGCCCATGCGCGGGCTCAATCACATTAATCTCTGGGCACTACGTGACGGGGATGGCTGGGTGATTGTCGATACGGGGATCGCCGATAAGGTCAGCAAAGATATTTGGAAAAAGCATTTTGATAAGCTCCTGAGTGGGCGTCCGGTCAATCGCGTTATTTGCACCCATCTTCATCCTGATCATACGGGACTGGCGGGTTGGCTGTGCCGGAAATTCGGCGCGCCACTTTTAATGACGCGGGGTGAGTATTTCCTCTGTCGTCTCATGGCTGCCGATACGGGCAAAGTCGCCCCGAAAGAAGGGATAAAGTTCTATCAAAAATGTGGGTTCACGGATGATCAGATTGAGCTCTATAAAATGCGTTTTGGCGGTTTTGGGAAAGCGATTGTCCCTCTCCCGCAGAGCTATGACCGCCTGACGGATGGCGAGTTAGGCCAGATTGGTGGACGTGAATGGCGTATTGTTATCGGGTCAGGCCATTCACCTGAACATGCCTGCCTCTATTGTCCTGAATTAAATCTTGCCCTGACAGGCGACCAACTGCTCCCGAATATTAGCTCAAACGTGTCGGTTTGGCCAACGGAACCGGAAGGGAACCCGCTGGAGGATTGGATTCAGTCTTGCCACAAATTACGGGATGAGTTTCCCGAAGATATTTTGATCTGCCCGGCCCATGGCATTCCATTTCGCGGCGCGCATAAACGCTTGTCAAAATTAATCGAACATCATGAAAAGGCGCTTAATCGCTTGGCCGAACATTGCCGCACACCTCGCCTCGCGACAGAAGTTTATTCCGTTTTATTTCGCCGCGAAATTAATGACGGGAACCGCATTATGGCCGTCGGAGAATCGGTGGCGCATCTCAATTGCTTGAAAGGGCGGGGTGTTGTCAGTCGTCGTCTCAATGATCGGGGACAATTTACCTATAAGACAAGAACAGGCTGGTCGGCCTAACTCAATATATTGATCAGGCCGATGGTAGCGAAGGCCAGTCCGAGCGCGCCAAGGCTCAACATGCCGTAATAATAAAACGCCCGTTTTGCCCGATGAATGATACATAATTCTTCTTTTGGCATTCCGGACTTTAACAAGTATCGATCAATTACATTCGTCATGATTTTCATCCTTCTCAGATGTTTCATATATGAATATAGACTGAATGGTCAATAAGTGGGCGGTCACAGTTGCGTGAACCCAAGTTTATTTCCTTTCTGGCTTGCAGCTTAGCGGGATGAATTTAATCCCTAAAATTCATGCTAAACGCATCCAGGTGCAGACATAAATAAAGCAAAATAATTTTGTTTATTCCGAACGACTTAGTCGTTCGGCGGTCTATTAAATAAGGTCTATCGGACCTTTTTTGGATAATTTGTGTCCTCACTTTGTGTTTTGTGGTGCATATTACATGGGTTCTTTCAGACACGGGACAGGGTAGACGCGTTATCTGTCTGGTCTGGAGGACGGTGTGTCCAGATAGGTTTCGTAACGGGAGCCTATTGGGGCCGGATAGCGAGAGCTGCACCTCC
>CAZBDT010000165.1:0-4617 GCA_964490745.1 uncultured Algimonas sp.
CGGCTCCGCGTTGAAGGGCTTCTCATTCGCGATGATTTGGGGCGTCTTTATCGGGACGTATTCATCCATCTTCGTCGCTTCACCGTTGCTATTGGCGTTAAAGCTGAAGCGCGGCGCGAATACGGGCGGTGAACGGGTGGATGATTAGAGGCGTTTGGCCCGTTTAAACCTACCCGGTTTAATAACCCATCTCGCGCGTCCGATAATGTTGGAGAGGGGAACGTCTCCCATTTCTTGCGTACTACTCGTAACTCGGCCATCTCCCTCTAAGCGCAAGCTATCTTTGTTTATGGATTTCACCCGTTTAACAATCACGCCAAATTCTGAATGATCAACCAAAATAACAAAGCCCGGCCGTAAAGACCGGGCTTTGGTTACAATAATATAGTCGCCCGGTAAAAGCGTAGGTCGCATAGACCCCCCGCGTACCTTGACGATTTTAATCATTAGAGATCAGGTTCGACCACTTTGACGTTTGGAGCGTAGGGTGTTTCTACCATTTTGGTTTTCACGCCTTTGGAAGCCCAAAAGATCTCGGCAAAGTCATTCGCTGCGGCAACCAGTTTCTCGCCGTCTTCGCGGTGAAGGTCTTGTTTTACAGCAGAGCCAGCCAGCATGATGGCATGAGCGGCCTCGTGACACTTGGCCATATCTTCTTGGTTTTTCGGCTTCATGAAATCACCCCAGATGATACGTGTCTGGTGTTTGCAATTTTCAGCCATTTCTTCTTTTTTCGCCGTGTTGCGTGCAACCTGCATGGCAAAGGCTGTTTCAGATAAGCCTTTGTCTTTCAGGCTGAGAAGGATGTCGATCTGACGGAGGGCCGAAACGGCGTAATATGTGACGATACGAGCATCATAGATTCCGCATGGAATGTCGCAATGTGCTTCAGCAGATTCAATATGTGAGTCGAATTTTGACAATAGGGAATGTAACATCTTAAATACGCTCCTTAAGCTTTACGACGACGGACATAGATAACGCCGCCAATGATGGCTGCGAGTGCGATAAATGTACCAGCACTGTGAACCGGGCTGCTGAGCCAATGCATGATTTCTGTCATTACGCTCTGTCCGTGTGCGCCTGTATGCGCCGTGGCCGTACCGGCCGTCATCAGGGCCGAAGCCCCTGTGAGTATTATACGTGTCATGAAACATCCTTTCGACGATCGTTTTATTTCGTAGCACTGGCATAAGCAGATTGCCAAAGCGGGGCAAGCCGCGCAAAGACCTCATTCGTAATAAACCCGATGAAGACTATGGCAGAGCTTAATATACTTACGCGCGAAGCCCTTAAAAAGGCGGACCCAGATCGTTTTCGTGCAGCTTTAATGTCCGATGCGCAAGGACGCGCGGATTTATTGATTCTTTATGCCTTTCACTATGAACTCTCAAAGGTCCCAGATGTGACGTCGGAGCCTATGCTGGGGCAGATCAGGTATGAGTGGTGGCGGGAAGCCATTGATGAAATCTATTCTGGCAAAGAGGTGAGGCGGCATGAGATTTCTACGCCCTTGTCCGAGATGCTGCGCCGTACTGAAGTTCCGCGATTTTGGGTGGACCGATTAATTGATGGCCGCGCGAGAGACCTCGATCCGCAACCCTTTGCTGACGTCAACATGGCTATAGATTATGCACGCCAGACATCAGGGCAACTCATACAGATTGCAGTTAAAGTTATGGGCGGCACGCCGGATAACGCGGTCCTGAGTGCAGGGGAAGCGTGGGGCCTAACCGGTCTTGCGCGATCTTATCGATTTTATCATGATAAGATACTGTCAAACCTAGAATTTGACATGATTTTAAATGCTGCAGATGATGCTTATCAAAAGGCGAACGGGCAATATGAAGCCTCAATATATCCGGCGCTTGGTTATGTGGCACTCGTTCCGAGTTTTTTAAAGCGGATGCGGAAGGCCGGGTTTGAGCCTGAAACGGATGCTATTTCATATGGCCCCTTGGCGAAGCAATTCCGTCAAATGCGGATGGGGCTGCGTGGAAAAATCTAAGCATTTTGTAATCTATGGCGGGCGGCACATTCAATTTGTGTACAGAAACCAAACCCTAAGCACGTTCTAAGGCGTGATAAGTGGGGAGGTTTTATGAACCGCAAATTTATAGTTTCAGCTGTTACCGTGTGTGGCTTTATGGTCTCAACATCTGCATTTGCAGCTGAGAAGGACGGGGTTTATGTGACCCTTGGCGCGACCAATTTATCATCTGAAGTTGATTTGTCAGATTTGGATGTGGCCGGACAAAATGTAGATTTCGGGTCCGAGGATATCAGTGTGATCATGCTGACAGGGCGTTTGGGCTACCGACTGAATGACTTTTTTGCGGTCGAAGGCGAGGCAGGATTTGGGCTCGGCGGAGATGATTTCGAGAGGGCCGTGCCCGTAAATGTTCAAGGGACGACCATCAATGTAAACACAAATGTTGATCTGACTGTCGACAACTATTTCGCGGGATTTGCGCGAGGCATTTTTCCGGTTTCAGAGCAGTTCGATATTTTTGCAAGGTTGGGATATGGTCAGGCTACGGCGAAGGCTGACATTGTCGCCTCCGCAGCAGGCCTGACAACCAGCGGTTCTGCCGAAGAGGACGCAGATGGTCTCGCTTACGGCGTGGGTGCGCAGTTTAACTTTACCGATCATGACGGTATCCGCGCAGATTATACACGATTGGACGATACAAATATTATTTCTATTGCCTATTCGCGCCGTTTTTAGGACGGCGTTTCATATGGATTGACAGCGCCTGATCCAATCCTCACTCTGACTTCAAATAGAGTGAGGGGATTATGATCTGGATAAGACGATTTGGAGGACGCCTTCCTGATTTTGAAGCGGTCGTCAGGCGTTTCCCAATACCTCTCGCGATTATGGCGGCTTTCACTGTCTGGATCATAGCCAATAATCACAGCGATATCTGGTCCAATAGAGACGCAGAATATATCGCCTCCGGCTTTATCCTCGCGGGATATGTCGCTGTTATTGTCAAATTAATTGCAGAGCGGCGTGAGCTCTCCAGATTAATTGGAGGGCTCGTTGGAATAGGGCTAGCCTTAATCGCATTTCTCCTGTCCTACTTTGCGCGAGAGCTGGATTTCACGACGGTCATGGCCATAGGCGCGGCGATTGTGTTTCTTGGGAATGCCGCGGCGTGGCGGGTAGGGCGACAGGACCGCAATGTCTGGAACTTTACGCAGAAGCTCTGGACGGGCGCTTTATTTGCAACCGTGGGCAGCGTGATTTTCGCGCTCGGAATGGTTTCCATTTCGGAGGCCGTGAAAGCGCTTTTCGGTGTGGATATAGATAAGCTCACATATGAGACAATTCTCCCTATAGGTTTAGCATTCTTGGCCCCGCTTTATTGGCTTGGGACTTTGCCAAATTATGGTGAGGCGGAAGATGTCACGGAGCTGAGCTTTGAGGCCCGCGCGCTGTCTTTTATGGGCACGTGGATGCTCGCACCGCTTGTCATTATTTATGCCCTGATCGTGCTGGCTTATGGGGCGAAGGTCCTCATTCAACGGGATTTGCCGAAAGGTGAAATCGCGCAGCTTGTTTCGCCTTTCATCGGGGTAGGGATGTTGGTTTGGTTGATGCTGGAACCCAAGGTCTTGAAGGAAAGCGGGTTTGTACGGTTTTATCGCGCCGCATGGCACTGGATTATGCTCCCTGCAGCCGTCCTTTTGGGTGTCGCCATTTTTGTCCGCATTCGCGAATATGGATATACGCCGACGCGGTTTTTCCTTTCGCTTGTCGTCACATGGGCATTTATCCAGTCACTCTGGTTTATTGCCATGCCAAAGGCAAAGCGAGATATTCGCTTTCCAACGGGATTGGCGGCGGGGCTTCTCTTAATGGGTGCCTTTGTCTCGCTGCCCATCTCATCTATCAATCAGTTTCAACGAGCGGAGGCGGTCAAACAGGCCTTGCCAAGTTTGAGTGCTGCTGATTTCGCGAAAAATCCAGCCCAAGCAAAGCAGTTTCTGGGAAGTTTGAGGTACCTCATTCAGCAGAAAGATGAGACACGATTCAAGCGTTTGCTCCCGGATTATGATTTTCCGGAAACGACTTATGGAGATAATTATAATCAGCTCATCGAAGGGTTGGGATTGGATGACATTGAAGTGGAATCTTCCGCGCCTTGGTCAAATTATTCTGTCACGTCTGACTTACCTATTCAGGTGAATGAGGATAGTCAGATTTTCTTTATCTCCAATCTGAATATTTATCCCGGCAATAGGAGCGGGCGTTCGGCAGAGATTGTCAAATCCCAGGACGGATCAAATGTTGAGCTCTTGATAGAAGGACAAAGTTACACATTTGATATTCGAGACATCGTTTCCAACGTTGAATTTGTAGGCCGAAACGATGACGCTGTTCCGACTTTTATTCCTGTGACCAAAATCACTTCAGAGTCAGGTGAAACAGCAGAGCTAATCTTCGTCAGTGGCCGCTTGAATTTCAATGATGAGAGTTTGGAAGGCGGGACGGTGACACTTGCGGTAATCATTCCAAACTAACTCATCCGCCTAAGCGCTGGCCCAAGGCATGATATCCTCTAACGCCCTCGCGGCGAGGAGGCTTTTGCGGTAGCGGGTTTTGTCTTT
>CAZBDT010000166.1:0-4565 GCA_964490745.1 uncultured Algimonas sp.
CGAAATAGCCGTTTCACCCGATGGCCAATTTGCTGCCGTCGTCAATTATGGTGATGCTGTCATTGATATATTTGATATTCCCTTTGCCGGAATAACCGCGAGTATAGATTTAGGCGAACATACACGTCCGCACGGTCTCGTCGCGCTTAAATCCGGAGGATTTGTTGCCACCACGGAAGGCAATAATTCCATCGTAATCCTGACACCTGACCACGATCTAAATGGTTTCCCACATGGACCTTGTCCGATACATAATTGGAAAGTCAGCGCGATTTCGACAGGTCAAGACGGTACGCATATGATTGCGGTGAGTCCGGATGAGACGATTGCTTACACAGCTAATATGCAATCCGCTTCAGTCAGCCGGATAGATTTAAAAACTGAAAAAGTCATCTCTGCTCCCGCCGGAAAAGAAGTGGAAGGCATTGCCGTCACCCAGGATGGATCAGAGGTTTGGGCGTCTGTTCGCGGCGAAGACAAAGTGATGATTTTTGACGCCACGACGCTGAAAAAACTCGATGAAATCGAAGTGGGTAAATTTCCGATAAGGATAATTGTGTCGCCTGACGGAAAACATATGGTGACGTCAAACCTGATGGACGGGACTGTGTCGGTCTTGAGCGTGGAAAACCGAAAGGTGGAACACACTATCCGCGTCAGCGGAACCCATCAAACGCAACAGGTCACGTTGCTATTCAATGCGGATGGGTCCCGGCTTTATGTCGCTGAGACAGGCGCAAATAAAATTGCAGAAATTGATTTTGCGTCGGGTGCGCTGCTTGGACGTTTATCGGGCGGACATCAGGGTGATGGTCTTGCTATCGTCCCGGCTTTTATGTGGGATAAATAACCTAACCCGGCCAGCGACCTGTCGTGATGCCTTGCATCTTGGCCGTATAAATATTGGCGGCAAAAGCGACATAGATGCTCAGCTCATCGAGCACGCGTTCCGGCATACGACGCGAGCGTTGATTGACACGGTAATGATAGGCATCGCGGCGATATTTTTCCGTCGGTTTTAATTCCAAGATCGGATGACCGGATTGTTCGACCAGAAACCACCAACTCGTCAGACCACGCGCTTTGATTCGAAACTTATCCGTCCCTCTATCGATACGGCTTAATTCCAATTGAGCATTGCCTTTGCGATCAAATTCTAACTCGCCGATTTCACGACGGTCTTTTAGAATATTGAAATCCAGATTTCCTCGGGAAGAATTTGCGGGCTTGGCGTCGATTTTCGCATCTATGCCGTGGACATGTAAAACGCCGGATGAGAAGGCTGCATTGCCCTTTGGACTGCGCATGTCAGACGCATAAGCGAGGCCGCCAATGACGACCTCGTCCCGTATAAGCTCAAAAGAATGGCGAGAGCCAAAACTTTGAATCGTAAGACCCATATTAAGCGTCCACTCTACGCGTCCATGGCCGCTTCGACGATCAGGGTCGCGCCCGTCACCGAGGTGACGACCAGCTTGTCCCCTGACACAGGGTCACCGGAGGCGGCTCTTGCTTTCCATTCCGTATCGCCAACTTTCACCCGGCCTTCGCCATTGTCAAAATCTGTGGCGGCCACAACACGGCGACCTTCGAAAGCGCGTGCAGGCTCGTTCACATTTAGCGGCTCATCTGACTTCATCAACGGGCGAAGATAAAAATGCCCAACGACGAGCAGAGCCATAGATAGAGCGAAGAAAAGCAAAAATTGCATCTCCCAACCCAGCGGCAAGAAGAAGACCCAGATTGCAACGGCCAAAGCGGCGAGTGCGGGCCAGAGAATATAGGTCGTACCTGTGACCAATTCCAAACCGACAAGGCCGAGGCCAAGAAGCCCCCAACGTGTTGCATTCATGGAATCGAGTAAAGAGAGAATAAGATTGGAGTCTTGTTCCATATCGACCTCCCCTTACTTCTTGCCTTTGCCGGACTCCAGCAAGCCGGAGATACCGCCGACAGTGGCCGCCAGTCCGGAGAGTTCCGCAGGCACGATCACAGTCTTCTGGTTCGGACTATTGGCCAGCTCGCCAAAGGCTTTCACATATTCCTGTGCCACGAAGTAGTTGATCGCATTGACGTCACCGCGTGCAATGGCCGTGCTGACCATTTCCGTCGCTTTGGCTTCGGCTTGCGCTTCACGCTCCCGCGCTTCGGCGTCCAGATAGGCGGCTTCTTTCCGGCCTTCCGCTTCGCGAATGGCAGCCTCCTTTTCGCCTTCGGCTTTCAGGATTTGCGACTGCTTATGACCTTCGGCAATCAGAATGTCAGAGCGCTTTTCACGTTCCGCTTTCATCTGCTTGTTCATGGCCTGTGTGATGTCATGCGGCGGAGAGAGGTCTTTAATCTCAATCCGGGTCACTTTCGTGCCCCATGTATCTGTGGCCTGATCAATGACAGACAAAAGCTGTGCGTTGATTTGATCGCGCTTGGACAAGACTTCATCTAGATCCATTGAACCAACCACTGTCCGGACATTTGTGAGACAGAGATTCTGAATAGCGTTTTCCAAATTCGCGACTTCATAGGTCGCCATTTCGGCATCCATGACCTGAATAAAGACAACGGCATCAGCCGTCACCATCACATTGTCACGCGTAATGACGTCCTGACTTGGAATATCAATGACACGCTCCCGCATATCCATTTTATTGGAAATGCCTTGATAAATCGGGATCACGAAATGTAAGCCCGGTTTGAGCGTTTTGGAATAGCGTCCAAAATTCTCCAGCGTCCATTCGGCCCCCTGCGGCACAATGCGGACCGTTTTAAAGATGATAAAGATAGCCAGAGCGGCGAGCGCAATCGGTATTATACCTGCGAGTTCCATAGATGTCCCCTTTCGACATTAAGGTTATTCGGACCTTGTGGTCCGAGCTTTAGGCAAATGACTGCCTAAAGTTCGGACAACATGTGATCGGCTGAACTCACCTTAAACTCACCGGGCGCTTCCACGAAAAGACGCTCAACCGTGCCGTCATCCACAACCATGGCGTATCGTTGCGAGCGTTGACCCATACCAAAACCGGATGCGTCCATTTCCAAACCGATGGCCTTTGCGAATTCACCGTTACCATCAGCCAACATCGCGACATCAGAGCTTCCGGCTTCCTTGCCCCATGCGCCCATAACAAAGGCGTCGTTCACGGAGACACAGGCGATTTCTTCAATACCGCGCGCTTTCAACATCGCCGCTTTTTCGACAAAACCCGGAAGGTGTTTGGCCGAACAGGTCGGTGTAAAGGCACCCGGTACGGCAAAAAGTGCAACACGCTTGCCCGCGAACACGTCATCCGTATTGACAGGCTGTGGCCCATCTTCGCCGATTTTCATAAATGTTGCATTGGGGAGCTTATCCCCTTCTTGAATAGACATGGTGTAATTCTCCCAAATTAATACTTATCGTCTTTCGATAAAGATAGGCAGAGTAGGGTCTCGGCGCAAGATATGACGCATCGATTTTCGACCGAAAATCGTATTTCTCGAATTTGTGCAGTAAGTTCATTTGACCCTAACCTTATGAAGATCATGATGGTTTTATGTCCTCACCGACTCCAAAATCGCAGAGTTTTCGAAACGCGTTCCTCATTGCGACGCCGGATATGGGGGATCCTCGTTTTCAATTTACAGTCATTTATGTCGTCAGCCATGACCGGTCGGGAACGATGGGCATTGTCATAAATAAGGATAAGGACGGTCTGCTTATTTCTGATCTATTGGATCAAGTCGGCATTACAGGCGATATGAAAATCGCTGATGGTCCTGTCTTGAACGGCGGACCTGTTGATATAGATCGCGGCTTTGTTTTGCACAGTTCCGATTATTTCAAGCCAGAGGCCACCTTAAAAATATCAGAGGCAATATCCCTGACCTCAACAAAAGATATCTTAGAATCTTTGGTAACTGACGCCCATCCGAAACAAGCGCTTTTAGCCGTCGGCTATGCCGGTTGGGGCGCGGGACAATTAGAAAAAGAAATTGCGCAAAATAGTTGGTTGGTCACAGATGCGGATGAGGATGTGATTTTCTCAGCTGATTTTGATGGCAAATGGGCAACCGTGCTGTCCGATATGGGGATCGATCCTATGAGCCTTAGCCATGGCGGTGGGCAAGCCTGATCAAACTGTCTCAATCCCCGCTCAACCGGGCATAAATATCATGGTTGCGCCAAACCCCATTTATTTTGAGATAGCCCCGCGCCTGACCTTCATAGGAAAATCCGCTAGCCTTTAGGACTTTGATGGACGCTGCATTGTCGCTTTGGACGGCGGCCTCAATGCGGTGCAGGCCGAGCGTCGTGAAACAGAAATCACTGGCCGCCTGAACCGCCGCGCGCGCATAACCTCGGCCTGCATATGACTCACCAATCCAATATCCAAGCTTGGCAGTTTGAGACGTGCTCCGCTCTATATGTGTGATATTGCAGGCCCCGACTAAATTTTCCCCGCGAAAAATATGAAAGGGATAGGCGCGGTCTTGTTGGACGAGTTTTTTCAAACGCGATAAACGCCCACGATAGGCCACGCGGTTCAAACCCAGATCAGAGACAGTCGGCTCCCAAGGTTTGAGAT
>CAZBDT010000167.1:0-4426 GCA_964490745.1 uncultured Algimonas sp.
AAGACGGAGTCGGAGTCTCGACTGTCACTGTCTCATCATCTGTTGACGGTGTATAAGTCCCGCCCGCTGGCGTCGCATTCGCCGTCGCTGTGTTCGTAATATCTGTGCCTGCATCGATGTCAGCTTGCGTCACCGTGTAGGTCGCGGTGAAGTCTTGCGATGCTCCCGGAGCTAGGGTCGCAGTAGCTGGCGTAATGGCAGAGAGCGTGCCCGTACCGGAATGGACGTCAGAAACAGAGACATCTGATAGGCTCACATTACCTGTATTCGTCACGGCATAAGTATAGGTGATGACGTCGCCGACCATCACATCCGACGTGTCAGACGCTGTCTTCACAAGGGTCGAAGACGGAGTCGGAGTCTCGACTGTCACTGTCTCATCATCTGAGACAGGTACATATGTCCCGCGTGCAGCTGTCGCGCTGCTCGTTGCTGTGTTCGTAATATCTGCTCCGGCGTCGATATCCGCTTGCGTCACACTATATGTCGCCGTGAAGGTTTGATTGTCGCCAGGAGCGAGATCTGCACTGGCAGGTGTGATCGCAGAGAGTGTTCCTGTGCCAGAGTGCACATCAGAGATACTCACATTTGAGAGGGTCACATTGCCTGTATTTGTAAAGACATAGCTATAGCTAACTGTATCACCTACTGAGACATCTGTGCTAGGTGAGGCTGTTTTGACCAAAGTTGAATTTGGTGCGGCATCAATCACCGTCACGGATTCATCAGCGGTGACGACAGGAAGTGTACCTCTTTCAGGCGTTGCAGAGAGGGTCGCCGTATTGGTGATCGGCGTGCCTGCATTCACATCATCCTGCGTGATCGTGTATGTCGCGGTAAAAGTTTGAGCCGCGCCCGGAGCAAGTGTCGCAGAAGCCGGCGTAATCGCAGAGAGTGTACCTGTGCCTGAATGGACATCAGAGACGGACACATCATTTAAAGTCACATCGCCGGTATTCGTCACGGCATAGCTATAGGTGACGAGCTGACCTTCCGTGAGGTTCGCATCATTATCAGCTGTTTTGACGAGTGTGGCTGTTGGTGTTGGATCTGCAAGGGTAACAACTTCATCCGCTGTGAGCGGCGCAAGTGTACCGCGGGCGGGAGTCGTGTTCAGAGTTGCCGTATTCGTAATATCTGTCCCGGCATCAAAGTCAGCTTGCGTGACGATATAGGTGGCCGTGAAGGTTGCCGTTGTACCCGGGGCAATGTCTACATTTGTAGGCGTGATCGCAGATAGCGTGCCTGTGCCGCTTTGCACATCGGTAATAGATGTATTTGTCAGCGTCACATTGCCCGTGTTCTGTACAGAATAAGTATAGGTGATCGTATCACCCTCTTCCGCGTTAGAATCGGGGCTGGCGATTTTCGAGAAAACGGCTTCGGGTGTCGGAGCCGCGATTGTGACCTGCGCGTCATCACTTCCAGCCGTTAATGTGTCTCTTCTGGGTGTTCCTGTTGGCGTCGCTGTATTGGTGATCGCAGTTCCGGCATCCACATCGGCTTGAGTGATCTCATATGTGGCCGTAAATGTTTGAGTTTGACCTGGTCCCAATGTGACCGGAGCGGGCGAAAATGCAGATAGTGTACCTGTACCCGAATGTACGTCCGTAACCGTTACATCATCAATGGTGATATTCCCGTTATTTTCGACCTCATATGTATAAGTAATAATGTCACCAGCCTCCGCATCTGTCGTTTGCGAGGCGGTTTTTGTAATAATAAGAGACGGATTCCCTGCCGGGCCGGGGATAGTTAAAGTTCCGGACACGCTCCCCAGCTGACCTTCGCTCGGATTTGCAGTCACAGACGCCGTATTTACAAAGACAATATCATCATCAATATTTTGCTGCGAGACAATATGTTGACCCGTACAGGTCATGGTTTGACCGGATGCAAGGCTTGTTAAGGGACAATTCACAGCCCCCGCAATGAATGTATCAGTGACAACAACGTCATTGAGCTGCACAGAACCAATATTTCTGACAAGGAAAGAGTAATTGATGACATCCCCAACCGCAGTATAGCTGCTCCGGTCGGCAGTTTTCTCAATCGTAACCCCCGGGGCAACTTCCGGCGTGCCCGTTGCGTCATTCCCATCGGTGAAGAACCAGAAATTATCGCCACGCGTCGTGCTACCCCCCGTATCCAAATCCGTAATGAACGGGGTGGTGCTGCCAACGGACAGGATGTTTGTCAAAACGGCTGGGGGAAGATCAAACCAACCTGTGCTGGTCTCTGTGGAAGCTTGATTTCGGAAACAATTTTCAAACCCAATTGAGCTTGTCCCAGCGAAATTCGTTCGCTCAACAGAATTTGGCGCAAGATCTGAGAGGCTGGAGACTTGGATACCGTTCACTTCAAAGAAGACATCTTGATAGTCAAAGTTATCACCTGTACCGGAAGAGCCTGTACTCGCATCACATGCATCAGCATCCCGAGCCGTTAAGCGCGCATAACCCTCTGCAATGGAGCCGCCGAAATAATCTGAACAGGATACAATCCCGCAGTTTAAATTCTGTGTCGGCCCGAGCTGAAATGTTGGAATACCTTGAAACGCCGTCGGCGTACCGGTTCCTGCAAAGCCTCGGAACTGGGTCGATGGATTGACGAACTGATAATAAATGTTCCCATTGGCACCGATCAGGACAAACATTGTACCGCCAACCGGTGGATATGTATCCGGGATCGGACCGTTCCCATTTGGAACAGTCTCAGTAAAGGTCGTTGCCCAGGCCGTAGGAGCTGCGGCCACACCCGCGAGCAAGAGCCCGCTTATGGCTGAGGCTTTTACCGCCCTCTTTATATAACGCTTCGTAAGACGCTTTATTTTAGTTATTATACCAGTCATCGGCTGCAATTCCAAATTGTATGAAGCATCAAATTCCGGTGGGGGTGTGAAGGCTTAGTTAAGGCGTCTTAGAGAAAGCACTTACGGCACAATTTTTTTGTTATTTTCAATTCAGAAGGATTAACAAAGCCGGCTAAAAAACCTTTAATTGCCTGTTTTTAAAGCAAAATAAACGCTACATTGGTTAACAGTTGCAAAGATTTATAGTTTCTAAATGCTTATATTTTTTTCTGTTTTTCTCGCAATTTCAGCTAATTTTCTAATCTCAATCAGGTAGTTTTGAGGGTTCCTATTTGAGACTCTCAGCCTGTAAAAACTCTAAATATGAGCTGTTTTTTTGCAGAGGGTTTTAAGAGCTTGGTTACGATTAGTAACTATTGTTAGTTGTATGAGTTCTAGCCCCAAAACCTATCCAAATCCCGATAAAGCGCCGGATATCTTCTATGATACTGACATCTGCCCTATCCGGAATGTTTTGGGCCTTTTGGGTCGGAAATGGCCGAGCCTGATCTTGTGCCACCTCTCATTTGGCACACATCGTTTTTCAGAGCTGCGCGGCGCGATACCCGATATCTCGCAGCGTATGTTGGCGCAAACTTTGCGCGAGCTTGATCGAGACGGGCTGATTTCGCGCAATACCGTACCCGGCGTGCCGCCCCGCGTAGAATATAGCCTCACCGCTCTCGGCGAAACTTATATCGAGCCTTTGCAAATCCTTTTGTCATGGGGCGCCAAACATCAGGGCAGAATTGATATTATTCGACGCGCCTATGATCAAGAAAAACAGGTTCAAGCCGCTATATAGGGCGGCGCGCAGGCCTGCAATGCGATGGTCGCGACATGAAACATAGCCATTTGAATTGTGGGGCTTTCCAATTCAGTATAGGCGGGATTGTTTTCGAACGTAAGGATAACATCCATGATGAAAAACGCCGTAATATGCGGGGCACTCTCAGCCTTGTTGATAAGTTGTGCGGATAACGGACAAATCACCCAGCCCGTCTCAACGGCACCCTTGGAAACAGGCAGCGCTGAGCAACTCGCAATTTCGAAACTCGATTTTCTAACCGGGCGCTGGGAAGGCCCGGGGACGGTCTTTAGATCGGATGGAAGCCAAACCTATTATACGGATTATGAACATGTTCGGTTCGATCTTGAGAATAGCCTCTTACTCATCAATGCCACCGGAAAGAATGAAGACGGCGAGATCACCTATAGTTTGCATACGGTCATTTATTATGACGCCGAGTCTCAAAACTATATCTATACACCCTACTCTCGCACAGGCGCATCCGGGTCCTTTCAGTGCAAGCTGGAGGAAAGACCCAGACTGCTGTGCTACACTGAGGATACAACCTATCGGCTCATATTCCAAAGATTGGAAAATGGACAATGGAACGAATATGGAGAACGCCTCACCGACGGAGATGTTTGGGAAAAGAATTTCGAAACGATATTAAATCCATCACCCCGATGATTTTGTCCTGCGCTGGGAAGATGCCTATACGCTGATTGGAACGGCCAATGGCTGGACACCCGTGAGATGGGTGCGGGATCGGGATTTGGTGAGTTAGA
>CAZBDT010000168.1:0-4263 GCA_964490745.1 uncultured Algimonas sp.
CTCTACGTTTACGCTCTTCGCGCTTTTTGAGGATAGGGGAAGGATCTTCGTTAAATTCGTCAACGCGAATTGACATGTAACGCAAGATATCTTCGTTAATGCGGTGTGTCCGCTCGATCTCATGGATTACATCCGGGTTCGCATTGACCTTCAGCAATGAATAGTGAGCCTTACGGTTCTTATTCATGCGGTAAGCCAAATTGCGTAGACCCCAATATTCAGCACCCTCAACAGTGCCGCCCATATTTTCGATCTTGGAAGCTAGGTTTTGGACGAATTCTTCGACTTGATTCGTAGAAATGTCCGGTCGTGAGATCACGACGTGCTCGTAAAGAGACATTGTAACAGTCCTTCAGACTAGAGATAACGGCAAATGCGCTCGAGAAGGTGGAGCTAACATCTGATGGATGGAGTACCCCGGAACAGCCCGGACTCCACCGTCATCCGGTGAAGCGCGCGACATATGGGAGAATGCAGGGTTTGTCTAGCGAAAAACTGCGATGAATCCCCATGTTTCCCCTAGGTGAGGTCCTTCCTGAGGCCTAAGCGGAAATCCATGATCCGATCAGAGATTTCTTGACCCGTCAGATTGTCAAAATCATCTGCATTAGGGTCTTTTGGTGCCGGTATTGACGCGGCAGGTGTTGAAGCTACTGGCGCAGGCTGGATGTCCGGAGTTGGAGAGGGTTCGTTAGACGTCCTGCGCGCTTGGGCAACAGACAGGGCCGTCGCGACATCTCTATAGCGGCGGTCAAAATCTGTTACATCTTGCTTGGTTTGCAGGATTTCAGCATTGGCTTGATCCAATTGGAATGATTGCGCTTCGATCTGCGCCTCCAAGCGTTCTCTTTCTAGATCTTGAGCTGTCCGGATTTTACGGAGTTCTTGCACGTCTCGTGCCGCATTCTGGACGATTTCGTCTTTAATCTCGAGCTGCTTTGTGAGCTGGTCCACCTGTTGTTGCAGTGCTGTCAGCTCATCCTCACGACTGATGATTGTGAACTCAGATTGGGATTTGAAGGTTCGGATATCTTCATGCAGGCTAAGCATTTCCGACTTCATTGCATTATTTTGCGTTTGTGCTGTTGCGAGGGCTCTGCGAAGTTCATCGGCTTCTTTCTCAACAGTTTCAGCTTGGTGTCTGTAATCAGCACAGTCCTGTGCAAGGCTATCGGCAATCTTCTTGGCTTCGATATATGCAGTTTGTTTCACGTCCATATCAGCGGATGTTTCTGAGATGCGTTCGCGAAGGACTTCATTCTCGCGACGCTCAACATCCAGTGACGTCTGAAGGCGCTCGGATTTTAGCGCGTTGCGATCAGCACTGTCTCGTGATGTATTGAGGGCCCGCTCATATTCTTGAAGCGATTTTTTTGCGACAGAGAGTTTGCCCATCGTATTTTCATAAACGCGTGTCTTCTCTGCCAATCTTTGTTCACGGTCTTCCAGTTCAGCCCGCAAGACGTTCATCTTTTGCGCATTCGCTTCAATCTCGCGTTCAATCGTGCGGTTTCGGGCCTTCAAGCGACGGTTTTCCGGTTCCAATCTATTGAGCATGGAGAAGTCGACTTCTGCGCGCTCAACGAAGCTCGTTAGGTTTTCAATTCTTTGCTGCGCCCGACGATATAATTCCTCACCGCTTTGAATGTCAGCGGAAATGCGGGCCACATCCAAACGCATTGCGCCAATATCCGCGCGCATGGGTCTATTTGTTGAAGGAGGGGGGGGGACAAAGCCGTCTTTAGATGTCGGCAAATCTTTGTTGTCTATGTCACTGTCTGTTGGACCGGACGTTTCAGACGATGTCGTTTGATCGAAATTCTTAGACGGGGGCATAGCGCCAAATGGTCTTGAAGTTTCAGGGACAGGCGTCACGTCAACGAAATTTGAGTCATCTGGCAGATCAATTTTGAGCTCAGGAGAAAGGCTGCTTGCGCGATCAGTTTCATAGCTGCTCACGTCAAGACCCGGTCCTGGCGATGTCTGCGTTGCAACATCAATGCTGGACGATGTAGATGGTGTTGGCGCGTCACGATCTTCACTGATCAGGCGCTCTAATTCATCCCATTTAGATTGTTGCGTCCGCATTTCAGCGTTAGCCTTTGTGTCCGTCGGGACATCACTCGTTTTTTTTGTTTTCCGAAAAAATGCCATCCACCCGACTCTCGAATCATTAAAAACTCAATAAATTTTAGGTAATTAACCATAGTTAACGCCGACTTAACAATATCGAATATTCTTCTAAAATCGACGAATTGATATGCGAGGCCATGCATTGCAGTGATTTTTGTGAAAGTGGATTGACGCCTATGCTGGATAGCCTAGCTTTGTGTCGTCGAAATAGAAGAGGTCTCTCAGTCATGGCATTCGCATTTATTTTCCCGGGGCAGGGTAGCCAGTTTGTCGGAATGGGTAAATCTCTAGCAGAAACATTTTCGTCTGCACGAGAGGTTTTTGAAGAGGTTGATAATGCGTTGGACCAGAATTTATCTGATCTCATGTGGAGCGGGCCGGAAGCGGATTTGACGCTGACCGCGAATACGCAGCCCGCACTCATGGCGTGTTCATTGGCGGCTATGCGGGCTTTAGAAGCAGAGTTCGGTATTAAAGTCTCTGACGCGGCTTTTGTTGCTGGGCATAGTCTTGGTGAATATTCTGCCCTCGCTGCCGCACAGACGCTGACGGTTTCCGACACGGCGAAACTCCTCCGTATTCGCGGCGAAGCCATGCAGGCCTCTGTACCTGTCGGACTAGGTGCCATGGCAGCGCTTTTGGGGGCGAGTGTTGAAGACGCAGAAGCGGCCTGTGCTGTTGGATCTAAAGTCGGCATCGTTCAAATTGCCAATGATAATGCGACGGGACAAATTGTGCTGTCCGGTGAAAAAGCGGCCGTCGAAGCCGCAGCGCAGGCCGCGCGAGATGCGGGCGTAAAAAAAGCAATGATGCTGAATGTCTCCGCACCTTTTCATTGCGATCTTATGCAGCCCGCAGCTGATGCGATGCGCGAAGCGCTGGGTGAGCATATAATGCTCCCGCCACTCGTGCCTGTTGTGAATAATATCCAAGCCCGACCTATGACTAATCCGGATGATTTGCGTGAGGATTTGGTCAAGCAAGTCACAGGGCGCGTGCGTTGGCGCGAAACCATTGAGTGGATGGCCGGAGAGGGGGGTGTCGACACGCTCGCCGAGCCCGGTTGCGGTAAAGTCCTAACAGTCATGTTGCGCCGTATCGTCAAAGGCTTGGACGGCAATCAATTAGATAGTCCCGAAGCGTTGGAAGCCTTTGCGACAAAGATTAAAGGGTAAAGAGATGTTTGATCTAACAGGAAAACGGGCGCTGGTCACTGGCGCCACAGGTGGGCTTGGCGGAGAGATTGCGCGGCTCTTACATAAACAGGGCGCGCATGTCGCACTGTCAGGTACCCGTGCGGAGAAGTTGGAGAGCTTAGCGGCTGAACTCAGCGAGCGCGTTGCGATCACGCCGTGCAATCTCTCTGATGGCGATGCGGTAGACGCACTTCCGGGTCAAGCTGCAGAAGCATTGGGCGGTTCCGTTGATATTCTGATTGCAAATGCGGGCATCACCAAAGACGGTCTGTTGATGCGGATGAAGCAAGAAGACTTTGATAATGTCATCAAAATCAATCTCGAAAGCTATTTCCGTCTTGCAAAAGCCTGTTTGCGTCCAATGATGAAGGCGCGTTCCGGTCGCATCATCGGAATTACCTCTATTGTCGGCGTGACGGGAAATCCGGGACAGACCAATTATGCGGCGTCCAAGGCGGGCATGATTGGGTTTTCAAAATCGCTGGCCCAAGAGGTCGCTTCGCGCGGAATCACGGTCAACTGTATTGCGCCAGGTTTCATTCGTTCCCCAATGACGGACGCGTTAAATGACGCGCAAAAAGAAGCGACTCTCGCCCGAATCCCCGCTGCAAAATTGGGCGAGGGGCAAGATATTGCGGCTGGTGCGCTCTATTTGGCTTCAGACGAGGCTGCATATGTCACGGGACAAACTCTGCATATCAATGGCGGTATGACCATGATTTAAAATCGCTTTGTGCCGTTTATTTGTAGTGTAAGAGAGCTATGAAAGGTCTAGGCACGTCCCTATCACTATGCTAGGTCGCCTCCGATTGGGCTGCAGGGGTTGTAATTGGGGCAGATTGTCCCATCTCTCGTCCGTAACCGCCGAAAGATGACCTTCGGCCAAGACTAAAGGAAGACATATGTCAGACGTACTCGAACGCGTGAAGAAGAT
>CAZBDT010000169.1:0-4249 GCA_964490745.1 uncultured Algimonas sp.
TGACCTTTGTGAGCGAGGGCGACACGGTTTACGCCAATCTCTGGTTCACGCTAAATCCCTTCCGCATAATGGGCATCCCGACCCTGCCCTGCCGATTTGAGCAGACGCCGCGATAACACCCGCAATTACCCCCATGAATCCATTGCAGCGTTCCGCTGAAACGGCTGTGCCGTTTTAGGTCCTGGATAATCGGTCCCCCGGACCAATTTATCTGCGTCACCCTTGCACATCCGCGCCAACCCGCACATAGGGGTCGCCAATGAAACGGAAAGCCCCCTATGTCAGAATTTCAAATTGGAATGGTTGTGCGCCTGAAATCGGGCAGTCCGAAAATGACTGTGAAGGGGCCGGATGGGCAGAGCGAGCACGGCCGGATGTGGGCCGTGCAATGGATTGACCGGAACGGTAAATTACAAGCCAATAGTTTCCACGAAGACATGCTGGATATCTTTGTCCCGTCGCACCGCACGGAGACAGAGCGCGCGCCGCATTACGGTCGGAACCGGGATCGAAACCGCGATCCGCGCTTTCTCTAAACGCAAGAAAGCCCGTCTTTTTCAAGACGGGCCCCCTGGAGCGCTAAACGTCTGCAAGGCCTGAGAGAGAAGGTCATTGCAGCGTCGCATTAAAAACGGCTACGCCGTCTTGTTTTTGTTACGCAGATCACAGCCTTAACGTTTGGCTAAATACCACACCCTGTTATCGACCGCTTACAAATTTAAGATATCCAGTTGATATTAATCGGTAATTAAATTCATCACGAGGGTGTGTGAGGCTATTCTCTCGTGAGGCATTATAGCCCTGTCAGCTCTTCCAAATCATCCATGGAATAATCGCGCCCCATTTCCGGTATGATTCCGTCCGTCACATAATTCGGGTCCGCGCGCACGCAACCTCTATCACAGAGCAAGCTGGACACCCCCGTCGCGCCGTCAATATACCAAATCCGTCCGCCCGGCGTTGCAACATAGCCGTCATTCCCTTCATTCATATCCGCGTTCACATCTTCAAGGGACGGGTATTCGCTGTCATATTCCGCGGAATAGGCCCCATGGGTATGAAAGCTGGCTAAAATCTCATAGCCGTCTTGCGGTGAGTTTGGGCGGCAACTGCCTTCGCCTCCGCGACGCGGTTCGGTCTTCGAAAAGGCGCCGTTTGGCGAGAGCAATATATATCCGCAATATTCTCGTCCATCGGCGAAGGATTGCGCCTGCACCCCGTCCAGCACAGACCGGACATACTCAATTTCGGCCTGACTCCGCGGCTGGGGGCGATCATAGGGCAAAGCGCCGGAAAGGCAGCCGCTCAAGCCGAACGCCAAAGAGAGGGAGAGACCCGTTATTTTTTGCAGATGTTCAATCCTCATCCTGGCCCTCCTCATCCCGCCCCTCCTCATCCCGACTGGGCGCGGCAGCACTGCCGGCCAGCAAGCCGCCATCCAACGTTAATTCCGTGCCCGTCATATAGGCCGCTTCATCACTGGCGAGCATCACGGCGACAGCGGCGACCTCCTCCACCGTGCCAAAGCGTTTCATCGGTGTATCAGCTACAAAGCTTGCCATGCGGGCTTCGCGGTCGGGACCGTCGCCAATCATGGGCTCCCAGATCGGCGTTAAAATCGCGGCGGGGTGGATGGAGTTACACCGAATATTCAAGCCTTGCTGCGCGCAATAAAGCGCAACCGTTTTAGAGTGATTCCGGATGGCCGCTTTCGACGCGGCATAGGCGGCTGCGCCGGGCACGCCAACCAATCCTGAACGCGACGACATATTAATAATAGAACCGCACCCCTTGGCGCGCATCGCCCGAATGGCATAACGACAGCCCAAAAATGTCCCGTCCGTATTCACAGCGTGAACGCGCCGCCAATCTTCCAATTGCGCATGTTCCGGGTCTTGTGGTGCGGAACTGGATTCAAATCCTGTAATCCCTGCATTATTTACCACGACATCTATTTCGGGATAAGCTACCGCGAGCGCGTCCCAGCCTGCCTCATCCGTGACGTCCAGATGAAACGCCGTCCCGCCAAGGTGGTCCGCCATCTCTGTTACGGCGTCCATATCTATATCTATCAGAATGACATCCGCGCCTTCATCTATGAAAGCTTTCGAAATGGCGGCGCCAATACCACTCGCCGCGCCCGTCACGAGACAGCGTTTTGCATGTAATCGTTTCATGAAACCTCCAATAAGAGAGCCTGAGTATGAATATGAATATGAATATGTCCCGCAACTGGGCGCAGATAAGTCTGTTCAGAGTTTTAACTTAACTATTCATTGTCTCTCACCGCATTGGAATATCGAGCCTACGCCGTCTTTTCAGCCTTCGCAAGCTTTGCCGTCTCTGTCCCGTCCAGTGAAACGCGCGCCGTCACGACGTCCGGCGTGGATAAATCAATGCCTTCCGCCATACTCGCCGTAAAGACAGCTTCATTCACTTTGTACAATGTCCCCATCAGGTGGCGTCGGATCGTCGATGTAACCTTTGTATTCGGAATGCGCTCCAGATAAACCCAGAGCGTATATTCCAAGGCGTAATCGCCAGCATTTGTCATCGCCCATTCAAAGGGTTTGCTCTTATTGATTTTGATATCGCTGTTTTCGCAACACTCCTCGTAAGCGCGCGTAAACATATCGCCAATATTCTTCCGGAACATGACTAACTCTTCGACACGGGCGTCACGATTATCGCTCATCTCCGGATAGCCTATATTATATTTAAAGGCCTGTCGCACACCCTCTGAACTGGCAATGCGTGATAAATTATCAATCCGGCTTTGAATGAATTGCGTGTTCCGCAACAAGGTTCGGTGATTATTCCGCACGTCATACAGCACAGCATAGATCAAGGTAACACGCGCAATGATATATTCATTGGGATGACCGTCAATCATCACAACATCCCCATCGACGAGCATCTCGCTATTGAGGATAATCAACCCACTGACAATATCCGGCGCCCAAATCGAACTCGTAAAGCCAAGGAACACTAATAAAATACCGATAATTCCGGTCGTTTCCAAAAGGCTGTCCGCGCCCCATAATTTTATTAAAGCATAAACAATCGTCAGCACAATAATCGCGAGTAAAACAATGTTCACCAGCCGCGAATTATAGGATTCAATATAGACAGTTTTTTCGTCAATTGTGCGGGATCGCCCAAACCGCTTCCGCGTAAATGTGCCCATGGCACTATAGAAAAAAACGCCAGTATAAATGATCATCAAGCTGCCGCCTAACTTGACGAGAAACCCGCCTTCATAACCGATAAAGCTCTGCCGCATGGCAAAATCGACGATTTGAAAAATAATCACCAGAATATTTAGAGACTGTGCGATTTTGATTTTGGTTTTATTGTCCTGACCCGGCGCCAAGAAATTGATAATCGGACGGGCGACGATCAACAGCAAGATGTTAAGAAAAAATAAAAGGCTAAACATGGGCTGATCGCCCGATATTAAGTCCTTAAATAAGTCTTGAATAAAATCCAAAGCTGGCTCTCCCGTTCCCTTATAAATTTAAACTTAACCCCTATCGGGGCCTAAGACCAGAGTGTGTCTGCGCGGAGTAAAGACCATGCTCTATGTATAGAGCTTGAAGACACAATATCGTCGAAGCCTGTGGCGGTCATTTGACATGTGAGGTTGCGGTGCTTACGCGCCGGATCAAGATTTGACCGTAATGGGTCACTGACCTTTTACGGACGACCCCCATGGATGATTTTAGAGCCTTAGATCTAGCCGAGCCTTTAACGCGCGCATTGGATGATTTGGGGCATACCACCCCCACCCCCATTCAGGCGCAGGCCATCCCCCCCGCATTAGAGGGACGGGACGTTATGGGTATCGCGCAAACGGGCACCGGCAAGACCGCTGGCTTCACCCTGCCGACGCTCACACATGTGATCCGCGAAGAGCATGACCCGCCCAAGCGCGGTGCGCGCGTGCTTGCCCTCGCTCCAACCCGCGAACTCGCCATGCAAATTGCCGAGAGCGTGCGCAATTATGGGCGCCATATCCCGCATCTCTCTGTCGCCTGTGTCTATGGCGGGAAACCGATCGCCAAACAGATCAAAAAACTGACAGGCGGGAATGATGTTCTCGTCGCAACCCCGGGACGGCTAATTGATCTGCTGGACCGCAAAGCCATTAAGCTGGGCGAAGTCGAAGTCCTGATCTTGGACGAAGCCGATCAAATGCTGGATATGGGATTCATTCATGCGCTGAAAAAAATCGTGCAGGTTCTGCCAA
>CAZBDT010000170.1:0-3899 GCA_964490745.1 uncultured Algimonas sp.
CGCCGATAACACCCCGACGGACTTCGCCATTGTCGCGGAGCTGTTCGATCACATTCTTAACCGTGCGAATAGGAACGGCAAAGCCGATCCCGTTATTCCCGCCGGACCGAGAAACAATAGCGGTATTAATCCCGATGAGTTCACCTTTGGAATTGACGAGCGCCCCGCCGGAATTGCCTGGATTGATCGAGGCATCGGTCTGAATATAATTTTCATAACGGTTTTGACCCGATAATGTTTCGCGACCAATGGCAGAGACAATCCCCGACGTCACAGTAGACGTCAGGCCAAAGGGGTTGCCCACAGCGATAACATAATCGCCAACGCGCGCATCACCAGATTTGGCCAATTTAATTTCCTTCAAATCGCGTGTATCGATTTTCAGCAAGGCGATATCTGTGTCGGGGTCCGTACCAACTAATTCAGCTTCATATTCGCGGCGATCATCCAAGGTGATCGTAATTTCATCGGCATCTTTAATGACGTGATTATTTGTGATGATCAGACCTTCACTCGCATCATAGATCACGCCGGAGCCAGCGCCTGCGCGCGGACCTCGATTTTGTGGCAAACGGCCACCAAAGAAACGCTCCATCATTTCCTGTTCGGGGGACCGTGCGCTGCTCCGGCTTTCCGCTTCCTGCAATGTTCGAATCGACACAACGGCCGGGGTCACACGTTCCAAGAGCGGGGCCATGGTCAGGACGCCGCGCTGGGAATCCACCGTCATGGCCTCGGACCGTGTGCTGATCTGGGCATCGGCGGAATTCTGAAAAGCGAGGGGGGAGGCGACCAGCGCGACAGCGGCTGTGCCCAATAACAGAATGCGTTTCATGTATAATCCTTCAATTAAACTGATGGTTTGGTTGAAGATTTAGGTCAGTTTTCCACCACCGCAATATGGCGACGCAGAATCTAAACATGAATTAATTGTGACGGGATAGTAAGGTTTGGGGCCGATCTCACAGATTTTTCGCAACAATATGGTCGGGATCAAACAGGCCGCATTGCTCAATCGCATCCACCCGTAACAGGCCGATCGCAATATCCCGCCGCCCGGATGAGGTCCCAATTTCAGATTTTTCAGCATTGGGGTCCGTTTGAATGGCACCCGGCTGACTGCCGATTTCATAGAGTTTCGTCGCGATACAACGGCAATCCTCTGCGCTGGCCCCCGCCTCTAACAGGCTCTCGGGACAAGCGGCGGCTTTGGCCTCAGCTCGGGTGAGTCGATCGGGTTGCACGGTCTCGGGCGTTGTGGCGCAGGCTTGCAGTCCTAAAATTGTGCCGGCGATTATCCATATGCGAGAGCTGATCATAGGTCTTTTTACGCCACTCATATTTTTCGGCAAGCGTTATGGCTCGCAGCCAATCCAGTGACCGCCGGAGGTAAAGATATAAGCAGGACTTGCCCGCAGAGCTGATCTTTCTGTCGGAATACCGGCAGAAAAGTTAGAAGTGTTTTACAGAAAGATCGTAACGCTGATTAGTTGAATTTGTTCAAAGACAAAATCAACATAGACAGCATTACAGGCTCTGCGGCAGCGGTTTTTGAAGAAACGGCCAGTATGATTTAACCCCGAAGTTGGCCCGCTTGGAACCATCGGTCGGCTCTCGTTTCTAAAGTCCCGGCACAGTCTTGGTGTCACCCAAAATGCTCAGACCCACCGTCTCTCAAACGCAGCAGGTGACGTCCTACCTAGTCCCGTGTTTGAAAGAACTTAATCAATATAGCATAGGTTTCGGAAATAAGGATTATTCTCTTGTAATTTTAGGTAAGTTACTGAAACAGAATGATTTTCAATTTTCCGAATTCGGGATATAGTTTCTGTGAGAGTGGTTAGTGTAAGCTATTTAAGTTTAGCTGAGTACTAATCTAAGTCTTCAAAATATTTATGTGTACTCATTTTTATGAAAGAAATTTCGATAGCCTTGAATTCCATTGCTATTATTTCTCGTTTTACTGACTCTAATGCAATTCTCGAAAAGAATGGAATTTTATACTCTCCTTTCTTATTTGGTATGTCTCCGAATTTATACTCAACAGTCCAATTTTGAGGAAAGCTGGATTTTAGTTCGGAGATAGTGTGTTCATCCAATCCAGAGTTTTTGAGGGCGTTGAAAAATTTGTTTTGTATTTCAGGATACATTTTCAGGTTTCTGGCGGAAACAAGACCTTGGTTTAGAAAATGGCTGATTGTACTTGATCTTCGTCCGCTACGTTTCACATGAATAAGTCTCTTGTTTTTGAAATCAAAAATATCGCAAATTTCAATTTTATTCTGAGACTCATTTGGAATCATGAACATCTTTTGATCAAATAGTCGGAACTGACTTGGGTTAGCTTTCACGACACTTTCGTTGTAGGCTAACTCAGTTTGCGATGTATGTTTATCCCCAGCAGTATTTCCATATATAGTCCAATTTGGGAATGAACTATCAAGTCCCTTAAAGCTGTCCGAATAAGCTTTGTTTGCGCTTTCTTTTAAGGTTTGATCTATTGCATACCATTGACCTTCATTCAGTGCGTATCTTTCATTTTCGATGTCTGTTGAGCCAATGAGTCCTTTGTAGATACTCCATCCTTTAATTTTCCGTTCCTCAATATCGTAGTTTTCAATTCTGTGATTATGTAGATTTGTCAAACTCAACTTCGTGTTAGCGAGGAATAGGTATTGCTCAAGGGAGAGGTCATGAAATCTTTTTCTACAGCGCAATCCAGTGACTTTTACAAAGCCTATCGGTATTGTGCTTATTTCAGGGATACCTAGCTCAAAAGAACCTGCGTTAGAGCTTAAGTTGCTAATTAGTAGATTGTCTAATTTGAATATGAGGTTAGGGTCAACAATAGGTTTGATTTTGTCGATAACGGCAAATGGTGTTTTTGTGTAAGCATGTGAATTATACAGTTCCAGTAACTCCCGCCCAAGAGTTTCAAGGTCGTTAAGGTCGAGTTCCGACATTATGGACAGGGAACTGGCCCCACTTATAGATGTAGTTTTATCTTTTTGTTTGCCAGTAACTTTCCGTACTAAATTTAAGGCGCGATTTACATCAAAATCTTGAAGTCGAGATATTCCTGCAGCTTGGGTGAAATCCCTCAAGGATGTTCCTAAATTTGCTTTTTCAACAAGTTTTACATTTTCAGAGGAAAGGCTATTAACAGCAATTCTTAATCCAAAGTCATTCGCTCTTTTATCTGTATTGATAAAGTTATGTCCATGACCATAAGTGCAAGCGAGAATGTTGTTGTCACACTCAAATAATAATGCGGCAGAACCTGAAGATGATGTTATTTGACCGTCAATTTCAAAAAATTGGTTTAGTCTTCTTGCCCACCCTGGAATACCTTCGTTACTTGGTTTGATAATAAATAATGAGTTGAAAGCAAATGCACCTCTTGCATTCACAATTTTCCCATTTTCTTTCGCACTGTCAGATAGAAAATCTTCAAAATTAGATACGCTTGGCCCAGCTAGATGAATGATATATTTAAATTTGACAAGACTCTCAGTCACTTATGTTCCCCTTGCATGTAGCTGTATATACACAACTGAAAGATGAGTCATCTAAAAATGAAAGTGAACTTTGAAACCCTCCTACCCTCCCCCTATGCACACCCCGCAATCCGCCCTATATCCACTCTATGTTCACCGACCTTTACAATACGGACATTCTAACGCTTTCCTCCAACTTGGAGAACGCATCCTTGCCCGAGCCTGACGGGACATCTCGCAAAGTGTCTAAGCTTTGTGGGTCATGGCTTGAGATTGATTTGAAGATTAATGGCGGCGTTGTGAGCGATGCCGCGCTGCGGGTGCAGGCTTGCGCTTTGGGGCAGGCGAGTGCGGCTATCCTCAAGGAACAAATTGTGGGGCCTAGTCTGGACGAGATTAAAT
>CAZBDT010000170.1:3909-4229 GCA_964490745.1 uncultured Algimonas sp.
CAGGCTATGTTGAAAGAAGGCGCCGCCCCGCCGTCGGGCCGATTTGAAAAACTCGCTCTGCTTTCCGGCGTGGCCAAATATCCGGCGCGGCACACCTCTACCTTGTTAGCCTTTGATGCGGCGGTGGCGGCTTTTGAAAATGCGATGGACCGCGCGGCATGATCGGGAAGCTGTTCAGCTTGCCCATGCTCGCGGCCTTGATGATGTATAAGCTCATCATTTCGCCCGTTTTGTTCTTTTTTGGTGTGCGCTGTCGGCATGAACCGTCTTGTTCGACCTATTCTAAAACTGCGATAGAACGGCATGGGCCGTGGTTTGGG
>CAZBDT010000171.1:0-4197 GCA_964490745.1 uncultured Algimonas sp.
ATGGGTCTGCCACTCTTCAATTTAAATCATTATCTCAAAAATATGCCATAGGGCATATTTCTCAGCCTTATTTGACGTTCATAACTGGCTGAACGCTGCCACTACCGTCCATAGACAATATACAGGTTCCCGCCTTACAAGCGCTTTCAATGACTTCCAAACGTTTCTGTTCCAAGATTTCAGGCGTGAGAGATAAGGTCAAAGCTTCGTTGATCTGGACCTGTTCCCGCGCAATTTGGAGTTCGATTTTCTTTGCTTCAAGTTCTTTATTTCGCGCGACTGCAAGTTTGATAGAGTCTTCAATCGTCGGGTCTGTTTTGACATCTCGAATAACAACTTTCTGAATTTGAAAAACGCCGGGGTCCGTCGTATCTAAGGCTTCCTGAGTTCGTTGTTTCACCTGCAGTCTGATTTTGTCGCGCTCTTGGTGAACAACCAAGCTATCATATTCTGACACAGTTTCGTATACAGCCTCTCTAGCAAAGCTCTTCACAAGGTTATAAACGGGTAGATAGGTCCCACCATTTGTGCGTTCGTGGCGATTGGCATATTTGATATGCATATCGACAACTGAAGAGGGGTTTATCGTGTAATAAACTTCTATATCGAGATCATCCAATGTCAGATTGTCACCTGCTTTTGGCTGCATATTGAAGAGTTCAATGGCTATCTCTTTTGTTGAAAACTCACGGACTTCCGACGTCAGATGAGTGTAAAAACCTTGACCAATCTCTTGCGGAACAACTTTACCTGTAAATGTGGTTCTAACACCTACTTCGCCTGTTTGAATTGCGCCACAAGCAGACAGGGTTAAAGCAATTAGGCTAATTGCAGCAAATTTTTTCATTTATCGTCCTTCCAGAAACATAATTTTCATAAGAAAAAAAGAAAACGAATGTTGCTGCTAGCAAAAGTAGCATAGCATTTTTAAAGTGCTCTATTCGAAATGTTTTGAAGCGCAAAAGAACGAACGCGACGGGCCCAAATCATATGAGTCCAACTATAATTGTACGCGTAATTAAAGGTCCCATGAACCGTCTCCCAAATCAATCTAGCGAGCGGTTTAAATTGGCACTTCCGCTTTCTTATTTAAAATACATGGGTAGAGAATGAACAAAATGTAAGGGGCTCACTCGAAAAATCGGATTATTTGAAATGTGCGTCTAAGAATTCAAGGAAGGCGGGCCAGTCTTCTTTTACGACGCCATGTGTGCCGGGACGTGTCCAAATAGCGATGTCGTCTGCTGGTTTGAAGTCGTTCAATCGGATAGCTGAAAATGTTTGTGATGTGTTGTGCGCTGCCCATTTAGCGGCTTGAAATGCGCCTTCCGGATCTGACCAAATATCACGTCTCGCATTTCCTAAAAATACCGGTTTTGAAGCTAATTTGGCTAGGAGGGCATGTGAGTCTGTAGGAAGTGTTCTTGAATCGTTCGCATATTGAGACGCAGAGGGTTTTAACCAATGTGGATAGGTCTTTACCAGCTGAGCAAGACTTTCACCTGTTTCGTCTCGCATAAGAGAGGCTCCGGCTGTGCCTGATTGATGTGCGATGACGGCGTCGATTAATTCACTATTAGCGCCTGCTAATAGAGCTGTTTTCCCGTATCTTGAGTGCCCAAAGGTAATGATGGGTCGAGCCGGGTGTTCAGCTTTGAATTCATTCGCCAAAGCGGTTGAGAGCGATGCCCAAACCTTTAGCGCTCCCGGGCGCTCAGGGTTATCTCCAAACATGACATTCAGCTGAGTTATTGTTCTGTGCGCATGATCGGGAAGGTAGTCAGGCGGGTGCATCGCAACGAAACTATAGCCTCGGTCTATAATGTCTTCCAGCGGTGGTTCGACGATATGACGTCCAAAGAAAAAAGTGAAAATTGGGCCCATCAGACCAATGGACGATGTCTTGTTAGATAAGGGTGAGTGCCCATCAACTGATATGACAGTTTTATTTGAAGAAAAATTCTGAGACAGAATAATGGGGGCGTTAGACTTCTTGTTTGGCGAGACGAGTATGATTTCGAAGGGTTGATCTGCTTGACCATGAGAGATGTTGTAAACACGTTGTTCAACGGTTGCTTTTCCGTTGAGCCAATCCGTTGTTATAATCTCTGATGACCTCAGATTGAGTTTAGTCGGTTCTTTAAAAACGCCATAGATCGCTTGCTCCAGGGCTTTAAAACTCGCTGATACATCATCAAGCTTCGCCGGTGCGTTCAGTGTTGGGGTAAGATTAGCTTGTCGAAGTATGCTCCTTGCAGGCGCACATGATCCTAAAGTGAGGATGATCCACAATAACAGCCCGAAAGCTGTATAACCTGAAATCTTAAAAAACAGTCGCAAGTGCTTGTTCTATATCTGCTTTTAAGTCATCCATCGCTTCAAGTCCGCAAGCAAACCTAATGAGAGGTCCGGGAAGGGCGTCCGTGCAATTCCGACGGAGCTGGGGATCACAGTGAATGGCTAGACTTTCAAACCCACCATAGGAATAGCCAATTCCAAAGAGTTCCAGATTATCAATAAATTTCAGAACATCTTTTTCAGAGAGAGGCCGCAACACGACCGAGAATAAACAGCCCCCACCCGTAAAATCACGTTTCCAAAGCTCATGGTCGGGGTGATCTGAAACGGCCGGGTGAAGAACTTGTTGTACTTCATTTCGTGTCATGAGCCACTTTGCCAAAGCTAAAGATGTGGCCTCCTGCTGTCGAAATCTTGGTAAAACCGATCTAAATCCCCTTAGGATTTGGTAGGCGTCGTCCGGCGAGCTGGAATTTCCGAGTTGTTTTGCCGTTTGTTTCGCTTTTGTGAAGCATGCAGTGTCCGCAAATATGGCAGCGCCATACATAATATCACTGTGCCCGCCGAAATATTTTGTCGCGGCATGGACCGAGATATCTACGCCCATTGAGAGTGGCGAAAGGGTAATTCCGGCAGACCATGTATTGTCAATAAGCGTGGTTACATTGTGGGCCTTGGCGGCTTTTGAAATGGCTGGAATATCTTGGATTTCAAAGGTCAAAGAGCCCGGACTTTCCAAGAGTATGAGTGTCGTATTCTCTTTGATTAAATCGCTAATTCCCGCCCCAATGCGAGGGTCGTAAAGCGTTGTCTCAATACCCATCTTTTTTAGGAATGTCTGACAAAAACTGCGCGTTGGGCCGTAAGCAGAATCTGTCAGCAATACGTGATCACCGGGTGATACGACTGAGAGTATTGGCCCCGTCAATGCTGCGACACCTGATGGGTATAAAAGTGTACCCACACCATTCTCTAATTCAGAAAATAATTCTGCCAGCGCGTCATGGACCGATGTTCCATGGCGACCATATCCCCGGACATCATTGCGGTAGAGGTCTGCAGCCTTCTCAAACAAAAGGGTTGAGGCGCGTGTAACCGGAAAGCTAACGGACGTACCTAAGCCAGCGGGCGGCCTTCCCATATGAGCAAACTTTGTGGCCAACTCTGTTTTGTTTTTCATTGTTTTAGCAAAGCCAATTTGGAACTGGTAAGTTTCGTTCTCTCAAAAATTCTGGGTTGTAAACTTTGGATTGGTAGCGCTGCCCATAGTCACATAAGATTGTCACAATCGTATGACCCGGCCCCATATCGCGGGCCATATGAATGGCTCCTGCAACGTTGATCCCGGATGATCCGCCTAAGCATATACCTTCGAGCTGGTTAAGTTCAAATATGACTTGTAAAGCTTCAGTGTCAGAAATCTGATACTGACGATCAACAATAACGTCTTGAAGGTTGGCCGTAATTCGGCCTTGCCCAATCCCTTCCGTAATCGAATTGCCTTCGCTCTCTAATTCACCGCGGTCATAATAAGCAAACATCTTTGATCCAAAAGGGTCAGCTAGGCCAATTTGAATGTTCGGGTTTTTGGATTTTAAGGACATAGACACACCGCCTAAAGTGCCACCTGATCCTACAGCGCAAATGAAGCCGTCGACTTTGCCTTCAGTTTGCTCCCAAATTTCAGGTCCAGTTGTCGCAATATGCGCATCGCGATTAGCGGTATTGTCAAACTGATTGGCCCAAACGGCCGCATTCGGTGAGTTCTCGTTTAGTTCTTTCGCAAGGCGTTCTGAGACATGGATATAATTGCCTGGATCAGAATAAGGTTTTGCGTCGACCTCTATAAGTTCTGCACCTAGAAGTTTGACAGAGTCTTTCTTTTCTTGACTTTGTGTG
>CAZBDT010000172.1:0-4186 GCA_964490745.1 uncultured Algimonas sp.
CAGCTTGCCATGACGCCGCAATTGCAACAGGCGATTAAGCTGTTGCAACTTTCAAATATTGAGCTTTCTGCATTTGTTGAAGAGCAGCTGGAAAAGAACCCCTTGCTCGAACGCGGGACAGGGGACGAAAACCGACGCGATGAATCAGTAGAGACTGTAGTTGAGACGCAAACAGTTTCTGCCGATACCGTTTCAACTGGTGCGGCGCTTTCTGATATGGATACGCCGGATCATGCGCTGGCGCCTGAGTCGACTGCCGCAGATGTCGGCGGCTCTGTGGATTGGTCCCGCAATAATAGTGGCGGCAGTTTTTCTGGCTCGGGCGATTATGACCCTATGGCGAATAGCGCGGCCGATGTGACCTTAAGCGAACATATTCAAAGCCAAATGGCCTTGTTAAAGCTCTCGGATAAAGACAGGTTGGTGGCGAATTATCTGGCGGGCCAAGTTGATGATGCCGGATATTTGCGTATGTCGGTTGCAGAGGCATCAGACAATCTTGGAACTGGTCCTGCGCGTGTGTCTTCCGTTTTGCTTCAACTCCAAACTTTGGAACCGACGGGACTCTTCGCGACGTCATTATCTCAATGTTTAGCTCTACAATTGCGCGAAATGGATGCGTTGGACGCACCGATGCAAATTCTTCTCGATAATCTGGACTTGCTGGCAAAACATGATTTGTCGAAGCTTTCTAAACTATGCGGTGTTAAGCTGGATCAGTTAAAGTCTATGGTTGCGGCGCTTCGAAAACTATCGCCCAAGCCGGGATTGGCTTTCGGCGGCAGCATGGCCAGTGTTGTAGAACCGGATGTCTTTATCCGGGAAACACCGCATGGCGGCTGGGCGGTTGAATTAAATGCCGACACCTTGCCGAGGGTCTTGGTGAATAAGCGTTATTATAATGAAATTAAACAAGCGGGCGGCGATAATGATGAGGCAAGAAGCTTTATTTCAGAGTGTCACGCCGATGCGAATTGGCTTGTCAAATCATTGGATCAACGCGCGCGCACGATCCTCAAGGTCAGCTCTGAGATTGTGAAACAACAGGATAGTTTTTTCGCTTTTGGGATTGATCATTTGCGCCCCTTGAAACTTCGTGATGTTGCGGACGCGATTGATATGCATGAAAGCACGGTCAGCCGTGTAACAAGTGGCAAATATATGCATACGCCGCGCGGTCTGTTTGAGCTGAAGTTCTTTTTCACGGCAGCCATTCCAAGCCTCGATGGTGGTGAGGGGCATTCCGCAGAAGCCGTGCGTCATAAAATCAAAATTTTGATTTCGGAAGAAACGGCTAAAACGATCGTGTCGGATGATAAGATAGTAAAGCTCCTGCGGGATCAAGGCATTGATATTGCCCGCCGCACAGTCGCAAAATATCGCGAATCCATGGGAATTCCAAGCAGCGTCGAAAGGCGTAGGATTTTCAAACACGCGCAGTGACCGCAATCAATCCGGGGGATTGATTGCAACGAAGCGCCGAAGCCGTAAGGCTTCGAGTGCCTCGGATATAGATGCTAGCTCTTGGACTTCGGCGGCAGCGGAAAGAACCCGCTCGTACGTTCAATATAATCCTGATAATTTTTGCGACGTCCCATATCGCGCTCTAATAAATCACGGCCCGATACTTTCGTCAGCAATAGCGTCATAATCACGGGGCCGAAGATCGTTGCCCATCCAAAGGGGGCTTCGCAAGCCACGAGCCAAATTCCCCACCACATACATGCATTGCCGAAATAATTGGGATGGCGGGTATATTTCCATAGGCCTTTATCCATGACGGGTTTTTCGTCCGCAGGACCATCATAATCTTTGTTCTTTTTCAGGAAGCGTGCGAGCTGCCAGTCCCCAATTGCTTCAAAGAGGAAGCCGATCAGCCAGAGGGTCGCGCCGAGGATTGCGAGGAGGCCGATTTTAATTTGCAGTGTTGCCTGGATCCCGAAAATGGCGCCATTTTCATCTTCAGCGACATATCCGGTAGGGTTGCTCTCTCCCGTCGCCATCGCGACCCATACCGGTGCGCTCACGATCATGATCAGTAACCCCTGTCCAAAGTAAACCGTGAACAGTGTGCGCAAACGCCACGCCATTTCACTCATGCCTTTTTTCTCGGCACGTTTGCGCATATTCACATATCGCTTATCTTCGCCGTGACCGAGATTGCGTTTGGCAAGATAGAGCGTCAGGCGCAGCCCCCAAATTATGGGGAGTGAGGCTAAGAGAAAGAGATAAGGTGTTTTGACGGGAACGAGATAAAGACAGGTTGCGCCAACCAGTAAAAACCCAAAACCCCAAAATATATCGACGAGGCTGGCATCTTTGGCTGCAACGCTTATGGCCCATAACAATGTCACTGCACCAAACACAACGACAGCAGAATGAGCAAGGTAAACAAGAATATCTGAGAACATGACGGCTTTCCTGAGACGGTTTCATTTTAGATACGTTTAAAATTCTCAAAAGTCGCGTTTTTTCGCAAAATGTCCGTTTGTGGGTTTTTTAGATAGGTCTGAGCCCGTAAAGTGCCGATTTGGTAAAAATGAAAATTCAATAGAAAAAACCTAGGGGCTTTACTCTATTAGGTTTGTTTTTCCGTGAGCGGGATGTGTAAGTTACAGAAAACAAATAATAAAAATACCCATTACCGATTCGACATATCGCTGTAATGCCGAAATGAGGAACTTTTGTAACGCACTATCCGTTTTTCTTGTCTGCATTTTAAGGAGGCAGATATGTTAAGTAAGAAAACCGGCCTAAAGGTTGTAGGATTGTCCTTGATTGCGTCCGCGATGACAGCGGCGCCAGCGTTCGCCCAAATTGGCGGTGTGACGGGGAGTGTGAGCGGAACCGTAGGCGGGACCGTGAATAGCACAGTCAAAACAGACATAAAGACACCGCGAACGAAGGTCCGGGTTAATGCCCCGGCGTCTGCCCGTGTCGGCGCACGCTCACGCACGCATTATCACGGCACCCACTATCACGGGCATTACGCCCATGACCATGGCCGCTTCGGATATGATCATATTCATTACTCCGATCACAGCCACAAACATGGCTATGCGAGCGTAAGTGTTGTCATCGATGGGACAAGCAAGCGACAAGATGTTGGACCGATGCTCACCTATGGTGTCATAGTTGAGTCCCGCAAAAGGAAGTATCTTGGTCGGATTATCGGCCTCACGCGAACTGAATCCGGTATGGTCACATATATTGTCGTTGACGGTGTGCCTAAACCCATCCCTGTCGAGACTCTTCGCGCAGATGGGGATATCCTCGTCACGTCGAAGAAAAAGAAACATCTAACATAATTATATTACTGATATTCTTGCAGAAGCCCGTCTATTTCATGGCGGGCTTTTTGATTTCATATCTGGGCGATTTGGTTGATCTTGCTACGTTAAAGCTTTTCGTGCTTCGTAAAGTGTTACCCCAATTATCCCAAATGCCTTTATCCCAAATGCCTTTATCCATGAGTGGTTGCGCCAACTCGTAAAAACAAATCACCAAAATAAATCTAAGAGGCTGGCGTCTTTAACGGCAAAACCAATCGCCCATGGCAGTTTAACTGCTCCCAAACCGATGGTGGTCGTATGTTTAAAGATAGATGATTGTATCTATGAACATGAGGCAGCCTATATGTGGGATTAAATTAAAAATACGCCGTTTGAGCAAAATAGGACATGCTTTGGCGATTATTTAAGGCAACGAATACAGTATATTTAGCTTATACCATTTGTATTTCATCGTCTTCTTTCAAACTTCCCTTGGGCTCTTCTTCGGGCGCGTCCGCGGCCATTGGGTCGTGGGCTTTGCGACGATCCAGTTCATCGACGAAGCTGTGGTTTACATCACGGTGCTCGGCCTCATCGGCGCGAACGGCGATAATGACGTCGCTGAGGCGCGCATCTTGATCGAGCTGCCAATAATCAATCGCGATTTGCGGGGCGGGGACATTCTCATGGCGGCCTTCTTCGACTTCTTTGAGATATTGCGTGTAGCTAATCACAGCTTCTTCCTCAAAATAACCAACAACGCGGTGAGCTGTGCGCGGCGCGAAGAGATAGAGGAAGAAATAGGCGTTATAGAAGATGAGCTGCACAGCCATGATCAGAAAGCGCTCAAACCGATTGGGCTGTGCGATTTCGATAAAGGTCATGAGATGCATACGCTCATTTTCCGCCTCATC
>CAZBDT010000173.1:0-4126 GCA_964490745.1 uncultured Algimonas sp.
CTTCTATCTTCAATTCGCGAGGCCTCATGATCGTTGATAGCCACGTCAATCTTCATGGTGAGAAATTCGCTGATGATCTAGAGGATACGATTATTCGAGCAAGAGAGGCAGGTGTTGGGCCGATGCTCAATATTTGTTGTCATCTCAAAGACTTTGAGGATGTTTTGAACGTTGCGAGTTCTGATCCTAATATTTGGGCGACTGTCGGAACGCATCCACATGACGCGAAAGACAATCCTGATATTACGGCCAAGGAAATTATCGACTTAACGAATAATCCGAAAGTTGTGGGTATTGGTGAAACAGGCTTGGACTACCACTACGACTGGTCACCGCGAGAGGTTCAGAAGGCCAATTTTCAAGCTCATATCGATGCGGTTCATGAAACTGGCCTGCCGCTAGTTGTTCATACGCGAAAAGCTGATGAAGACATGATTGAGATGTTGCAATCGGCCTATGCTAAAAAGCCATTCAACGCGATAATGCATTGCTATACCTCAGGACAGCGCCTTGCAGATGCGGCGGCTGAGATGGGATTCTATTTTTCCGTATCAGGTATCATGACATTTAAAAACGCACATGACGTTCGTGAACGTATCAACTCAATGCCGCGTGACCGAATAATGCTGGAAACCGATTGTCCTTATCTTGCGCCTGTTCCTTACAGAGGGCGTCGGAATGAGCCGGCCTATATCGTCGAAGTCTGCAAAGCCTTAGCCGAGATATTCCATTGGAGTTATGAAGAAACGGCGACTAAGACGACTGACGCTTTTTTCAATCTCTTCACAAAAGCGAAACGGCCGGAATAATGGGTTTACGTGCAATCATACTGGGCTGCGGATCCTCAGGAGGTGTACCTCGTATTGGCGGAGATTGGGGGATTTGTGATCCCAATGAACCGAAAAACGCCCGTACACGATGCTCTATCCTCATTCAAAAATGGAAGGGCACCGAAGAGCCCGATTCAGATACGTGCACTAATGTCCTCATAGACACATCCCCTGATTTGCGAATTCAGCTCCTGCGTGAAAATATCCGCCATATAGACGCTGTGTTTTATACGCACGAACATGCCGACCAATCACACGGGATAGATGACCTTCGGGCGATTGCATACCGCATGCGGGCGCAAATCCCGACCTATATGGACGCCCACACAAAACAGCACGTTTTTGCTCGTTTCAAATATTGCTTTGAAATGCCTGATGGACGCGTCCATCCACCCATTCTAGCACTCCAAGATTTAATCTCGGACAAGACAGTCACTCCTATTTCTGGCCCTGGCGGGACTATAACTCTTGAAACATTAGAGGTCAGCCATGGACCGACACCGTCTCTCGGCTTCCTCATAGATGGCAAAATTGCCTATAGTCCTGATGTTTGGGGCGTGAGTGAAGATGTCTTACATCGTCTGAGCGGCGTGGGCGTCTGGATCATCGACGCTCTGCGCTATAGCCAACACCCCACACATACCCATGCCGATAAAACACTATCTTGGCTAGCGCGGGCGAAAGCCAAATCAGCTGTGCTGACCAATCTTCATATCGATATGGATTATGCAACGCTTTCAGATGAACTTCCTCCGATAGTAAGGCCAGCCTTTGACGGCATGCGCGTCAGTCCTCCGGCCTGATATCCCATTCTGAGAGGACAGGACCCGTCTGCTTTAATTCGACAACCCCATATGATCCGGTTCGCAGTTTAAGGGGGACAGAGCGATCACAATCCACAACATCCAAAACAAACCGAGCCACGCCATTTGACGTGACGACGAGCGTATTTGCGTGCGGATCACAGGTCGCGAGAAAGGCTTGCCACGCACTGCGCAAACCTTCGACATCGACATGCCAACGCTCTGGCGGAAGAGCCTCACGGTCCCATTTATCGAGAGCCTCTTGGCCAAGCCTCGCAATCACATCTTGCTCTGCTTTGCCTTCATCAGGACCATAATCAATCTCGGTCAAGAAGTCCACCAAGGCGTAGCTTTGCTCGCCCAATATGGCTTCAGCTGTCTGTCGGGTTCGTTTTAGATCGGAAGAATAAGCCATTGAAAAAACAATAGTCTTAAAAGCATTGCTTAGACGTTCTGCTTGTAACTTTCCCGATTTCGAGAGCGGCAAATCCGTCCTCCCGCCCACGCGCAAAATCGTATCGCCCTTATCGAATGTATTCCCATGCCGAACGATATAAACGCTCCCTATACTCATGATATGAAAGGGTCTCCATACATCTCAATCAAAGCCTCTGCGCGGGCGAGGTCGTCCGGCGTGTCTATCCCGGGGGAAGAGATGCGCGGCGGCTCAACCTTCACAATGGCGATCCGCATACCGTCTTCCAAAGCGCGGAGTTGTTCCAGACCCTCCAGCTTTTCATATGTCGATGGCGGGAGTTTGGTGAACCGTTTCAAGGCCCTACGCTTGAAACCATATAATCCAATATGACGCAAAATAGGAGACAGCGGATTTTCCTCTCGCAAATGTTCTTCCTTGCGAAGGGCGGGAATGATCGTTTTTGAAAACCACACAGCTCGCCCCGCAGTCTCAATCACGGTGGTGCCGGAGAAGGGCGTCGTGCGCTTTTCTTTTCGTAACTTATCCAATGCAGCCCAATCCAGCTGAAGTGCTGGCGTGGCGATGTCGAACTCTGTGTCTGCCAGTCGATCAATGATCGCTTGGACATGTGACGGGTCGGTAAAGGGCGCGTCGCCTTGTAGGTTCACAACAATATCGGCATCAGCATCATAGAGATCAGCAGCAGCCAATGCGCGATCACTGCCGGAGGGCAGCGCCGCATCTGTCATTACGACGGGAATGTCATAAGTCTCGCAATGACTGAAAATCACGTCGTGATCTGTGGCCACAACATAATTCATGCCCAAATCAGAAGCGATTTTTGCGGTGCGTCGAACCATGCTGACCCCCGCAATTTCAGCTAGCGGTTTGCCGGGAAAGCGGGTCGACGCCATCCGCGCCGGAATGACAATCAACGGCTTAGACATAACCAGTCGCCAGTAGCGTTTTCAGGTCCAGTAGACCGCTTATATTATCAGCCTCATCCACGACGAAGGCATTGCCAATCTTCCGTTTTGAGAAGGCCGCTATGGCGTCTTTCATCCGCATGTCGGGCGAGAGCACAAAGGGATCGGCTGTCATAATCGCACCCGCATTTTTAGTCATAATATCATCACTCATGGCGCGGCGCAGATCACCATCCGTGACAATCCCGACAAGTCGTTCATCATGGGTCACGCCGACACAGCCTTTGCCGCCACTCGTCATGGCCAAAATCACATCCGGCATAGCCGTGGTTGTCTGAACTAGCGGCATTTCATCACTATGTGTTTCCACATAATCCCCAAGCCTTTGCAGACCAAAGCCGAGCTTCCCGGCAGGATGTCTTTGCCCGAAATCTTCAGCCGTAAAGCCGCGGGCTTCCATCACCGCAACACAGAGCGCGTCACCCAGGGCCAATGTCATCGTCGTCGAGGTTGTCGGTGCAAGATTGTTCGGACATGCCTCTTTCGCATCCGGTAAGAGCAGGGTGGTTTGCGCCGTTTTCGCGAGCGTCGATTGCGCGGAACCCGTGATCGCAATCGTATTCACACCGAGGCTTTTGGCGTAAGACAGCACGCCATTGACCTCTTCACTTTCACCGCTATTCGAGAGGGCAAGAATAACCGCATCCGCGCGGATCATACCTAAATCCCCATGGGCAGCTTCAGACGGATGAAGGAAGAAAGCTGGCGTACCCGTTGAGGCAAAACTCGCCGCAATTTTACGGCCAATATGTCCGGATTTTCCCAACCCCACGACGACCAAATGCCCTTGGCCCGCAAGGATAGTTTGCACCGCGCTTTCAAATTCAGCGTCTAATGACGCCTCTAATGCGCGCAAGCCCTCAGCCTCGCGTCCAATCACATTGCGCCCAATATGCAAGCTGTTGCGGTTCTCTGTCATGAATTTGGCTTAGCGCTCGGAAGAGGGGATGTCACCCTGTCTTAGAGAGTTAGGCATGACTATGTGCGTGCTGACAATCTAGTGTCAGCCTAGGTAAAGTTTTTAAAGCAGGACTTGCCCGCAGAGTTGATCTTCTGATGGATACCAGAAGGGGAAAAGTGTTTTACAGA
>CAZBDT010000174.1:0-3994 GCA_964490745.1 uncultured Algimonas sp.
GGGATACCAAATTGAGCAAAAGACACGGTCTTTCCAAATCGAAAATTACCGCATTCGAGCAATGCCCAAAACGGTTATGGCTCCAAAAGCATAAGCCTGATGCCGCTGTTACCGACGATGGGGCGCAAGCTAGGTTTGCAACCGGCGATGCCGTTGGAGAGATAGCTTGCGCCCTTTGCCCTGACGGTGTCATGATCAAAGCGGAGCCAGACTTAGGTGCCGCTTTGGAGCAAACCCAGCGGCTTTTGACGGAAGGTTTTGACGGACCAATATTTGAAGCAACGTTTGCGCGCGACGGTGTCCTGATTAGAGCTGATATGATGGAACCAGACGGCAATGGCGCTTGGCTGTTGGCTGAGGTTAAAAGCAGTACGAGCGTTAAAGACTATCATGTCGGAGACATAGCAACACAGCTTTGGGTGCTGGAGGGTGCAGGCATTGAAGTTTCGTCAGCCTCACTACGCCACATAAATAACAAGTTTGAGCTTACTGAAATCGGGCAATACCAAGGCCTTTTGACTGACACTGATATTGCGGCAAGAGCCAAGCCAATTGCCGCAACGCGCGGGGCAACGGTTACTGCAGCGCGAGAAGTGCTCAGCGGCGATGAGCCCAAACTCGCGATGGGCAATCAATGCACGTCACCGTTCACGTGCGAGTTTCAGTCTTACTGCAGCGCTCAAGCGGATACTCCTGAGCTTGAATGGCCAGTGGCGCTACTGCCTAGGACCGGCAAACGGCTTGCGGCGGAGTATGCCGCTAAAGGTATCTTTGAACTTAAGGATGTGCCGCCCGCCGAACTGCGGCATAAGAACCACGAGAAAATACGGATTGCTACGTGCGAGGATCGACCGTTTCATGATGCCCAAGGCGTAATCGCCGAGACTGATGGGTGGGCATTCCCTCTTATCCATTTGGACTTTGAAACCTGCAACTTGGCGATTCCGCGCTGGATTGGCACTCGGCCCTATCAGCAAATACCATTCCAGTTTTCCGCTCATATTCAGAGCGAGGATGGAGGCGTGGAGCATTTTGAGTTTTTAGACCTTAGCGGGAATGACCCCAGGCTTGGATGCGCAAAAGCACTAGCAAACTTGCCTGCAAGCGGAGCGGCAGTAGCTTGGAATGCATCCTTTGAACGCAGCCGGCTACGGGAGCTTGCTGAAGCCTTGCCTGATTACAGCTCAAAACTAACAAGCTTGGCTGACCGTCTGGTTGATCTCAAAGTGATCGCTGAAAAGCACTATTACCATCGTGATCAGCGCGGCAGCTGGTCGATCAAAGCTGTGCTGCCAACGCTCGCGCCAGAGCTTGACTACAGCACACTTGAAATCAAAGGTGGCGGCGAAGCGGTTGAGGCATATGAGCAAGCTATCGCTGCTAGTGTATCTAGCGATGAGCGTGAGGCAATTAGCGATGCACTTAAGGAGTATTGTCGCCGCGATACTTGGGCAATGGTTGTGCTGCTGGCTAAGCTACGAAGCGAAGCCATACCTGCAGCCACTGCTTAGGTGGTATGATATGAACGCACCGCAGCCAGGAAGTATAGCGTCCCCAATGAGCCATCAGGCAACTGCGACAGCGTTTCATGACAAAATTACACTATTACCATGAGTGAGCATGCTGCACTCTATAGCGTCGCGTCAACGCTCAGCTCCAAATATGTGCAGCTCTTGCTCTGCCTGCTCACGCAGCGCCTCTAGCTTTTTGATCCTAGTCATCCCAAGCCGCTTAGCCAGTTTGCGGCTGCGCTCATTGTCTTTGTGAATACGCGCATAAATGGGCTCTGCGTCCAAATTGCGCCCTGCCCATTTGATCACAGCTTGCGCCGCTTCCAACGCATAGCTTTGGCCCCATACATCCGCTCTAAGCCGCCACCCAATTTCCAACTTGCCAGCAAGCGGCGTTTGGCGCTCTCGAACACGAATGACGCCGCAAAAGCCAAGCAACGCTGCATCACGCTTTCGCTCCAGCAGCCAAAACGTATGGCCATCACGCGCTTGTTGTTTGCGCAGCCAGCGTACTTCGCTCTGAACTTCGCTGTGCGGCATAGCTCCGCCCAAATGCTCCATGACTGCTGCCGTGTTGCAATGATTGTTATACGCTGCGACGTCGCTCATGCGCCATGTGCGCAGTCTCTGACGCTTTGTGGTGATTATGACCCCATCCATAGCCTTATAGCTCCTGTAGTGCCCCTGCAGCAGCCTCGGCGCAAAACGGCGAAGTTTGAACATACTGCGGCAGGGGTCTGAAAAAATTGCAGTTGCGCTAGAGCCACTGCAGTTTGCCAGTAAGCGCCAAGCTACCAATCTTCGGGAAACATGATGGTTAGCACTCGATCTGTCTTGTCTGGATCGGCTGGGTCGTCTGAGCCATATCCTGTCCCAGATTCGTAGTAGTCGATCTTCCACAACAGGAACGCGCCAGACACTTCAATTTCACCAAAGTCGCGTTCGCCATGGGGATCATTATCAGCGTCAAACTTATCGAAGCGCGCCAGTGCCAACATAATCGCAGCTGGATCGAATACTTTGCTCTCCGTAAGGGGGCGCGTGAAAACTATCTCTCCCCCCTCACCGCTTTTGCGAAGCTTGTCGTTAAGTTGAGCAATTTGCTCAGCGCGCGGAATTTTGCAGGCGCAATTGGCCTGTTCACTGCCTGTCATGGCCGTGTCCTTTCATCATCAATGTTGGAATGACGGAGCCGCCGTCTCACGGAGCGCTATAGCGCCATATACGCCGCTTAGAGCGGTGTCAGTTGTTGCAACGGTAAAATGGGAGCCAACTTCCAGTTACGGCGTGTATGCCGCTTCCCAGCCATCAGCTTCGTAACGTGCAGAGTTTAGAATGCGGATAGCGCATGCTCTCCAAAGTATCGTATCGATAGTGGCCACGCGATAGCCAGTGACGTTTGCTAGTCGCTTGCAAAGCTGCTCAGTCGTTGCTTGTTCACGGCGCGCCAATCGTTCCATATGGACATCTGGCTTAGCGACGTCAGCGCCCAAGTTTTTGGCTAAGTGCAACGCCGTTACTTCCCCTATCCATGGCAGCGCTTGCAGCTGTGCGACAGGGTCAGTTGCCGCCAAATAGCTCGAAAACAACTGCTCTCGCTCTGCCCAAATGCGATCGATAGCATGCGCTTTGCCTGGATGCTTGAACACGCTTGTTGCGGCTTCATTCGCGCGCAACGCATCCATGCAGCGAGTATGGATCACTGATGCGACACTGTTGGCCATGCCTGAATTGCAAATTACGTAAATTGCGCGCTCAGCAAAATCACTAGCGTGTGTTGGTGGCTCAATTGCCTCTGTCCAATCGATAGTTGGCCCATAACCGCGCTCTCGCAATGCCGCTTCCAATAAACGGAAACGTGCAAGCGTGATCATAGCATTCGCACAAGCTTACGCTGTGCATCCCTATCACCTTCAATATATCGCTCTGTGGTGCTCAGCGCGCTGTGGCCAGCCAGCTCTTGAACGTCTCTCAGCGAGCCCCCCGTCTTGCTCACTAGCCGCGCAGCATTGGTAATGAATGTTCGCCTGCCTGAATGCGATGAACAGCCATCCAGTCCAAGCTCATCATACAGCTCCGCAAACCAATTCACTATGCTTCGCGCTGTCATATTCGCTCCACGTTGCGAACGCACCACGGGCCCTGCAATGGGCTTGCCGCAAGCTTTGTGATGAGCATGCAATGCGTCACGCAATTCAGGGTGGACTGGAATGCGCCTACCCCGCCCGTTTTTGGCTATCGTGCCAGCAATTGTCAGAGAGGCTGCAACATGGGCTTTGGCTGTCAAAACCATTGACCAATCGAGCCCAGCAATTTCGCAAGCCCTGAGGCCTGCTTTGTAGCTAAGCAGTACTATCAATCGATTTCTCAATGCGTAGCGCCCTCGCCCAGCACGCTTGCATAAGTTGCGCACATGACGAGACGCCAGCACCTTAGCGGGCTGGGTCATAGTTTTGATCCGTTGTTGTGATTGGTGTGCGCAG
>CAZBDT010000175.1:0-3888 GCA_964490745.1 uncultured Algimonas sp.
CGGGCAAGATGGACGAAAATGTGGACAGTGAAGAGCTGGCATTACGCGCGGCTCAGGGGGATGCAGAAGCCTTTCGAGGCCTGCTTCATATCCATTATGACCGTGTTTTTCGCGTCATTTTCAGTGTCGTCAAAAATCAGAGTGACGCCGAAGACATCACACAAGAGGTGTGGGCCTCCTTGCCCAAAAAACTCAAACAATGGCGGCAAGAGTCAAAATTTACGAGCTGGCTACACCGTATAGCCGTCAATGCGGGGAAAGATGCGTTGCGGAAATCGGCAACGCGCCAAAGGATAACCGCCGGATATGCCGAGACAGAAAGCCTTGCCAGAGGCGAAGCGGAAGATTCAGATCGCCGGCTGTCTTGGCTGCAAACGGCGCTTGAAACGCTCTCTGTTGATTTACGGGCAACGGCAGCGCTGACACTGGGCGAACAAATGAATTTTGCGGAAGCGGCAGAAGCGCTCGGCGTCGCAGAAGGGACAGTTGCATGGCGCATGAGTGAGATTAGGCGGCGGCTCAAAACACTCGCTGCAAAGGATAACGGATTAGATCAGGAGGCGCTGGCATGAATGACGATACAGATAAGCTGGCTGCACAGATGCAAAATCTGAAGCCGTCCAACTCGTCTCGCAAGGCGGGATTGGAAGCGGCTATGGCGGCATTTAATACTGAATTTGTGGGCAAAACTGGCCCTGCATCGGAAAAAAATACGACCTCAACCCAAGGATCGGCTGATGCGCCGCGTCCTACTGGAAAACCCGCCAAAACGGTGCGGGTGAAAACCAGAAGGGTTGAGACCATGAGTAAACTCACCGCAATATTACAAAAACCACAAGCCAGGATGATGGCCGGAACCTGCGGAGCCGCACTCATCGCGGCGCTGGTCGTTCTACCGAATATGGATGAATTGGCGGGGGATTTGCCTGTGTCGGAAGGGGCGGTTTCGACGGAGGGCATTCCCTCTCCGCAGGTTACGAATTCTGTGCTTGAAGATGATCGTGAAGAAATTACTGTGGAAGCCGGCGCGGGGTTTAAGTCGAACCAAGAGCGGGCTGATGCTGCGGATATCGTCGATAGGATCACAGCTGAGGATATCAGGGAGCTACCCGATTTAAGTTTAAATGAGAGTTTGGATTCTAAGACTGCGACAAAAAAACCGCCGGCCTTGGGGAATGGAATCGATTCTGTTGATGCTTTACTGGCTGAAATCCGATCAGCCGATCCAAAGGATATAAAAGAGTTTCAGCAATTTCCCTCGGCTCAACCTCTTCAACGCGTTGCTGGAATTCCTTCCACTTCTCTTAATGATAGAACTCGCATAGCGATACCGGGTAACAGTGCGGCGTCTACCTCTCCATCTCAAACCCATAACGGCCTAATCTTCGAAGAAGTGCCTGCCGAATATAAGGTCGAGACAAAGGAAATCGTGACCAAAGAAGCCACGACTGAATACGTGACGATACCGCCTGTGTATGAAACCATTACAGAACCTGTGGTCACTCAAGAGGCCTCTACTGAGCTTGTAACGATCCCACCATCTTATAATTCGGATGGCACGGTGAAGACCCCTGCGCAGACGGTGGAGCGCGCTATTCCGGCCGTCACAAAAATGGAAACGCGCCGCGTTATCAAAACGCCTGCTTCCACGATTGAACGCATTGTCCCGGCAGGCACGAAACGTGAAGTGCAGGTACGTACGGAAATCAGCCCGCAAAAATTCTACCTACGCGATGAGGATGGCAATATTATTCGTGAGTTTGAAAGCCGTGACGCATTTGAAAAATATAAGCTAAACACGTCAAACGCCGTGTCTGAAACGCCAGTCTCGACTTTCTCAGTCGACGTTGACACGGCCAGCTACAGCTTCCTTCGGGCCTCGATCAATCGTGGTGAATTGCCACCGCGTGCGTCCATTCGTTTGGAAGAAATGATCAACTATTTCCCTTATGATTATGAGGCGCCTCGCTCGGCTGACACACCTTTTAAAGCCAATGTGACCGTCACACCAAACCCTTGGAATGCGGATACAAAGCTGATGCATATCGGGATTAAGGGCTACGTCCCACCTGCAAAGGAGCGTCCCAGCAGCAATATTGTTCTGTTGATTGATACGTCCGGCTCGATGAACCAAGCGAATAAATTACCGCTCTTGATCAATAGTTTTAAGCTTCTACTCAAGACTCTCGATGAAGATGATACAGTTTCAATCGTCACCTATGCCGGACGTGCAGGGACAGTATTAGAACCCACGCCTGCCAGCAAAAAATCAGAGATCATTGCAGCCTTGGAGCGTTTACGTTCGGGCGGCTCAACGGCTGGCGCGGCAGGATTAGAACTCGCCTATGATAAGGCGATGGAGAGTTTCAAAGAGGACGGAAATAATCGCGTCATCTTGGCAACAGACGGTGACTTTAATGTCGGCTTTTCCTCTCCGGATGAGATGAAGGCGTATATTGAAGAGAAACGCGAAACAGGTATTTTTCTCTCCGTACTCGGTTTTGGCATGGGCAATTATAATGATCACCTGATGCAATCGCTTGCGCAGAATGGGAATGGCGTCGCCGCATATATCGACAGCCTCTCAGAGGCGAACAAGGTTTTGGCGAATGAGGCGGGCAGTTCACTGCTCACCATCGCCAAGGACGTTAAAATCCAAGTCGAGTTCAACCCCGCCACCATCGCTGAATATCGTCTGCTTGGTTATGAGACCCGTGCGCTGAAGCGTCAGGATTTCAATAATGACAAAGTTGATGCGGGCGATATTGGGGCCGGGCATAGCGTGACGGCGATTTATGAAATGACACCCGTGGGCTCGCCTGCCATTACGGTGGATAAGCTGCGTTACGTTTCTGATGACGCGCCAAAAAATACGGGGTCAGATGAATATGCCTTTGTCAAAATTCGCCATAAATTACCGTATGCAGATACATCCACACTCCAAACATTCCCGATTGGTAAGCGTCAGGAAAAACAACTGCGCCGCGCTAGCAACGATATGCGCTTCGCCACCGCCGTTGCCATTGTCGGGCAGAAGTTACGCGGCGATATGCAGGTCGAAGATTACAGCTATGCTGACGCCCTAAAGCTCGCCAATAGTGCGAAAGGTAAGGACGAAAACGGCTACCGCGCCGAGTTTGTGCAGATGGTGAAATTGATCGAGGCGATGGAAGAGTAGGGCTGTCTTAGAGCGCGTCTCTTAAATATCTCTCGATCTTCTCCATGGTCGAGAGGAACGTTTCGCATTCTTTTTCCGAAATCGAGGACAGCATCTCATCCATATTACTCCGGTCTTGTGCGTGAATGCGGTCGCGCATTTTCTGTCCAGCCTGTGTGAGCGTATAGACCTTTGCTCTGCCGTCACTTGGATGCTGTTCCTTTTCGATCAGTTCCAATTTAAATAAGCGATCTAAAGCGGACTGTAGGGTCGTTGGCGGGAGATGGAGCGCATGGCTTATATCTGTAGCACGTGAGTTGGGGTGCTTTTCGATGAACTTTAAGGTTTGATAATCCAGCGGATTATACCGCATAGGGCGCGGTTCCCCGTCTGCCCCGGCCAAGAGGTAACGAGTCAGAAGCGCATCCACTGCGCTCAACATTCGATCTGCATTGTCAGTATTCACAAATAAGTTATTACGCATTTCGTATTAATGTGTTACGTAGTTCGTATTAAAAGGAGACGAAAATGAAAAAACTAATTATTGCTTTATCAGCAATTGTTTTGATTGGCTGTGCGAGTGCCTTACCGCCGCCGGCAGTTCCGCCTTCGGACTTCTCAACGCGACCTGCATTGGATGATAAAGGTTTCGCCAAGGCCGTCATCGTTCAGGACTTTCCGCAAGATCGTCCGGAATTGCGCGCTTGGCTCAAAGACGGCAATAAAGTTTT
>CAZBDT010000176.1:0-3869 GCA_964490745.1 uncultured Algimonas sp.
GCTTCCCACTGCGCACGATCTTTAGGCTTTGTAACAACGGCCAGCTTGCCTTCAAGTTCAATGATCTGTGGGTCCAGCGCTTGGATTTCGCCTTTAATCTCTTCCAAAACTGTAACCGCGGCCTCACGGTCAACCAAAGTCTTTTGCAAATTGGCCTCAACTTGGTTCTTATGATGACCCAGCTCGTTTAACTGTTCCTGCAACATCGCTTGGATCGTGTTTGATTTCGCGATCAGGTCTTGCAGCTTATCCTCAATTGACGCCGCACGAACTCGTTCTGCGCGTAGGCTTTCTGCGCGCTGTTTAGAGAAAATTCCAACAAACTTTTCCCAGCCCGTTTTGGAGCGCAAACCATCAAAGTCTTTCGAAAACCCGGCGGTCACATCGTCGAGCCCCATGATAAGCTCCGCGATATTCGCATTCATAAGATCAGAATGTGCGTGTACGTCGTCCAGCGACGCATTTTCAATATCCAGTGAAATGTCCGTACCTTGGCTCATTTTCATACGAGCCGTATCAATCCGTGCGGATAATTCAGCGATTTTGCTCTGCGCTTCCGCGACCTCAGCCTTGGATTTTTCTATCTGCGTTTCAAAATTCGACATTTTGAAGCTCCTCCCTCTTCGTCTGTTCCTTATAATTTACGTAGGGGGAGAATTATTGCTTTTCAATAAGTCTTGCATCGAAATCGTAGAAAATAGGTTTTATAGCTTACGATTTATGCGAGTTCATTGGTTCTAGTAGGGCGTGCATTGGATTTTCACATTTATCCGAATAATGGTGGAGCCTAGGGGAGTCGAACCCCTGACCTCTTCGCTGCCAGCGAAGCGCTCTACCAGCTGAGCTAAGGCCCCGAATATTCAATTCGGTCCGGACAAGCTAATGAGTTCACCCGGTATTTGGTCGCGCCGTTTAACGCCGAGCGCGGGGCGTGGCAAGTCCGTTTTGCGGGCTAATGTAGCTCAGCCCACATTTTCTTAGATTTCGATCTCCTCATCGCCGTCATCATCAGCGCCCGGCGGAAGTGTGTCTTCATCATCGGCAACAAGCGCGGCGTCTTGATCTTCATCTTCGTCAGTGGAGTAACCGTCAAAATCAGGTTTTTCGTCATCATCGTCGCCAGCGCCACCTGAAATTATCGCGGCATCATCGCCGTCAAGTTCTAGTTCTTTTGCGGCCTGCTCTTCTTCATCAATGTCATCTTCATCAATTTCAACTGCATCTTCGATATCATCATCGTCATCATCATCCTTTGATGTCTGCGGCTTGAGCGGCGCATTTGGCAGAACAACGTTCGGATCCAGTTCTGATGGGTCAAAACTATGTTGACACATCGGACACACAGCGGGGTTCCGCGTCAAGTCGTAAAATTTTGCTTCGCATTCCGGGCAAACCCGTTTTGTACCGATGTCAACTTTTGCCATGTTGGACGCCTTTTTTATACTCTGCACATCGCCTCGCAGAAACGCTTGCGATGTGCGTTTGGATTTGCGAGACCCGCGCGTCTTAGCGTTTGGCTTTTGTGAGTCAACAATCAATGGAGGCACGAGCCCGTCATGCGCAGTTCGTCCAAGACAGCGAAACCCCTCTCTGGCACTATTCGCGCGCCAGGTGATAAGTCTATTTCGCACCGTTCCATAATATTTGGAGCTATGGCAGAGGGCATGACAACCGTTACAGGTCTGCTAGAGGGCGCGGATATTTTGTCTACGGCATCTGTCATGGAAGCTTTAGGCGCCACCATTACCAAAACCGGCGAAGGGGCTTACACCGTCAAAGGCTGCGGTACCAATGGCTTTCAATCACCAACAATTGATCTGGACTGTGGCAATGCCGGAACTGGCGTTCGCCTGATCATGGGCGCTTGCGCAGGATATAATATTGCGGCCACATTCACAGGAGACGCGTCCCTATCCTCGCGCCCGATGAACCGAATTTTAGACCCGTTGCGAGAGATGGGCATAAGCGCAACATCCGAAGAAGGCGGAAGACTGCCCGTTCATTTAAAAAGTGAAGGGCAACTTAGCCCGCTGACTTACACCCCCCCCATTGCTTCGGCTCAGGTGAAATCTGCTGTCCTTCTCGCCGCTGTGAATACGAATGGCGTGACAACTGTTACGGAACCTATCCCAACACGCGATCATACGGAGAATATGTTGCGGGCTTTTGGCGCGAAAGTTGATGTCACCAAACGAAACGGTGCAGACGTCATAAAACTCGAAGGCCCTGTCAGTTTGAAAGCCACAAATATCAATGTCCCCGGCGACCCGTCCTCTGCGGCGTTCCCGATTGTTGCGGCTTTGATGACGCCGGGGTCTGACATCATTGTTGAAAATGTGATGATGAACCCGACGCGAACTGGATTATTTGACTGCCTAACGGAGATGGGCGGTCATGTGCAGGCTGATAATTTCCGCAAATCTGGCGGCGAGATTATAGCTGATATTCACGTAAAATATTCCAAGCTCCAAGCCATCACAGTCCCGCCAGAACGCGCGGCCTCTATGATTGACGAATATCCAATCTTGGCCGTCGCAGCATCTGTCGCAAATGGGACGACGATCATGGATGATATTGGCGAGCTCCGTGTAAAGGAAAGCGACCGCATTACCGCGACAGCTAATCTGCTCAGAGACAATGGGGTGAAGGTCGAGGAATTAGAGAACGGTCTCAAAGTTACGGGCGGCCCTGTTGCGGGCGGCGGCACAGTGACCACACATCACGACCACCGCATTGCGATGAGCGCCCTGATATTAGGTTGCGTGGCCAATCAAGCCGTGCGCATTGATGATGCCTCAATGATCGCGACAAGTTTCCCAACATTCTTTGACCTCATGAACGGCCTTGGCGCCGATATATCATGACTGTTATTGCGATTGACGGGACGTTTGCGTCCGGCAAAGGCACGCTGGGTAAAGGCCTCGCCGCCCATTATGGTCTACCCTATCTGGATACGGGCAAGCTCTACCGCGCAACCGCCAAAGCAGTCTTGGACGCGGGCGGTGACGTCGAAAATGCAAGTGATGGAGCACGCGGCGCAAAGTCTATCTCAGCGGATGATCTGTCTGATCCCATCCTCAAATCCGGCCCCATAGGCGCAGCCGCGTCTAAGGTCTCGGTCCACCCCCAAGTCCGTAAAGCCCTCTTGGCGTTTCAGCGGGATTTTGCAGCCAAAGGCGGCATTCTTGACGGGCGCGATGTTGGCACGGTGATTTGCCCGGATGCGGATGTGAAACTCTATGTCACAGCGCGCCAGGAAGAGCGTGCCGCGCGTCGCCATGCCGAACTCACAGGATATGGCGAAACCCTCTCTGTTGACGACGTCCTCGCACAACTCGTCGAGCGCGATACGCGGGACAGCACTCGCGCAACAGCCCCGCTTAAACCAGCGGAAGACGCGCATTTACTCGACACCACTGGTATGGGCATCGCCGAAGTCTTACACGCGGCCATCAAGATTTGCGACGCTGTGCTCGCGCAAAATTCGAAAACTAGTTCATAGGCAAACGCTCAATACTATTATCAGCTTCGGCCGTTTTTAAATAGCCTTTCTCACGAATGACGACATTTATATCGGATGTGAGACCATTACGAATGTATGTAAGTTGAGATACCGTGTCCGGCCGCACAAGCCCCACTGCATAGCGCAAGTCAGAACTATTCCCGATCCGACGCCCTCCGAAATGGGTGACAATATCATCGACCTGTAGTCCCGCCTCAAAGGCGGCCCCATTTTCCGTTACCTCGACAATATGCGCACCGTATAAATCCGGCACGTTAAGACGCGCCTGCACGTCCTGTGTCACGGGTGAAATCATAACTCCCAGAGAGCCGCGCGTGACTTCGCCATAGGTTTCCAATTGAGAGGC
>CAZBDT010000177.1:0-3813 GCA_964490745.1 uncultured Algimonas sp.
GCCGATATTGACGCGCAGATGACGCGCACGAAAAAGCGTCCTCTGCCGCGCGGTGTCATGGCACCAAGCACCGCCCTAACCTTTGGGTTTTTACTTTCGGCCATATCCGTCTGGATGTTGGCGTTGGCGACAAATTACGTCGCAGCGGGCCTACTGGCCTTCACTATATTCTTCTACGTTGTGATTTACACCATGTTACTGAAACGGCGCACGCCGCAGAATATTGTGATTGGGGGCGCGCCGGGTGCTCTCCCGCCCATGATTGGGTATGCCGCTGTGACAGGCACGGTGACCATTGATAGTTTTATCCTGTTCTTGATTATCTTTATTTGGACCCCACCGCATTTTTGGGCTTTAGCGCTTTATAAACTCAGCGATTATGGCCGAGTGGGTATTCCGATGATGCCAAATGTGGCTGGACCAAAATCGACTCGAAATCAGATTTTCGGCTATTCTGTCGTGCTGGCCGCTATTGCCGCTGCGCCCGTTTTCACAGGGCTAGGCGGTTCAATCTACGCCTTCGGCGCTTTGCTCTTAAATCTCGGTTTCCTCGCACTCTCTTATAAAGTTTGGCAATCGCGAGCAGGCGAGAAAGATGCGGTCCAGCCTGAAAGCCTTTATGAGGTACAAAAAGGCGACCGCGACGCGCGCAACCTCTTTGCTTTCTCAATACTCTACCTTTTCGCCATGTTCGCTTTAATTGGCGTGGATCATCTTTTACGTGGGGCCTTATAAAATGAAGGAATATCGGGACAAACCCACGAAATTTTCTGAACCCACAGAGGCGGAGGTGAGGGCGCGTACAAAACGGAATATTGCGCTGGCCCTCGGTCTACTCCTGTTTGTTATTCTCGTTTTCATCACCATGGTCAGTAGAGGAGAGCTCCCTAATGCAGTCTAACCGCAAAACAGTTTACATCCTATCAGGCGTCGGCATCGCGATGTTGGGTCTCGGTTTTGCGTCCGATCCGCTTTACGATACATTCTGCCGCGTGACAGGCTATGGTGGGACGCCGAAAATTGCAGAGGATAATTTATCAGAAATTATTGATCGTACGATCACTGTTGAGTTTGACTCAAACGTTGCTCAAGATTTGCCTTGGAAGTTCAGGCCAGACCAGCGCCGTATGGATGTGAAAGTCGGTCAATCAGGACTTGCCTACTATACAGTTGAAAATACAAGCGATGAGCCCGTCACCGGGGTTGCAAACTTCAATGTTATGCCGATCAAAGCCGCGCCTTATTTCGTCAAAACGGATTGTTTTTGTTTTGAAGAACAAACTATCCAACCAGGTGAAAAGTTGAACTTGCCCGTTATCTTTTTCGTGGATTCACAAATTGACGATGAATCACGTTTGGACGATATTAAAACGATTACATTAAGCTATACATTCTTCCCGACGGAAGAAGGGACCATGCCGGCCCAACAATATACTGAAAACACTGTAACCGTGGCCAACTAATCCGCTCTGCCATATTGCGGCGAGAGGGTGTCAGGGCTATAGCAACACGAATTCAACTCCGCGTGCCAATTTGCGCGACCTAAAAGATAAGAGTACACTCATGGCCGGACACGCCGTCGAACACGACTATCACATTATTCCACCGTCTCCATGGCCATTCCTATCGGGGCTTGCAGCTCTCGTTTGGGGTGCGGGTATGGTTATCTTCTTTGCCGGATTGACGCCGCGGACGGGCGAATCCCCCATGATGGAATGGTTCTTTGCGAAAGGCCTCGACAGCTTACAGGACACTTATCGCGCCAGCGCGGACAAAGTTGGCGCAGATGGCGGCTGGTTCTTCCTAGTATTCGGGTCTCTCTTTGCCGCTTATGTCATGTATGGCTGGTGGAAAGATGTCGCAGCAGAATCAAAAGCGGGCGATCACACGCCTGTCGTAGATATCGGCCTGCGCTACGGCATGATCATGTTTATCATGCAGGAAGCCATGTTCTTTGTCGGCTGGTTCTGGATGTTTTTCGAAATCGGTCTGTTCCATAAAATGCGCGCAGGATGGAATACGGATGTTCTGGAAAATGCGGATGAGTATGCAACATCCATGGCGCCGGGTGTTAAGGGTGTTGATCCTTGGAACCTGCCACTCATGAACACTGTTATCCTGCTACTGTCGGGTACGACTGTTACATGGGCGCATCACGCGTTGATCCATGGTGACCGTAAGGGTGCAAAATGGGGTCTGTTCCTAACAGTGGCGCTTGGTGTCTTATTTACCTTCGTGCAGGGGTATGAATATTTGGAGCTCTTTCACTATCAAGCTGATGGTGGCGGTCATCCTTGGTTGTCTGCAGACGCCTATGGGTCTGCCTTCTTCATGGCGACTGGTTTCCATGGTTTGCATGTTCTGATCGGGACGATCTTCCTCGCCATTATGTATTTACGCCTCGTCAAAGGTGGTCTGAGTTCCGAGAAACATTTCGGTCTGGAAGCGGCGGCTTGGTACTGGCATTTTGTTGATGTCGTCTGGCTCTTCCTCTTTGCCTTTGTTTACATCATCTTTGCGGTGGGCATGTAGGCCGCGCTTAGATGGCACGACCAAGACGTGGTCGGCGGCGCTTGCCGCCGGTCCAAACAGGCCTCGCGGGACGTTGCCCGGAATGTGGCGAAGGCCGCCTTTTCAAATCCATGCTAAGTTACGCGGAGAGCTGCGCCGCCTGCGGAGCGGATTTTCGAGATGAAGATGCCGGAGACGGTCCTGCGATCTTCGTCATTTTCATTGTCGGCATATTTATCGTCCCCATGGCGATTGCCTTTGACATGATTTTCAAACCTCCATTCATTGTGACCTTTCTGATCTGGGGGTCTATTATTACGGGCGTCAGTCTTTGGTTGCTGCGCCTTCTGCGCGGGGTCATGTTCAATATTGCGTGGCAGAGACATGCGCGCGAAGTCAGGATGGAGGATTTCAAAACATGAAACTGAAATTCCAGCCCATGCCTGTTTTGACAGGAATTGTTGCCGTGATGTTGGCGATCCTGATCTCTCTCGGTGTTTGGCAATATCAGCGCCTGCAATGGAAAACGGATTTACTGGCCGAGGTGGAAGCGTCGGTCACCGCACCCCCGCTGAAATCTCTGGATGATCTGGAGCGCGCAATTGAAGCGGGTGAACCCGTCGATTTTCGACGGATTGAATTAACTGGCGTTATTGGCGGTGAATATGCTGAGTATCATGTTTTTAAATCTCAAGCGGGCGGCATTTTCTGGGATGTTTTCCGCCCTTTCCAATCTGCAAAGTCTCGAAAAATTCGCGTTATTTTCGTCAGAACGCAGACAATTGAAGACACTCAAAAAACGAATGATAGTTTTGAGAGGATAATCAAATGGGAGTTAGAGCCTGTCTTCGGATATGTGCGTGAAGACCATCCTATGGGGCGTGTGGAGGCTTGGGTAAAGTCAAAGCCGAATCGTAAAGCCAATAGGTGGTTCAAATTCAATCAGGACGGAAATTGGGGGGAGGCGCTTTCTCCGAGTACGATACGCTCACACTACGTCGAACTTGATTTAAATGCAGAGAGCGCAGAAGATCTCCCCGTCCGACGTCCAACCATCCGCAATAATCATCGCGATTACATGCTGACTTGGTTCAGTTTTGCGGGACTTCTGCTGATCTTTTATTTTCTGATCCATAAACGCGCAGGACGTTTGTCTTGGTAGGGTCACGGGGCGTTCATACCGTTTTAAATGCAAAAGCGGCCGGCGGGACGATCCGCCTCGTCCATCCACGCTGGGCAGACTTTGACGCTTGGACCACCTTGCGCCGCGAGAATGCAGACTATCTCAAACCTTGGGAACCG
>CAZBDT010000178.1:0-3810 GCA_964490745.1 uncultured Algimonas sp.
AACCTAAATCTGGCGCGTCTACCAATTCCGCCACACCCGCACAGTGTGAACGCGCGAGTTAGCCGTACAAAACCGCTTCGTCAACTCTCTTTGGCGGTCATAGGTGCTTTCTTCAACGTCCAGAATATGGCGATGAGACCAGAGATAATATTTGCAGTCGCCACACCGACAAACGCCCCCATTAGGCCCGCAGTAAAAACACCTATGGCGATCAGTCCTATATAGAGAATAAGCGATCGAATTATCGTATAGATCAACCCAAAAAGAGGTCGACCTAAAGCGTTGAGACCTGCTGCACTAACAAAGACAAAACCATACGCAAAGACCGTAATTGGCACGATATAAAAATAGGGAATAATTTTTGAGATCAGGAGTTCGTCACTTGTAAACAGGCGCGCAATCTGAGGCGCAAATATGGCCAATAAGACAGCCATGGCTGTTCCCCAAATGACACAAATCAAATAGCTAACTCGAAAGGCTTCTCTAACTCTATCAGTTTGCCCTGCACCGCCATTACGTCCCGTCACAGCGCCAATACAGGCCGAGAGTGCGTAAAGCAGACCCACGGAAATAAGTTCAGCGCGACTGGCTACGGTAAAGGCCGCCACATCTGCTTCACCCAAGACGTTACCAATAATGGCAACCACCGCCCAAGTCGCAATTGGAACAATGATATTTGTACCCGCAGCGGGCACGCCAACTTGCCCGATAATGGACCAAGCATGTCGGATGGATGCAAATGTCATCCCAACAAAATCAACCGCCTTTCTATGAAATAAAACGATATAAAAGCCATAGACCGCCCCAACGCCATTACCGACGAGTGTCGAAACGGCGGCCCCTTGAAGTTCCATGCGGGGGAATGGGCCCCACCCATAAATAAAGAAGGGATTGAGAAAGATATTTACGACTGCCCCTAAAATCATAATGGAAGAAGGCAAAAGAGCTTCACCGCCAGCCCGCAAAATATTATTGCTCATTGATGCCACAGAGACCAAAACCAAGCCGGGCATGACAATCAAAAGATACCCAAAGGCGCGCTGTTGCACCTCTTCGCTTTGCCCCATCCAAGAGAGAACAGAAGGCGAGATCAACAGCATAAAAGAGACAAGGAAGCTCATGACAAAAAGGCCTAGCAAGATCGCCGCCGCCGCATGGCGTTTGGACTTTGCAATATCACCCTGCCCCAAAGCTCTCGACACCGCACTCATTGTACCTGCGCCAAGCCCTATATTCGCGCTATTACCGATAAAACTTATCGGAAAGGCAATGCCCAGCGCAGCCAAAACCGCCCGCGCAATATTTGGATCATTCGGGTCTTCAAGCCGCCCCAAATAGATGGTGTCGACAATACCCGTCGAAATTAGGGCAATCACAGCAATAGAAAAAGGACCAAGCATACGCAAAATATGCTTGGCGACGGAGCCTTCTAAGACATTTGTTTTTGAAGGCGAAGCCATATTAAATCTGTGACTTACTCCATATCACGGTGAGACGGCGCGAATGCCGCCAGAGTTGCCATTTGGACAATTTCAGAGGCTGTTGCGCCTAAAGAACAAATTTGCACGGGTTTCTCTAGTCCTGTTAAGAATGGGCCCAATACGGTTGCGCCGCCCACAGTGTCTAATAACTTTGTCGAGATTGACGCACTATGGATAGCGGGCATGACCAGCACATTCGCCGCGTCCGTTAGGCGAGAAAATGGATATGTCAACATGTGCATGGGATCGAGCGCAACATCGGCGGCGATATCCCCTTCATATTCAAAATCCACATCCCGATCGTCCAATATTTGGACGGCTTCACGTACTTTTTTCATGCGCTCGCCCACGGGATTTCCGAATGTTGAGTAAGATAGGAACGCAACGCGAGGCTCAAATCCAAATTCACGCGCGAAATGCGCTGTCGATTCAGCAATATTGGCAAGATCCCAAGCATCCGGGAGTTCTGTGATATTTGTATCCGCGATGAAGAGTGTTTTTCCACGATTAACGACAACTGACACACCCATAGTTCGTTCCTCGGCACGGTGTGCGAGGACAAGACGAACGTCCCGGAGAACAACATCATAAGACCGAGTCACACCGGAGACCATCCCATCAGCCAAGCCATGTTGCAGGAGTAGAGACGAAAAGACGTTTCGGTCATTATTGACCAATCGCTGTGCGTCTCGGCGTAGGAAGCCTTTACGCTGCAGGCGATTATAGAGATATTCAGTAAATTCAGCATTTCGATCAAATAATCGCGCGTTCAATACGGTAAGGCTCTCAGGTTTCTCAATGCCGAGAAGTTTCATATTATCATAAATCGGCTTTTCACGACCGATTAAGATCGCTTTGCCCAGACCGCGTTGTTGGAAGGCTTGGGCAGCGCGGATGACAGCGGGCTCCTCTCCTTCTGCAAATACGATGGTTTTAGGTTCTTCTTGGACTGTAGCGGTTATGCCTTGCAAAATGGCCGCCGTCGGGTCCTGACGCCGTGCCAAAGATTTTTTATAGGCTTCCATATCCTCGATAGGCTTACGCGCTTCGCCCGTATCCATGGCCGCTTGCGCAACATATGGCGGTATCTCAGAAATGAGACGTGGATCAAATGGCGCCGGGATAATGTAATCCGGACCATATTTCGGACGATTCCCATGATAGGCAGCTGCAACTTCTTCAGGAACATCTTGGCGCGCAAGATCAGCCAAGGCATGAGCACAGGCCAATTTCATATGCTCATTCACATTCCGTGCACGCACATCCAAAGCACCGCGGAAGATATAGGGGAAACCCAATACATTATTGACTTGATTCGGATAATCAGATCGTCCCGTTGCGATGATCGCGTCGTCGCGAACCGCTTTAATGTCCTCAGGGAGAATTTCCGGATCAGGATTTGCCATCGCAAAAATAATGGGGTTAGGCGCCATCGACTTGACCATCTCTTTGGAGACAATACCCGCAACAGATAAACCAAAGAAGACGTCGGCTCCGACCATCGCTTCTTCCAGCGTCCGCATATCCGTATCGACGGCATGCGGGGCTTTCCATTGGTCCATATATTGCTCGCGCCCCTGATAAATGACCCCTTGTCTATCCAAGACAATCGCGTTTTCATCTTTTACGCCGAGGCGTTTTACGAGGTTGAGTACGGATAGACCGGCAGCTCCCGCGCCTGATAGAACTAACTTTATGTCTTCAAATTTTCTGCCCGTCAGATGGCAGGCATTAATTAGACCCGCTGTTGCAATAATAGCTGTGCCATGTTGATCATCATGAAAGACCGGTATGTCGAGCAGGTCACGAAGCTCTTGTTCAATTATAAAGCATTCGGGTGATCCAATATCTTCAAGATTGATCCCGCCAAATGTGTTGCCAAAGCGTTTAACACACTCAATAAACGCTTCCGCATCTTCTTCTTCAACCTCAATGTCGAAACTATCGATATCGGCAAATCGCTTAAAAAGGACAGACTTGCCCTCCATAACAGGTTTAGACGCCATCGCCCCTAAATTTCCTAAACCCAAAATAGCTGTCCCGTTAGAAATAACAGCAACCATATTACCTTTGGAGGTATAGTCGTAAGCCAGATCTTTGTCTTTTGCGATTTCTTCGACAGGTACAGCCACACCGGGACTGTAAGCCATGGACAAATCTCTCTGTGTCGCCATGGGTTTTGTGGGTTGTAGCGCAAGTTTTCCCGGCGTTGGTTCTGCGTGAAAACGCAGGGCTTGCTCATCGGTAATATAGGTCTTTTTAGGCGGGCGAGGCGTAAGCTTCTTCATGATAATCTCCACCGGGTGAACTGCAGTCGCGAACAGCCGGT
>CAZBDT010000179.1:0-3675 GCA_964490745.1 uncultured Algimonas sp.
CAAAGAGATTGCCATGTGTCAGGGCTTCAACACGCTGTGCAATTTCATCTGACGCGGGAATATCTAAAGAGGTGGAGAGTAAAGACTGCCCACCCAACAGTTTCCGCGCCATGCGATATGCAAGAGTGGCTTTCCCAATCCCCTTGGGTCCTGATAATAGCCAAGCATGATGCATGCGCCCAGATCTCATAGCTTTCAAAAAACGCGCTTCCGCGAGTTCATGCCCTAGAAGGGAATAGACCTCTCGCGGATGTGGACATCCATCGGCCCTATCAGCTTCGGGCAAAGCTTCAGCATTCTCAATCCTTCGCAATCAAGCCCCCACTTTTCCGGCGAGTTCTGGGAATTGCTTTGTCAGGGCAAATAAAATCCGATTTTGAACATTCGCGCGCGAGCCATCGGCGTCAACTGTATGAATACGATTTTGGTTTTCGTCTGCAATTTTAAGAAAAGCTATGCGTAGGTTCTTATGGAAGTCCAGACTTTCCGTATCAAACCGTGTCAAATCTTCTCCGCGCGTTTCGACGCGCTTCTGGGCCAGCACCGGATCCATATCGAATAATATCGTTAAATCAGGCTCGAAACCAGACATGACGACTTCATGCAGTTCACTCACTCTGTCTGCCCCCAGGCCGCGCGCATAGCCCTGATAGGCCATACTGGAATCGGCAAATCTGTCTGAGATCACCCAAACGCCGCGCTCTAAAGCCGGACGGATGAGTTTCTCGACATGATCAAGACGTGCTGCATACATGAGAAGTAATTCAGTCATTCCTGACCACCGATCGGATGTACCTTCTAATACGAGCTCCCGTATAGATTCGGCACCAAATGTGCCGCCCGGTTCGCGAGTTTGAAGCGTTTCGATTCCGGCTTTTTCTAAGGCCTCGGCGAGTAAATTGGCCTGAGTCGTTTTACCCGCACCTTCGCCGCCTTCAAATGTTATGAATTTTCCGCGTGCCATAATTAGCCCCTAATATTTGCCAGTAGCCCGGCCCATGCTCGCGCAAAAATACCTTTGCGTTTGACATCATTCATAGCCACCAGATCATATGTCTCATCAGGTCGCCCCGGCAAAGTCACTTTTAATTGTGCCACAACATCACCTTTAACAATCGGAGCTTTAGCAGCGCTATAGACTATTTCAGACTTAACACCTTTACGATCTACAATTGCCAAGCCCTTACGAATATCTTGCGTCAAAGACACGCCGACCTTTGGTGCTTGACCCATATAGACATCAACTTCGCCAAGTTGTTCGCCCTTTGAATGTAAAGCATAAATACGGAATTGCGTGAAAGCGGCTTCCATCAAACGACTGGCGACACTGCGTCTTTCACTCTGGCTATTCAATCCGTTAACAACAATTATTCTTCTATCTTCTCCACGTTTCGCAGATCCAACAAGACCATAACCGGATTCTTCTGTCGCACCTGTTTTCAAGCCATCCGCGCCTTGCACACGACCCAAGATCGGATTGCGATTAAACTGCCGTGTTTTATTCCAGGTGAATTCTCGTTCAGCGTAGAGCGGATAAAACTCAGGATGCATTTCAATTTGCTTTTGCGCCAATTTGGCAAGGTCTAATGCGCTGATGCGATTTGGCGGTTCAGGCCAGCCTGTTGCATTTTGAAAACTTGCATTTGTTAGGCCTAATTCTTTAGCGCGGGTCGTCATTTGTTGAGCGAAAGCAGATTCTGATCCTGCCATACCTTGCGCCAGTACAATACAGGCATCGTTACCGGACTGCACAATGACGCCTCTCAATAGATTTTCGACTGAGACCATGGAGTTGACTTCCAGGGCCATCGTAGAGGAGCCGGACGCAAATCCTCCACGGCGCCATGCATCTTCGCTCACTTGGAACTCTGTATCCAGTGTGAGTGTGCCTGCTTTGAGCGCATCAAAAACCAGCTGGGCTGTCATGATTTTTGTCATTGAGGCCGGCGCCATAGGCTCACGCGCGTCTTTTTCAAATAAGACCTCGCCAGTTCCCGCATCAATAATAACAGCGTGTGGCGCTTCTGTTTGAAAGCCGGACTGCGCATAGACAGGAGAGAACATCAAGCCAAAAGCGATGAGATAAGAAAATGGGCGAAACACGGTATGCGATACCTCTAGAGTAACGAATCAAAACGGGACGTTCACTTATGAACGCCCCGTTTGGTCGCATGGAGATATGGCAATCGCAAGGCAGAGTGCTGCGAAATCTACCCGTCTATTTCGTTTTTAAACGATCCCGCATAAGCCTTGGCTGCGGACCTTCATGCTTTGCAACGTGAATCGGCCCCTTTATTGTCAGGGTGATCTGACCACCCGGCTCAACGTCTGGCGCACGAACGGCTTCCGGTGCGCTCGGAGCTATCGGTGCAGCAGGCACATAAGGTGCCGGCGCAGGTGGGGAGAATGGCAATGCCGGCGCGGGAGCTGGCGTCTGTGGCACATTCAAAGACGGTGCCTCAACAAACTCTTCGGTAGGTCGTGCAACCTCGACAGGCGGGCGAACCGGAGCGCGATTAGCGGCCATTGGGTCGGCTGGACCTGCATATTGTACACGGACATTACCAAGCCCAGTGATACCAAGCGCTTCCGCAGAGGCCTTGGATAGATCAATGATACGATCCCCGATAAACGGGCCGCGATCATTCAAGCGCACCATGAGTGTTTTTCCATTTTCGATATTCGTTACGAAAAGCATGGAGTTTAGCGGCAGTGTTTTATGCGCGGCCGTCAGGTCATGCATGTCATAAATTTCGCCTGTTGCTGTCGGCTTTCCGTGGAATTTATCACCATACCAAGAGGCAACACCCGTGACGTCATAAGTCGGATCATGTTCAGGTGTGTAGGATTTACCCATAATTGTGTAACGCTTACCGATACGTTGATGCTTATACAAATCTGGATCGACACTGGCTTGATCAAATGTTTGAGGTCTTATCGGATGAACAGGTGCCGGTTGAGCGGGCAATGGTCTTGCCGGGATATAGCTTTCTGGAGTCGTGTCGCTAAATGGCGCGCGCGGTGTGGCTAAAGACGCATATTTCGTGGCACCATCTCCAACTTTATACGTGATGGGGGCAGATTGAACAGTTTTATTGATGCTTGTTGTTGTACATCCTGTCGTAACAAGACCCAGCGTTGCCATAGCAATGCTCATCAATATTAGTTTTCTGTTCGACATCATGCTCACCTTTATACATCGACCCACGACCTAGACGAGTAACTGTCCCGTAACTTATCGGACAGGCTCACCAACTCTTCTATGTATCGGAACCTAACTGAGCAGGCTTAAATCACGGTGTCGAAACAGCCCTAACGCTCTGTCAAAATTCAGGGTATTTAAAGGGTTAACAAAACAAGCGCAGTGAAGGGCTTGAACATCTCTCCAATTCGTCATATGCGGCGCTCCGTTGACCATATAGACGTCTCCGACTCATGCGGGCGGGTGGCAGAGTGGTTGAATGCACCGGTCTTGAAAACCGGCATGGGTGCAAGCCCATCGGGGGTTCGAATCCCTCCCCGCCCGCCACTACCCAATTTTGAAATAGGCATGCGAGAACTGCTGCGACCCATCACGTGGCCGCTAAGGCAATACATAAAGCAGGACGTGCCCGCAGAGTTGATCTTCTGATGGAATACCAGAAGGGAAAGTTTAGTTTTGTTTTACAGAAGACG
>CAZBDT010000180.1:0-3644 GCA_964490745.1 uncultured Algimonas sp.
TCTGTGCGCTCCAATGTAACGAAAGAATCGCTGGAGCTCATCCGAAATATTCTCGCCACTCATGGTCCGGAAACGACGGAACAGGACTTAGCCGAATTGAAAGACGCTTTGCTGCGTGGGCAAGCGCTGAAAATGGAAACTTTGAATGATAAGCTGGGCATGTTGGGCGAGATTGACGCCTATGACTATGCACCCGATTTCCGCGCGCAAAATGCCAAAGCCATAGCCGCAATGACACTGGACGATTTCAAACGGATTGCCGGCGAGCATATCCGTCCCGACGCGATGCAATATCTCGTCATTGGCGATGCCGAAACACAGGCTGACGCGGTAAAGAGCTTGGGATTGACTGTGGAGATGATTGAGTAAGGCGCAGCCCAAGGATTTGATCTTGGGAGACGGGTCTAACCCGCCTCACTTGCCCGGCTATCTGACAACCAATAGCGCTGATAAGCGCGACCAATCACGATCAGAATTAAGCCTAAGACAACAAAGGATACAGCGCGCAGCACGCCTTCCAATCCGGCCATATCGATCAAGAACGCCTTTAACACAGTCAAGATAATCACAATACCGGAGGCGATACGCAAAGCGCGGTCGCGTCGCCAGACACCCAGCGCCAATAACGCCACGCCAAAGGCTAGCCAGACGGCGCTGATTGTCCAAAGTTCCAGGTCGCCAAAATTTACACGCCAAATATCTATATCTGCGCCATTATAAAGGAAGCGGGTAAAGGCGGTAACCCATGACAAAGCGCCCGCCAAAGCCAGTCCACCTAGCGCATTGATATAGATGTCCGAACGCTTGCCGCGGGCGAGAAAAGCGCAAAGGCCCATGAGCAGTGTTGGCACCAAAAGCCCTGTCACCAGCGAATTAAACAGGATCGACCCGCTCACATTTTCGCCGCCAGAGAAAAGGGGTGAGACTGCGAAGAGCGAGCCTATAGCGAAGACGCCTAATGTTATGTAGGACAAGATTTCCGCAATTTTTGATAAGACCAAATTTCCGGCTAAGCGCTTGGACAGACCCGCCAGCGTAAAACAAAGACCTATGGAGACTTGCAAGCCGAGTTCCGCATGACCGAGACTGTCCGCATAAACCTCGCCGCCATTTGACAAATGCCGGATTTGGAACACGGCGAAGAGAGCTAATCCTGCCAATGCGGCGGCCTCTACCACGCCATTTAAGAAACGTCCGATCTCATCCGTGTCTTTACGTGGGTGAAGCACGAAAGCTGCCCCAGCCAAGATGGCCGTCGGTAAAGCCAGATAGGCCCAAAGCGCATTCAAGATAGGTTTGGCGGATATTCCACCCGGTTCAGGAAATTGGATGAATAAAGCATGGGCGAAGATGATGCCTGACAATGTGATAAGCGCGAGACGCAAACCGGAGATATTTTGCCGCCATATTAAAAGGGTCAGGAGCGCCGCGCCAGATGACAGCGCCAATGAGAAATATAGTCCATCAAAGATAAACGCAGCGGCAAAGAGCCAAGCCAGCATTGCACCCATCACGGCGATAGCCGTCGTCACGCGACCCGATTTCGATGTGTAGAATATCCAAGCCGCGGCACTGTAAATGGCAACAAGGGAGAGAAATAAAAACCCAAAGGTCCGTTCGGACCAGTCTACGGGATTTAGTAAGGAGATGAGAGCGAGTCCTAAAATTCCAAAGCCAACCGCAAAGCCTGCCCAGAGCGTATGTAATGGAAATGATTGAAACATCTCTTCTCGCTTAGCCTTATATAAAGCGATGAGGATGACGAATAACCATAGCCCCATGAACGATATTACTTGTTTTGGGGTACCGCCAAGAAACACAAAAACGATTGCCAAGAAACCCGCCGTGAGTAAGTGAGCCGATTGACGAGGACGAAGAACGGACACGCCCGCCAAGGCAAGTGTTGAAATCGTGCCAAAAACAACAACAGAGAGCAGGAAATGATCTGTAGCGAATAGAATTTCATTCCCGACTTCGACCACCAATAAAGCCGCAACCGCGCCCCAGATGACCGCCAAGGCCGGGCGTAAATTCAGCGCGTCCAAGCCTTCATTTGCCGGGTTCTCATTCTGCGCGGCGAACCAAACCGTAATTGCAAATCCTAGCGCGAGAAAGCCACTCCATAACATTAACTGGCCATTCGTTGCGGCCTCAAATGACAAGACTGACCAGCCCAGCCAGCCAAAGACTGTGCCCGTCGCGAGCCAGCCCCACTCTGTCCGACGCGAGAGAAGGAGAGCCGAGCCGCCAATCAGGACCAGATAAACTACCAGCATCAAAAGGCTCGGCGTGTTCGTTTGGATGAGCAGCGGTGTCGCGAATGACGCCAGCAATCCTATCGCGGCCAACCACGGGCCTTGGCGTAAGGACAGGCCCATCGCGCCAAGAGAAATGACCGCCAGCGCCATGAAAGACATAATTGCGGGGATAAGATTATATAATTCATGCGCCGCATAACTCGCCCCTAAAAGCGTGAAGATACCGACAGCGGAGAGCAGAGCCGGGACGGAGGCTTTATCTTGCAAGGCTTTGGCCGCCTCCCCCAACTTGCCTGTAAGAGTTTTATCATCTGCGCGCTTCAACCACTCACCTGCTGCGAGTAATATCACGCCTAGCAGGACCGCCATACCAATACGGGCGGCGGGGCCGAAAAATCCGGCTTCTATTGAGAAGCGAATGAGCAGAACTGCCCCGACGAGCAAGGCCAAACCGCCAACCCAAACAGACCATTGCGCCCCGATAAGTTCTTCTAAATTGCGTTTCGGCTGCGCGGGTTCGGGCGGCGTAGGTCTTGGGGGCAATGGTGGAAGCGGTTTCTTTGCAGTCGGCTCAGATTTGGCCGCGATGGGTTGTGGCGGAGGTTTGGGTGTCGACACCATCGCAGCCGCTGTCACTTCAGCGTCGCTTTGCTCCTCCCGCTCATGCCACGCTAAACTCGATGGGTATGCTTTTGACGGATCGCCCTGTTGTGAGACAGCCTCCCCATTTGAGATTTGACTGCCCTCAAGCACTTTCAGGCGCGCATTCAAATTGCGGTTTTGTTGTTCAAGTTTGGAAATGCGTCCACCGGATATCAGCCCCATGATTGAACCGATAAGGATCAATCCAATCAGACCTATGACGATAAGAATAAGTATTGCTTCCATATTCGAATGTTAGGCAGAAGTTTCGGCGCAAGGGAAGGGAGAATTTGACAATCTCATCAGACCCCGTTACGCGCCTTTCATGTTTTTCAGACCGCCAAACCACTAACGCATAGGCCCCACCGGGTCTTTCGTTTCCCGCTCTTCGAGACGGGTTTGTGGTTTCGCCTGCGCAAAAGCGGCAGGCTTTTGAAAGACAAAACTCATGTATTTACGATTTGTATCGCCCCTCAAAGCCGAGGGCAGCACGCGTGCGCGTGATCTTGATATGGGTATTTTTCAAGCCGTTATCCATTGCCGAGACGACATTGACACACCGGCTTGGCTGCACCGCCAATTGGAGGAAGAGTTTGTTTGGTTCAAAATATATCTGCCAACTCCGGATGAGGATGTGTTCCGAATCCGCCATTGCCAAACCTATCATTGGGACAGTCTCTGTTGGTTCAAAGCCTCTGCGCGTGAGATGATAAAGCGAGCTTGGGCATTAAAGGCTCTGATCGA
>CAZBDT010000181.1:0-3625 GCA_964490745.1 uncultured Algimonas sp.
GCGGTCTTGGCAGAGTTTTAGAATACCGCCCAGATGTTCATCCGGCGTCATGATGGTCGCTTTGATCCACGGCTCTTGGATATGGTCGATCTTCATGACATCGGGCATATCTGCGGGGTTGTGGAGTTGCATCTCCGTCCCGTCTCGCATTGCGAGCGTATAGACCACGCTCGGCGCAGTCGTAATCAGGTCGAGGTCGAATTCCCGCTCCAAGCGCTCTTGGATTATCTCCAAATGGAGCAGGCCAAGGAAGCCGCAACGGAAGCCAAAGCCTAATGCCGCGCTGGTTTCCATCTCGAAACTAAAACTCGCATCATTCAGGCGCAGGCGGCCCATGGCGGCGCGCAGGTCTTCGAAATCGGCTGCATCAACGGGGAAGATGCCGCAGAACACGACGGGCTGGGCGGGCTTAAAGCCTTCCAGAGGGGTCTCTGTTGGGCGCTTATCTTCCGTGATCGTATCGCCCACCGCGGCGTCGGCGACTTCTTTGATCGAGGCGGTCAGGAAGCCCACTTCGCCGGGTCCGATGGATTTCACATCTGTCGGATTGGGCAGGAAGGTCCCGACCTTATCGACGGTATAGCTCGCCCCCGTATTCATGGTGCGGATGCGCATGCCTTTGGTGATCGTGCCTTCAATTACGCGGTAAAGCACGACGACGCCCATATAGGTGTCATACCACGCATCGACCAGCATGGCCTTGAGCGGAGCGTTCGGGTCGCCTTCTGCGGGTGGGGGCAGGTCGCGGCAAATGGCTTCCAACACATCGGGAATGCCAATGCCGGATTTGGCCGAACATTCTACCGCATCCGTCGTGTCCAATCCGATGACATCTTCGATCTGTTGCTTGACGCGGTCCGGCTCAGCGGCGGGCAGGTCGATCTTGTTCAGGACCGTGACGATCTCATGATCATGTTCAATCGCCTGATAGACATTGGCGAGGGTTTGAGCTTCCACACCTTGCGAGGCATCGACAACGAGGATGGAGCCTTCACAGGCCGATAATGAGCGCGAGACCTCATAGGCAAAGTCCACATGGCCGGGCGTATCCATCAGGTTCAGGATATAGGTTTTGCCGTCCTTTGCCGGATATTCGAGGCGCACAGTTTGCGCCTTAATTGTAATGCCGCGCTCTTTCTCAATATCCATATTATCGAGCACTTGCTCGCTCATCTCACGATCCGACAGACCCCCCGTATAAGAGATCAAACGGTCGGCCAAAGTCGACTTGCCATGGTCAATATGGGCCACGATGGAAAAATTGCGGATAAGGGACTGATCTGTCATGAACGCTATGTAGCGCGGACACGCCGCAAAGCAAGCGCGGTGCGCCGTCGCATGTGTGGTCAGGCTATTCAGACGCGCGGGTCGTCGTCAGTTTCTATCCATCATAGCGCTTTCCGAAAGAAGCGGCGTTAAATATTCTGAAATTTCAAGAGTAGGGGGCGAGATATTTGTTTTGAAAAGGGGAGGTGAAAACATATATCGCGCGAATAATGCTCAGGGGAAGGAGCAATCACAACCATTACGCCTGCGCGTGAAAATGGTTGCATAAAAAGTTCACTATTTTTTAAAAATCCAGCTAAGCCTATTTCCGCTATCACGCCCGACAAAATATGAAGCGATCGGAGGGCTAATCATCAAAATATAAAAGTGAAGGAGCGCGGTGTTTGTTTCTTATAGGGGCGCAAAAAACAAACACCGCGCAAATCACGCCCAGGGGGAGAGAGCGTTCAGATTAGATACGCCCCAACGCGAAAATGGATGCGTGCAAAGCTAATTTTTTTCAAAAAAATTTAATGTGTTCAGTTTTCATAAAAAACGCAGTATCTACAATTAGATACTGCGTGATTGATTTAATGGGGCCGCGCTTTGACGGCCCAGTTTTAATTAATTTAGGCGTTACCACCTTGGCGCAGTTCAAATCGATCTGCGTTCATGACCTTTGTCCAGGCTGCGACGAAGTCTTTGGCAAACTTCTCTTTATTGTCGTCTTGCGCATAGACTTCCGCGAAAGAGCGGAGGATCGAGTTGGATCCGAAGATCAAATCGGCTTTTGTCGCCGTGAATTTGATTTCGCCCGTCAGGCGGTCGCGTAGCTCATACATGCCGTCACCCACCGGATGCCATGTATTGCCCATATCTGTGAGATTAACAAAATAATCATTGGACAGAGAGCCGACATTATCAGTGAAGACACCATGTGACGTGCCGCCATAATTTGTGCCCATCACGCGCATACCGCCGAGCAGGACAGTCATTTCTGCGGCTGTTAGACCCATGAGCTGTGCACGGTCGAGGAACATCTCATCTGTGACCGTGACATATTGGTCTTTGGCAAAGTTCCGGAAACCATCAGCAAGCGGCTCCAGCACGTCAAAGCTCTCAACATCAGTTTGTTCCTCGCTGGCATCGCCGCGACCAGGTGTGAATGGCACGTCAACATCGTGACCGCCGGCTTTTAGGCTGGCTTCCAAACCGACATTACCGGCTAGAACGATGACGTCCGCAATGGAGGCACCTGTTTCACTGGCAATCGGCTCAAGCGCGGCGAGCACTTTGCTCAGGCGCTCCGGCTCATTCGCTTCCCACTCATTTTGCGGCGCGAGGCGAATACGGGCGCCATTGGCACCGCCGCGATTATCCGTACCACGGAATGTGCGGGCGCTGTCCCAAGCTGTGTTGAGAAGTTCAACAGGCGTAAGGTCTGTCGCTTCGATTTTCGCTTTCACCGCATCAACATCATATGAGGTTGAACCCGCTGGAATTGGATCTTGCCAGATGAGGTCCTCATCCGGAACCCAAGGGCCAAGATAGTTCACTTTTGGACCCATATCACGGTGAGTCAGTTTAAACCACGCACGGGCGAAACAATCGCGGAAATAGGCTTCATCCGCGATGAATTTCTGACAGATTTCATTATAGATTGGGTCGACTTTCATCGCCATATCCGCATCTGTCATGACTGGCATTGTTTTGGTTGTACCGCCATCTGTGTCGATTGGCATATTGACGTCTTCAATATTAACAGGCTTCCACTGTTTCGCGCCCGCAGGAGATGTTGTCAGTTCCCACTCGTGACCGAAGAGCATGTCGAAATAACCCATATCGAATTTCGTTGGGTTTGTTGTCCATGCGCCTTCCACGCCAGATGTGACGTGGCTGCTTGGCTTGCCTGTCGCATTTGGGTTCATCCAGCCAAAGCCTTGCGCTTCCAGCTCTGCACCTTCCGGCTCACGACCCAATGCATCGGCATCGCCATTACCATGGGCTTTACCAATAGTGTGACCGCCCGCTGTCAGCGCGGCTGTCTCTTCATCATTCATCGCCATACGGGCAAATGTGACGCGGATATGTTGCGCCGTACGCGCTGGATCAGGATTTCCGTTTACACCTTCCGGGTTCACATAAATCAAACCCATGTGGACAGCGGCCAAGTTCGGACCGAGCGTCGTTGCGTCTTCCAGATTGGCGTAGCGATTCTCAGACGGCGCGAGCCATTCTTTTTCTTCGCCCCAATTGACGTCTAATTCAGGTGCCCAAATGTCTTCGCGGCCAAAGCCGAAACCAAATGTTTCGAGGCCTGTGCTTTCATAAGCGACATTACCGGCGAGCAAGATCAGAT
>CAZBDT010000182.1:0-3620 GCA_964490745.1 uncultured Algimonas sp.
TAAGACCTTTTGAACTGTTAAGCGGAGTCCTCGGACTCCGCTTTTTTGTTGGCCTAATGACAGACCGCCTATAGATGTCCCTCATGAGTAGTTTTCTGACAGTCGCATTGGGCGGTGCCATCGGCGCGAGCGCCCGACATGGCCTGAGCTTGGCTATGCTGCGCCTATTCGGTCCCGGCTTTCCCATCGGTACATTATTAGCGAATATCATTGGCGGTCTGCTGATGGGCGTTCTGATGGGCTTGCTTTTGCGGGAAAGTACAGAGGCAGCAAATTCAATTCGATTATTTGCCGGAGTCGGCATTTTAGGTGGTTTCACAACATTCTCGGCCTTTTCGCTTGAGGCTTTCCGAATGCTCGAAGAAAAGACGTATGGTCTCTTATTTGGTTATGTCAGCGCTTCCGTCATTCTCTCTATCGCCGCCGTCGCTTTAGGTCTTTTTATTGCGCGGAGTGCCTTATGAGCGGCGTTCAAAAACTAACAGTTCCCGATCATGATGCGGGGCAGAGATTGGACCGCTGGTTCAAGCGGCAATTTCCGCATATCCCGCATGGCAAGGTCGAAAAACTCTTGCGCAAAGGCGAAATTCGTCTCGATGGTAAGCGCGCAAAAGGGAATGCGCGCATTGAAGGCGGGCAGGTCGTCCGTGTGCCGCCTTTGCCGGACCCCTCAGATATGTCAGGTCCCAAACCCGTCTCTGAAACGGACGCCGCCTTCATCCGATCCTTAGTGATTTATGAAGATGATGATCTGATCGCTCTCAATAAACCCGCCGGAATTGCCGTGCAGGGGGGGACGAAAACGACCCGCCATATTGATGGGATGCTATCGGCCTTGGGTGAGGGTTGTCGATTGGTCCACCGTCTGGACCGCGACACATCCGGTGTTCTGCTCATTGCAAAGACGGCAGCCTCCGCCAAATGGGCAGGTCGGGCTTTCCAAAGCCGTAGGGCGGAGAAAATATATTGGGGCATCACAAATGGTGTGCCGCGCCCGGTCTCTGGCGAGATCAAAGGTTATATGGCGAAAGGACGATTGGATAATCGTTTCGGCAACATTAATGAGGGTAAAGAAGTCATGATGGCCGTCCGCCATGGTCATGACGGCGCGAAACATGCGCGCACACTCTATGACGTTCGCAGTCAAGCTGGACAAAAGGCGGCTTGGGTCGCCATGATGCCATTGACCGGACGCACCCACCAATTGCGCTTACATATGCAGCTTCTCGGCGCGCCAATTGCAGGCGATCCAAGATATATGACAGACCGTCCTTTGCCGAACACATTGCAAAATACGCTTCACCTCCACGCTCGCTCTCTGGAACTCCCAAGAGAGGGTAAAGCCCCGCTCAAAATTGTTGCGGATATGCCGGAACATATGACGGCCGCCTTCGAAACATTAGGCTTTAATCCCAAAAATGATGCAGTGGATTGGGAGGAGCTGCGGTGAGCGTAAAGCGCCTAAATAAACGCTTTTATAAAGCTGTCACAGTCGGCGAAAAGGACGGGAAGTGGGCTGTACTGCTGGACGGGATGCAGCTTCGTACGCCCGGAAAGGTTAAACTCTCCGTTCCGTCCGAAGCGCTCGCCGAGGTCATTGCGGGTGAGTGGGAGGCCCAGACTGAGGTGATCAATCCGTCTACTATGCCCGTGACGCGCCTGACCAATGTGGCGCTTGAACAGACGGTCAAGCGCCGAGACGATTTGGTTGCTGAAGCCCGCCGCTATGCTGAAACTGATTTGATCTCCTACCGCGCGCCGCAGCCTCGGGTTCTGAAAGAACGCCAAGCCGCCTCGTGGGATGTCTGGAAGTCATGGGCGGCTGAGCAGGGCGTTAAATTGAAATCGACAGAAACGCTGGACGCGATTGATCAACCCACCGAGAGCCTCAAGCAGGTCGAGAGCTACGCTATGGGACTAAGCGATCTGAAACTCACACTCTTTGTGCATTTGGTCGCGGTCTATGGGTCCGTTGTTCTCGCAATGGCGGTCATGAAAGAGGCGATCAGCGCGGAAGCGGCTTTTGATCTATCAAGAGTCGACGCGGATTATCAGATCGAATTGTGGGGCGAAGATGAAGAACAAGCCGAGATTACGGCGAATTTACGCGCAGAGACCAAGATTTTAGGCGATTTGGTGAGCCTCTTATAGGTTGACATTCAATGCGCAGAAAACAATTCAAAATCATTTTTAATGAAGGCGGCAAAGTTTGAGTCGCGGCATTTCGGCGTATGGCCTTGCAGAGTTAGATAAGCGCGCTAAATGGCTCTTATGCCAAATCTATTTAAACTCCTTCTCTCGCCATCGGGTCGCATTGGACGACGCGATTATGTGATCGGTCTGGCGTTGTTTTGTCTGATTACAGTCTTGTTCAACCTTGTGCTTAAATCACTGGGGACTTCTATGACGGCTTTTTGGCTGTCATTGCCATTTCCATTTATCGTCCTTCATATGACCTATTGCGTTTATGGTAAGCGCTTGCACGATATGGGTCGTTCGTTCTGGCCCGTGACGGCCTTCATCGTTGCATTGATTGCGATTGCAATCATTGTGATGATGAGTTTCGGAGGGGCAGAGTATTTTGCTGGATTTGCAGAATATGGGCGGGACAACCCGCCGCCTCCTGATCTCGCGGAAAAACTACAATCTGAATATCAGGCGCGATTGGCCGAAGGTAGCGGTTGGCTTTACGGGTCTATGTGCGGGTTAATTGGCGTGTTCTCACTCTGGTTGGCGGTCGCAAGACCTGACCCCAAAGCCAATGCCTATGGTCCGAAAATCGATATTTAAAATACGATTTTCCTTGCATTTCCCTGCGAATGCGTCACTCTCATATCGTTAAACAACGAGAGGGAGATAATCTCATGGGGAATCTATTATTTTCGCCGTCAGGTCGGATTGGGCCAGGACAATTTATGAAGGGCGCAACCATTCTAGTTATCGTCGGATTTATACTTGCCGCTCTACCGGCTATCAGTCCAGCACTGACAATGGTCGGCATTATAGGCATTGTCACCTATTGGTGCTGGATTGTTCTCTGGGTCAAACGATATCATGATGGCGGTAAGTCAGGCTGGATGTGTTTAATTCCGATCATCCTGTATATGATTATTGGCACTATCCTGAGCGTCGTATTGGCCGGAATGTTTGTCGATGTTGAGGCCATGCAAGAAATGGCTGAAGCCTCAGAAGCCGGAGACTTTGGTGCGCTTATGGGCATGATGGGTGCTGGCGTGACGAAGACAGGCACGCTGATTATGGCGGCTGCAGCTGCTGTCGTCTCTTATCTCATCGCATTTTTGTTCAATAAAATGATCAAACACGACGCCCATGACAACCAGTTCGGTCCCGAAGCTGGTACATCATAAACCTATATAAATATACTGATTTGCGAACCCGCTTTCAAAGCGGGTTTTTTATTGCGCGTCTGTGGGTCCGAAAAGGCTCTCAAAGCTTGATTTAAGAGCCGCATCCAGATCAGCCATCGTGGCCTCTCGCCCTAATGAAGCCAGACTTGCCACACCATGCTCGCGAATGCCACAGGGCACAATGCCGCCAAAATGCGTGAGGTCGGGGTTTACATTTATGCTGATGCCGTGAAAGCTCACCCATTTTTTCAG
>CAZBDT010000183.1:0-3603 GCA_964490745.1 uncultured Algimonas sp.
GCCAAGATCGAAGAGGCGGGTCTACGCATCATCGCGCAAAAGCGTCTGCAGCTGACAGAAGAGCAAGCTGGCGGTTTTTACGCCGTTCATAAAGAGCGTCCATTCTATAACGATCTCGTCAAATTCATGACATCCGGTCCGGTTGTCGTTCAGGTTCTTGAAGGTGAAAATGCGATTGCGAAATACCGCGAAGTGATGGGCGCAACTAACCCAAGTGAAGCTGATGCTGGTACAATTCGCGCAGAATTTGCTGAAAGCATTGATGCCAACACAGTCCACGGCTCTGATGCGCCTGAAACAGCCGCAGAAGAAATTCCTTTCTTCTTCTCTGAAGACGAAATTGTTGGTTAATCGTTTTCTCAAAACGATAAGTTGTTTGTAAAAACAACCTATCCAATTTTTCAATAAAAAAGGCCGGGATAACCTGGCCTTTTTTATTCGATTATGCTTTTCAATGGATCAGGTTTTTATTCGGATCAGTTCCTTAACGATCGAATTTTGGATCTGATCAAAGGCGCCTTCTAATTCATTTCCATCACTCGCCTGAATGAAAAACTCAGGCTTCGAAGCGCAAGAAGAAAGCAGACTGTAAGCCGTCGCCCGGGTAGCCTCGGTAACGACACCCGGATCAGACGGGTAAAGCGGATCGTAGTAATTACCAACCTCTAGGGCATAGCCAATTGTATATACGGTCGTTCCGGCAGCATGCATGGCCTGGCAGCTCTCGATCGTTTTTTCATCTGAATCAAGTCTCAAAACTCCCTCACGATAGCCGTAATAGTTCGCCCAATATGGGTTCCGAGTGTAATACCAGTTGCCACTAATCTGTTTATAATAGTATCCAGTGCCGGACTGTGCTTCGAAAATGTAATCACCTGATGTGTTCTGCCCATCCGTCATAAAAACGACAAACTTCAATGGTTGCCGATATGTTTCTTCGTTACGTGCGGCTTCAGTTCTATGTTTTGTATCTTCCTGTGTGAGCCATTCTCTGGCTTCCGCCATAGGAGGGTTCGAATTCGTCCCACCCTCGGCCTTCATATCGCCTACGAATTTCTCTGATACGCCATTAAATCCCCACGCCATTTTCCGTTCGGCGTCGTCGGGGCGTGGAATAATAGCCGAATTATAAGGCAATATACCTGTTCTGAGAACTCTATGACCATTTGATTTTTTCTGGTCTCCAATTCGACTGCGTAATTCGTCTCGGAATGTACGTACTGAGGTTTGCAAACCATCCATACGTGATTTCGGGTTATCAGGTCGTATGCCCCCACTTTTCATTTTATCGCTATCCCAGCGCATTGAACCAGAATTATCCAGAACTAATACGACTGACGCTGAGTGCATTTCATCAACATCAAGGTAAGAGACAACGGATTCCGCAGAGAAATCGAGCTTTTGTTTGCCAAAAATTTGAACGAAGGTAGGTACCGTTTTACCGGTAACGCTGACACGCGCTTCTTTCGCATTGTCATCATAAACAACATTGACCGTCACATTCTCTGCGCCTCCATCAACCCAGCCTTTGAAGTCGTAACCCAAATTTTCTGCGCTATGTGTTCCCGCTGTCACGCCTTCATCAGATGATTGTGGTGGACGATCATAATTTTTTACAAAGATGGCCGCACTTAGAGCCGTTTGATCTGCTATCGATTGACTACGCGACTCGGCATTGCTTAATGTTGAAAAGTCCATAGCAGCGCCCATGCAACCGATGATCACTGTTGCGCTCAATCCAAACATAACGGCGACATTTCCGTCGTTATTTCTCGAAAAACGGTTAAGCAGCCTTACCTTATTTAAATATCTGGATACCAAAACTTATCCCACCCGTAGTGTTGACAGCATAAACTGTCGACTAGACCATAGTTTGCACCGTACTGATCGATGAAACTACAGATGAAATAACGCCGCAGATTTATAATAGCCTTACGAGTTAGGGTTATTTAAAGGTAAACTGTTAACATGGTTAACGAAATCTAAGCGCGTCAGCGAGGGCTTCCGGGTAAAGAGCGTGTTCTAATTTTTGCACCCGATTTGCCAGTGTTTCAGCTGTATCAGCGGTTTCGATAGACAAGCTTGACTGTGCGATGATTTTACCTTCATCAACGCCCTCATTGACCCAATGAACCGTGCAGCCATGTTCAGTGTCACCCGCTTCCAGCGCCCGTTTATGTGTATGAAGCCCTTTATATTTGGGCAGCAATGAGGGGTGAATATTGATCATTTTACCTGACCATGTCTTGACGAATTTTTCACCTAAGACACGCATAAACCCTGCGCAGGCAATAAACTCGATTTGATGGGCTTTTAGGGCAGCATCCAATGCCAGCTCGAAATCTGCGCGTCTTTCGAAATCTCGGTGATCAATGCAGATGGCTTTCACGCCAAGCTCATCCGCTTTTCGGAGGCCAGCAGCTTCAGGACGATTAGAAATGACGAGCTTTATATCTGCGGGATAGGCATCATCTTTGGCAGCCTCTATCAAGGTCACCATATTTGAACCCGTGCCTGAAATCAGAACCGCAGTTGGGACGCGATTAGACACAGCCCGGCACGCGCTTTAACTGTCCAATCACATGGGCGCGTTCACCCGCATCTTCTAAACGCATCAAAGCGGTGGGCATATCATCCGGCTTAACGCAAAGCACCATGCCAATGCCGCAATTAAAGGCGCGGCGCATTTCATCTTCTGCGACACCGCCTGTTTCTTGCAGCCACTTAAAGACGGCGGGGCGGTCCCACGCGTCAAAGTCAAATTCCGGGACCAATCCGTCGGGCAGCATGCGCGGCGTATTATCCGTCAGACCACCGCCCGTGATATGGGCAAGGCCCGAGACCAAGCCTTCACGGATGAGAGGCAGGAGGGACTGAATATAGAGACGCGTCGGTGTCAGTAGGCTTTCGGCCAGCGGGGCATCGGCAAAAGGCGCAGGATCATTCCAATCCAGACCGGACCGCTCAACAATTTTGCGGATTAGGGAGTAACCATTGGAATGCGGACCTGAGCTCTCCAGCCCAATCAGCATGTCACCGGACTTCATATCCGCATGACGCGGCAGCATGGCATCGCGTTCGACCGCGCCGACGACAAAGCCAGCGAGGTCAAAATCATCACCTTCATACATGCCCGGCATTTCCGCCGTTTCGCCGCCGATTAGCGCGCAGCCGGCTTGGCGACAGCCTTCTGCAATGCCGGAGACGACGGCGGCGGCATTATCTGATGTCAGTTTGCCTGTTGCATAGTAGTCGAGAAAGAAAAGGGGCTCTGCGCCATTGGCTAAAACATCATTTGCGCACATGGCGACAAGATCGATTCCGACCGTGTCCAAACGGCCTGTATCAATCGCAATGCGGAGCTTTGTCCCGACTCCGTCTGTACCGGAGATCAGGATTGGATCGGTGTAGCCCGCTGCTTTGAGATCAAATGCACCGCCAAATCCGCCAATTGTGCCGTCGGCCCCGCTGCGGCGGGTGGATTTCACCATGGGCTTGATCCGGTCGACCAGCGCGTCGCCGGCATCAATAGAAACGCCTGCGTCGGCGTAGGAGAGACCTTTTTTATAAGCCATGTGGAATGTGCTGTAGATAAGGCTGTGA
>CAZBDT010000184.1:0-3593 GCA_964490745.1 uncultured Algimonas sp.
GCCTGAAACTCTCTTTAATCATGCCGCAATGTCGACTTATGACTTGGGAAGTGTGTTTAAGCCGCTGACGATGGCGATGGCTTTGGAAGACGGCGTGGCTGATAAGCGGGAGTTATTTCAAGTGCAGAAGCCTTATAAGGTTCTAAATAAATATATTCGTGATGATCATGCGTCGGATGTGCCGTTGAATATATCTGATGTCTTGGCGCAAAGTTCTAATAGAGGGACAGCTATGATCGCACAGCGGATCGGCGGGGAACGGCAACAGCATTTTTTACGCGACTTGGGTTTATTGTCTCGGGTCGATTATGAGTTGGCCGAAAGCGCCAAGCCACAAGTGCAAAAACGTTGGGGCGAAATGACAACGGTCACAGTTTCTTATGGTCACGGACTGTCGGTCACGCCTTTGGCGCTGACGGCTGCGATTGGTGGTATGTTAAATGACGGTGTTTATGTGACTCCAACTGTGAAAAAGCACTCCGTGGCATCGCCTGCGATTGGGCGTCGTGTGTTCCGCTCTGACGTCTCGCAGGATATGGTCGATATGATGCGGTATGTCGTGACAAATGGAACAGGTCGTAGTGCAAACATACCCGGATATGGCGTCATGGGAAAAACGGGCACGGCGGAAAAGCCATCTGCAACAGGTGGCTATGATCAGAAACGCTTGGTTACGAGTTTTGTGGCGGCCTTTCCGCACTCTAAACCGCGCTATGCCATGATTGTGACATTGGATGAGCCAAAGGCGATTGAAGGCACGCATGGTTATGCCACAGCTGGTTGGAATGCTGCTCCGGTTGCAGGGCGCGTTATTCGGCGCATTGGGCCAATTTTGCCGGGGGCACGAAATAAGTCGCAATATGCTCAAATTGAAACGGGGGTGACGCCGTGATTCATCATACCTTACGCAGCCTTTTCGGTCTGGACAATGATGCGAGCGTCACTGGCCTAACGGCTGATAGTCGTGAGGTTAAGCCGGGCATGGTTTTTGCGGCTTTGCCGGGTACGGCCATGGATGGTCGCGATTTTATCCCGCAAGCTATTGAAAATGGTGCAGTTGCGATTTTAAGTGTTGAAGGCGTGAAGGCGACTGTGCCGGTTATTTCAGCGTCTAAACCGAGGCTGATATACGCGCAGACGGCTGCAAAACTCTATCCCGGGCAACCTGAGGTTCTTGTCGCGATGACGGGGACGAATGGGAAGTCATCAACTGTTGATTTCCTACGTCAGATTTGGGCGTTTGCCGGATTTAAGTCTGCATGTTTTGGGACGCTAGGAGTGACCTCTTCATCCGGCTATATACCTATGAGCCATACAACGCCGGATGCTTTGGCTCTGCACAAAACTTTGGCGGACCTAAAACGTGAGGGCGTGACCCACGCGGCGATGGAGGCGAGTTCTCACGGATTGAAGCAATACCGCATGGATGCGGTTAAGGTGACGGCCTCTGGCTTCTCTAACCTGACGCAGGATCACTTTGATTATCATCCCAGCATGCAGGATTACTTCTCGGCAAAAGCTCGCTTATTTATCGAACTGACCCCCAGAGGCGCACCCGTCATTATCAACACAAATGATAAATATGGGCAGCATCTGGTTGGTATCTGCGAAGGTCTTGGCCATGATGTGATACAGGTCGGGTGGACTGGACATGACATCCGCATTGATGAGGTCATGCCACATGCTTCAGGACAGAATCTGACATTAATTGTGAATGGAAATCGTCATCAAGTTGATCTGCCCTTGGCCGGAGAGTTTCAGGTCTTGAATGCGGTTGCAGCTCTAGGGCTCGCCATGAAAACGGGTGTCTCTGAGCAAAAGGCTGTTGAAGCTTTAGGTCATCTCAAGGGTGTTGCGGGGCGGCTGGAACTTGCAGGGGTGAAGGACGGCGCGCCTGTTTATGTCGATTTTGCGCATACAGAAGACGGGCTGGATAAACTGCTCCGGTCTGTTCGGCCTCACACGGCAGGCGACATAATTATCGTCTTTGGGTGTGGCGGAGACCGCGATCCGGATAAGCGCGCCAAAATGGGACGTGTGTCTCAGAAATTAGCCGATCAGGTCATTGTTACGGATGATAACCCCAGAACGGAGAATGCCGCTTCAATCCGTCAGGCTGTTTTGAAAGGCTGTCCTGACGCAACGGAGATCGGAGATCGGGCCATGGCAATTGCGGAAGGCATTCGCCGTCTTGGACCGCAAGATTGCCTCGTCATTGCGGGTAAGGGACATGAGCAAGGTCAAATTGTCGGAGATAAAGTTATCCCATTCTCAGATGTTGAAGTTGCCAAGGAGTATCTGTCGTGACTCTCTGGGCCTCAAAAGAAATCGCGGATGCGACAGGTGGAGATATCACGGCTGATTTCGAAGTCACAGGCTTGTCCATCGACACGCGCAGCTTGCAGCCCGGTGATCTGTTTGTCGCGCTGAAAGATGTGCGTGATGGCCATGATTTTATTGAAGCAGCTATCGCTGCAGGCGCAAGAGGTGTGTTGTGTGAGAGATCACCTGAAAATATAAAAGCTGTGAGGGTCCCAAGTTCTGAAAAGGCACTGGAAGATTTAGGTGTCTATGCCAGACAATCCCGCAAGGCTTTGCGCGTGGGTGTGACAGGCAGTGTTGGGAAAACATCTGTAAAGGATGCATTGGCCGTGATGTTTGGCGCGTTCGGGCCTACGCATAAATCCATTAAATCCTTCAATAATCATTACGGCGTACCGATCACGCTGGCGACGATTCCTAAAGCCGCATACTATGTGGTCCTTGAGATGGGGATGAACCATGCGGGTGAAATGTCGGCGCTGTCTAAACTTGCGAAACCGCAAATCGCTTTGATTAATAATGTAGCGGGCGCGCATTTGGCACATTTTGAGAATGTTCAGGGTATCGCCGATGCCAAAGCTGAGATTATTGACGGGATGGAGTCTGACGGCATTCTGATTTTGAACGGGGATAATCAATATACGCCGCATATTCGCCACAAGGCTAAATCAGCGGGACTTCGTATGTTGACATTTGGGCATTCGGAAACTGATGACGTTTATATAAACTCGTCTAGCTCCCGAGCAGATGGCGGTGACTTAACCTGCTTGGTTGGTGACGAGGTGGTGACTGTTAAGCTCAACGTCACAGGAGAGCACTGGTTTATGAATGCGGCGGCTTGTTTGGCAGTCGCTCATGCTGCAGAGATAGATATTTCGAAAGCCGCCGCCGCACTTCAAAATATCGTTCCCGCGCCCGGTCGCGGTGATGTACACGCTTTAGAAATTGACGGTAAATCTATCACCCTAATTGACGAGAGCTATAACGCGAACCCGACGTCAATGCGGGCGGCTTTCTCGGCTGCCGCGCTGCGCTCGGGACGAAAGCTCGCTCTGCTTGGCGATATGTTTGAATTGGGCGCAGATGAATTAGAGTATCATCGTGAATTGGCAGAGCCTTTAGTTGAAGCTGGATTTGAACGTGTTTTTGTAGCGGGCGAATGTATGCGGTTCCTCATGGGGGCTTTGCCTCAGCCTATGCGGGCAGGATGGTCGACTAAACCTCAGAATTTGTTAACCAAAATGAAAGGCGAACTCCGTGACGGTGATATT
>CAZBDT010000185.1:0-2024 GCA_964490745.1 uncultured Algimonas sp.
TTCGCAATACCGCATTCGCATCCAGCAGAGCCCAACCACCCACACGAACATCCCAACTAAAACGAAAACAAAGAGACGACGAAGTGTCAGTGAAACGAATTAAACAATAAAATATTATGTCATCCCGTACGTAGCGAAGCGGAGATACGGGACCTATCGTATGTTTAACCATACCTGCGTTTATAAACGTTAGGTCCCGCATCTTCACTGCGTTGCGTGCGGGATGACAATGTTATATGCACGCCAATTTTTGCTTACAGCACGGTCCCGCCAATTTCGATTTCCAGACTTTGCAGCCGCTCTTTCACGACTTTCAACTCGGGATAGAGGCGGTTGGCTTCGCGGTAGGTTTCCAGCGCTTCATCGGGGCGGTTTAGGACTTCGAGCACATTGCCCAGATTCCAGAGCGTATAGAAATGACGCGGTTCTAATTCGAGCGTTTTCAAACTCTCATTCAAGGCGCGGTTATAATCTTTCTGGGTCAGGGCCAGCCGCGCCGAGCGCGCCCACGCTTCTGCAAATTCCGGTTCCAGATCGACGGCGTAATTATACATTTTGCGCGCCAGTTTGGGATTGCCTTTGGCGCTGGCCTCTGAGCCACGGCGCAAGAGAAGATTGACCGAGGCCGAGCCACTTTCCATCCAAATCGCGACGATTTCTTCCGCGATTAGACTGGCGCCCTCTTCATCTTCGCGCTCAGCCAGCTTGACAAAAAGATCATCCAGCTTGGCGGCACGTTCAGCAGAGGGTGAGAGTTTGGAGTAATCCGGCGCGAGGGCTTCGGGCACAATATCTTCGCCTTCAATTTCGCCCACAGTTTCATCGCCCTCGGACACGTCACCCTCGGCGTCTTGGGACTCCTCATCTTCCGGTGCCAGCTCAAGCCGAAATTCAGGTTCAAATTGCGGCGTGGGAAGTGGGTCCGGTTCGGGCAGAACCTGTGCCGCCGCCGATAGCGGTGCAAAGAGAAGAAGGGCTGTGAATAATATACGCATCGTAAATAGCATGAGGCCCCTTACCATTTCTGGCAAGGGGCCTCATGTAAACTTTCAGTCAGATATATAGCCGCATCCACAGTGGGGACGCGCTAAATCAGCGTCTTTAGCCTTGACGGGCCTTAAAACGTGGATCTGTCTTGTTGATCACGTAAAGACGACCTTTGCGACGTACGACTTGGCAATCACGATGGCGGCCCTTAAGCGATTTTAGCGAGCTACGAACTTTCATGGCGGTGCTTTCATCTATTAGGTTGAATTCGAAAGCGGCATATAGGCGTGAGTCGACGGGCTGTCAATGTCGGGACTGAGACTCTCGCAAAGCCGTAAATCCTAACGCGGATTAACCATATTATCGGTATTGTCATAATGATGGACCTATCGGGTGGGTGAGAAATTTGTTAGAGTGCAGCTATGAAAACTGCATTGCTCATCACATCCGCCCTGATTCTGATCTCTTGCGCCTCGGCACCGATTGCTGAAGCTGTGCCGGCTAATGCTGAGAGCATTGTGAGACCTGCCGCGCAGAATTTGACGCAGGAGCAGCGCTTTGAGGCGTGGAAAGGTGAGTTTGTTGAGCGCGCCATCGCTAAGAACTATGCCCCCGGCTTGGTCCGTTCCGTTATCCTCCCCGCTAAAATCAACCCGCTGGCCCTTGAACGCGACGCCAATCAGCCTGAATTCACCAAGCCCGTTTGGGCCTATGTCGATACGGCCGCTAGCGATGCGCGTATCAATGGCGGGCGCAATAAGATGACGGAAACCGATCAGGTCTTTGATGTAGTCGAATCTCGCTACCGCGTACCGCGCGCTGTTCTCACAGCGATTTGGGGATTAGAATCCAGCTATGGCCGGATTTTGGGCAAACATGATATTATCGATTCCCTGTCCACTTTCGCTTTTGAAGGCCGTCGTCAAAAGTTCGGCGAAAGCCAGCTATTTGCCTTGCTTGACCTCTTGGCCGCAGGCGATGTGCGCAGAGAACAGCTCACCGGCGCTTGGGCGGGAGCCATGGGCATGACGCAGTTC
>CAZBDT010000185.1:2034-3549 GCA_964490745.1 uncultured Algimonas sp.
ATTTAGACGGTGACGGCAATAAAGACCTTTGGAACAATCCCGGAGACGCACTCGCCAGTGCCGCCAATTATATTTCCCGCTCGGGCTGGCGAGCGGGCGAACCCGTTATGACAGAGGTGAAGGTTCCTGATCGATTTGATTATTCTGTCACAGACGGGTCCAAGAAATCCATCAATGATTGGACCGCGCTTGGGGTCCAACCTGTCTCGGGCCGCCGCTGGAGTACGGAAGCCGGATTTTTAGAGGCCAAACTCATCGCGCCCGGCGGGTCGAAGGGTCCGAAATTCCTGACCTTCAAAAACTTCGACGTGCTAAAGCGCTATAATAATTCCACCAGCTACGTCATGGGGATCAGCGTCCTCGCCGATGCGCTGGAGCGCAAACCCGGCATTCAACAAGACTGGCCACGCGGGGACGAACTCCTCTCATTCGAGAATAAGAAATCCATGCAGCGAAAACTGACCGCCCTTGGTTTTGACACGAAAGGCGTCGATGGCCGCATCGGCCCAAACAGCCGCCGCGCCATCCGCGCCTGGCAAGCCGCCAACGGCCTGACGGCTGATGGCTATATGGAACAACGCTTGTTCAAGCGGTTAATGGCACAATGAAGACATTTAGCATAACAGCGGCAATCCTCATGATCGCATCACCTGCGCTTGCAGCTGACGGGAAAGATGTTTTCGGTGTTTGGAAAGTGCAATCCGGTTCTGCTTTGGTAGAGATCAAAGACTGCGGAGACGGAACGCCTTGCGGTACGCTCATTTCAATCAATGCACCCAATCCCGAAACACTTCTCGATGATAACAACCCAGACCCTGAGCTTGCGAAAAAGCCATTGCTCGGCTCTCGCATGTTATGGGGGTTTGAGGCCAAGAAAAACAAATGGTCCGGCGGTCGTATCTATGACGCGGAAAGCGGTAAAGACTACAAATCCAAAATCCAGTTGCAGGATGACGGAACGTTAGAGGTCAAAGGCTGTATTGGACCTTTTTGCCAGAGCCAAATTTGGACACAGGCAGAGAGGCCCTAAACGCTACTCAGCCGGATCCAACTCTGCTTGCCTTACCCGCACTACTGGCCAGAGGAGTTGTTCTGCGACGCTTGTATCGGGCAGGTTTTCGACGCCGAATTCTTCTGGATATTGGCGCGTGATCTTGGCTGTACCGAATAAGATATCCCAGAAGAATAAGAGATTGCCGTAATTGCCTTTGTAATGGGTCGCCTCGTCAACCGCATATTTTCCGTGATGGGCACTATGGGTGGCGGGTGTCGAGATTGTGCGTTCCAAGACCCACATAAGAGGGGCGAGCCATTTGATGTTATAGAGATGACGGTCCCAACGCAGATCTGAATGTGCGCCGTAAATGACGGTCATTTTGACAACAATATAACCCGCATAGACCCAACCGCCGCCGAGATAGATCAGGATGCCCGAGAACCAAAGTCCCGGCATGAGGAAGTAATAGAAGATATTATTCCGATAGACGATCCGAATAGAAAGATATTCAGCCTGAT
>CAZBDT010000186.1:0-3495 GCA_964490745.1 uncultured Algimonas sp.
ATGGTTTTTGAAGAAGCGGCCCGTCTGTCCCACCAGTTGGGCCAGCGTTGGACCCTTGTGCAATTTTTTGGGACAAAAAAATGCACTAATCGGCTCTCACTCCTAAAGTCCCGGCACAGTCTCGATGTCACCCGAGATGCTCAGACCCACCGTCTCTCAAACGGGTAGATGACGTCCTACCTAGTCCCGTGTCTGAAAGAACAAACTCAATATATCACAGCTTTAGAAAGTAAGGATTATTCTTTTTTGAAATGAGGACGGAGTTTTCAAAACCCGCAGTAAACTTTGGAAATCCGAACATTAATATGTGGAAGCGGAAAACCTGAAATCGGGACGCGTAACGCCTGCATTTGGTCCGGGGGACCAAATGCAGTGGAGCGCCGAACAGCTAAGCTGTTCGGTTTCTTGAAATTTAATGGGACTATCTCGTCACTATCGCTCTTGTGGTGGTATATCCTTAATCCCCGCGACATGTACCTTCACATCGGCTTCCGCATATGGCGAATGAACACGATTTGGGCTGGCCGGATGAAAGCCTAAGCCGAGCTGTTTGCCCGCGCGTAAATTTTGTTTCGGGCGGATCGGACGCGGCGCAAACCCACCGCCGCAGGTCGGGCAAACATTTTGCAAAATCCCGTCAACGCAGCTGGCGCAATAGGTACATTCATAAGAACAAACCCGAGCCTCCAGTGAGTCGGGCGGTAGGTCACAATCACACCATTCGCAATTGGGTCGGATTTCTAACATCTTTAATTCCGTAACCTGTCCAACACGCCTTGCAAAATATAACTTGCCGCCAGCTTGTCGACATTTTCGGCGCGTTTCTTTCGGCTCATATCGGCGTCGAGCATGCCGCGTGTGACGGCCATGGTGGAGAGGCGCTCATCCCAAAAGAATATCGGCAGATCGCGCAGTTTCATCAGAATATTCGCGAAGTCTTTGACGGATTGCACGCGCGGGCCCGCGCTGCCATCCATATTGACGGGCAAGCCGATGACGAGGGCGACGGCTTCATTAGTCTCGTAAATCTCTAATAGTTCCGTCGCATCCGGTGTGAATTTTTTGCGCTTAATCGTTTTCAGCGGTGTCGCGATCAGGCGTGTGCGATCTGAAATGGCGAGACCCAAAGTCTTGGTGCCCGGATCAATGCCGAGGAGGGGGCCAGTTGTGGCGGCAATATCATCAAGTGTTTTGATTGGCATATCGGGCGCTTAGCCGAAGATAAGCGGGGCGACCAGTACAAGACTGTAGAGAATGGCTAAGACGGATAAGGTGATTTTCACCCAGCTCGCAGGAAAACGTCGCCATAAAATGGCGATACATCCCAGCGCGAGGAGAATGTCCAGCTTTCCGACCCAAGCCGCGTGATGATCGACGTCCCAATATGAAATCGGACTTATAAAGCGCCAATCTGAAAGTGGCCAAAAATGGCGATAGGCATCATCCGCATGCACAGGGAGGTCCGTCGCCATATGAATCAGCGCGGCGAGGGCGAAAACGATGAGGAGTCGTCCCCAGTGTTTTGACCGCGCGGCAAAGCCAATCAGAAGAAGTCCTGCATAGATCGGAATGGAGTTAAACCACGCAATCAGGTTTTGCATGGGGGCTTCGAAATAAAGCTCGCCCCACATCTCCGCTCCGGACACGCCATTGACGAGTGATTGGTAAGGCGCCCAGAGAAAAATGGCGAGGTCGGGAATCAGGGAACCCGCCAAGACGGAGAGGTTGCGCCGTTTCTTGCCGCGCTTGGAGAGGGCGGCCAACGCCAATAGAACATGTGTTGAGGTAATCACAGCCGCGCTATAGCAGAGCGTCCGGGGAAAGCGAAACGCTAGGTCACGAGCATCTTTTGGCGTTCGGGATGGACGCCGACCCAAGTGGCATCGACATAATCTTTAATGGCTTTTGCATCGACTTCCATATCGCCCGTCAGCGGGAAGAGACGGTCCAAAACGACATGTTTATTCGGGCCATCAAAAGCGCAGATAAAGACCGGCACATCCGCGGCATAGGCGACGCGCAGGAAACCTGTCTTATATCTATTCACGAGGGAGCGTGTCCCTTCCGGTGGGAAGCCGATGCAAACGCGGTCACTCTCTTTGATATATTGGGTCAGTTGTTCGACCACGGCTTTCCCGCCGCGTCCGCGATCAACGGGATATCCGCCAAGCGCGCGAAAGATCGGTCCCATCGGCCAGAAGAACCATTCTTTTTTGATCAGAAAGGTATATTTAAATCCGCTGGCCAGCATGGCGAGGGAAGCCGAAATCGCATCCCAATTGGAGGTGTGCGGTACGCCAATAATCACAAATTTGTCGACATCGGGCATGCGGCCCTTTAGCTTCCACCCGGTCAGCTTAAGAAAAAACGATCCAAAAGCGCGCGTAAAAGCGTTACCCATGCGCGGGCTGTGCGGTGACATATGTGGGTTGTCATATTTCATAATGCGCGTGTTTTACCGATTTTTATATGCATGGAAAGATACGCGGATGCATAGTGATGTGCCAAAGCTGATTAGACATTGCGTCCTAAACCTTATCCGGATTGACGCCGTTATAATGGCTTTCAATATAGGTTTTAATTGCCGTATTTTCGGTCTCAATCTCTCCTGTCGGCTCCCAGATTTTGTCCAGAACAATGCGTTTGTTTGTGCTGTCTATCCCGACAATGAAAAGTGGGACACCAACACCTTTTGCGATGCGCAGATAACCTGTCTTATAGCGCTCGACCTTTGACCGTGTCCCTTCAGGTGTGATGCCCAGCCAGACTTTATCTTGGGTTTCGAAGAAGGTTTTGAGTTGGCCGATGAAGTCAATTTTTGCCCCGCGATCAATCGGGATGCCGCCCATTTTTTTCCACAATGAACCGAGGGGCCAAAAGAAGGCTTCCTTTTTCATCATCCATGAAAATTTCAGACCAACGGAGAGCATCGACCCCATGGCGAGAAACAAATCCCAATTCGACGTATGCGGCCCACCAATAATGATCGCTTTTTTTAAATTGGGCAGTTTCCCGACGAGCGTCCATCCCATGGCTTTCAGGATGACATCGCCAATCCAGCGCGTCAGCGCATTGCCCATGCGCGGCGTATTGGGGCCAATAAATTCATTTTCAAACTTCAATGCAGCCTCTCCCTTAACGGCAGAAAGTTTGGCTTAGTTATTCTCGGGTTTCAATCCCGTATATTTACTTTGGATAAAATCCCGCACGCGCGCATTATCTGTCTCTATATCGCCCGATAGCTCCATCATTTGGTCGAAGACAAGGGTTCGGCTCTCTTGGTCCACACCGACGACATAAACGGGAACGCCTGTCGCATAGGCGATGCGGAGATAACCCTTTTTGTAAACGCCAACTTTTGATCGTGTCCCTTCCGGTGTGATACCGATCCAGGCTTTTTCATTTGTGTTGAACCAATCTTCCATCTGCCCCACGACATCCTTGGCCGCTTTGCGGTCAATCGGAATGCCGCCCATGGCTTTGAACATGCCGCCA
>CAZBDT010000187.1:0-3456 GCA_964490745.1 uncultured Algimonas sp.
TTTCAGCCTGCTCAGCCCCTGAAAGGCTTGTCGACAATACCCGTATTTACGCGACAAACGGGGTTTTAACCGTTGACGAGGCCAATCCAGCAGTCGAGGCCGTGGCGATAAAAAACGGGAAAATCATTGGTTTGGGTGAGTTATCTAATTTGGAAGATCAATTCCCTAAGGCATCGATAGATACTCAATATCAAAATTCGGTGCTTATACCCGGATTAATTGACCCCCACATCCATATGACGTTGGGCTCAATGATGTATGGCTTAGATTGGGTTCCGCCATGGGACATGCCTCATCCGGATGGTTTGGTAGAAGGACTAACCACGAAAGCAGAGCTTTTGCAGCGCATTGCTGAGCATGCGTCCAGAAAAATGGACGACGCGCCGCTCATACTCTACGGCTATCACAACCTTGTTCAGGGCGATATTGACCGTCAGGATTTGGACGAAATTTCGGACAGTCGGCCCATCATTATTTGGCATTATTCAGGTCATGATTTTTACATGAACTCAGCGGCTTTAGAGCTGTTTCAAATCACACCCGACATGCATAATCAATTTGAAGGTGTGGCTTTAGACGAGAATGGAGACCTAACCGGGCGAGTTTACGAAGACGCCGTCGCCCCTCTTTTACCAAAGCTCGCACCCTATTTGTTAAACCCTCAACATATCGAAAAAGGGTTTAATGGGTTTGAAAAACTTCTTATCCAAGGCGGCGTCACGACAGTCGCAGAATTAGGATATGGGATTTTTGGCCGCGAATTCGAAAACCAAGTTTTGGATCAGCATTATACAGACGACGATCCATATGATCTCTATCTAGTGCCAGAACATCGCGCCTTCGCTCAAGAGTTTGGCGAGGAAAGCGCTAAGGTCATTGCAGACCTAGCTATAGAAGACCCGCGCATTCTTCCCCAAGTGAAACTCTTCGCAGATGCGGCCTTTTATTCGCAAACCATGAAAATGGAAGCGCCGGGATATCTCTCCGGTCAGTCTGCAGGCACAGATGGATTATGGGTGACGGAACCACGTGACTTGCCGGCCCTGATGGCAAAATATTGGGACGAAGGATTGGACATTCACATCCATTCAAACGGAGACGCCGCGCAAAACTCAACCCTTGCCGCATTTGCACGACAAGCCCCCGGCGATGTTGGACAAAGACTTATCATTGAGCATGCGGGACTGATAACGCCGCCCCAGATGCAGAAGGCCGCAGAACTCGGCATAGGTATTTCTGCAGCTTCGCATTATGTGAATTTTATGGGCGATCAATATAAGCCTGTCATTGCGGAAAAAGCCGAGTTTATCACGCCACTGGCGTCAGCTTTTGAGGCCGGGCTGCATGTCACCCTGCACTCTGACGCGCCCCTCGCCCCGCCTATGCCCCTCCTCGCAGCTGGGAGACATATGACCCGCGCCACGAGAGAAGGCGGTGTCAGTACGCCAAGCGAACGCCTGACAGCAGAGCAAGCCTTGCGGAGCGTGACAATCGAAGCCGCATGGTCCCTGGGATTAGAGGAAGAAATCGGATCGATTGAAATTGGGAAACGCGCAAATTTCACCATCTTGGGAGCTAATCCCATGGAACTGCCCGGTGAAAGCTGGGGCGCTATCCCCATTCAAGGTGTCGTCATTGATGGTGTGACCCATAATATAGAGCCATAAAAAAACCGCCCCACCAAAAAGTGAGACGGTCTTTGATTATATCGAGCAGACAACGCTCGGTAGTAATAGTTTTACGCGGCTAGTAGGTTCCGGTCGTGCTGACCTTCTAAGATTTCTTCTTCAATCTTTGCGCAAAACGCTGGCAAGTCGCCCGGTTTCCGGCTGGTCACAATTGCATTGTCACATACGACGTCCTTATCGACCCAGCTTGCACCGGCATTCGTCAGATCGGTTTTAATCGACGGAAATGACGTTACCTCTCGACCATTTAGGATATCTGCTTCCGCGAGTAGCCATGGTGCATGACAGATCGCACCAATTGTTTTACCCTCAGTCGCAAACTCCTGAATTAATCGAATTGCATCGTCATCTTGTCGGAGCGTATCCGGGTTTTGCAGCCCGCCCGGCAAGATCAGGGCATCATATTCACTGACCTTTACATCAGCAAATGTCATGTCTGGTTCAATGCGACGATCATCACCCTCGCCAGCTGAAATTGCATCCTTGCTCGGGGATGCCAGTTTCACATCGGAACCCTTATCCTTGAAGTATGACAATGGCTCAAAAAGTTCATCCTCTTGAAATCCATTGGTTGCGATGACGAGAATATTCTTATTATTTAAATTAGACATATTAAGCCTTTCATATTTTGTGTGAAGGCCGCGGCGAATTACGCGCCTACGTATGAATAGGGTCCAAATTCGCTATTGCGTTTAATCGCGGTGCCGGACAGTTATGTCGGCATGTTATGTTTAATTAATGCGAGGGATAGGGTTATCGTTCCGACTGATATGCAGTTAGATTCATGAATAGAGACGCCTTAGACAGTTTCCAGCTTGAAATGGGAACGGCCTCAGAAGTTGGCATGGCCCTCGTCTTAGCTGTGATGATGTTCGCCGTCGCCTTAGGCCTTAAGCCGTCAAATTTCCGCTTCTTTAAAACTGAACCAAAGCTCTACCTGACGGGCGTTGCGGCACAGATTATTGGGCTACCGCTCCTTACACTCCTGATCTGCTTTGTTCTCAACCCACATCCCAGCATAGCGCTTGGTATGATTTTGATTGCATGTTGTCCGGGCGGAAATACATCGAACCTTATCGCTTTATTTGCGCGCGCAAACACGGCGCTTTCCGTTAGCTTAACCGCGACATCCTCAATTTTAGCCGCCTTTATCACGCCGATCTCAATTTTGTTTTGGAGCGGCCTTTATCCCCCGACACGCGCTTTATTGACAGAAATCAATATCGATGTGATGAACTTTTTAAACCAAACCCTTGTTATTCTTGCCCTTCCCCTACTAATCGGAATGCTGTTTCGTCATTTCGCACCAAAGATAGCCACACGCATTCAGACGCCGTTGGCGATTATTTCTGGACTGGCTCTGCTGACTATCATTGTGATTGCAAGCATCAGGCTTTTTCCAATCTTTATCGTTCTGGGCGTTGGAATTTATTTTATCGTGATAGCGCATAATTTGCTCGCATTCATACTTGGAAATCTGGCTGCGAGGGCCATTCGCGCTGACACTGCCAGCAGACGCGCCCTGACCATAGAGGTCGGTATTCAGAATTCGGGCTTGGGGATTGTGATCTTGCTGACCCAACTAGGCGGTGTCGGTGGCGCGGGCGCAATTGCAGGATTGTGGGGCGTCTGGCATCTAATCGGTGGAAGCGGGTTGGCGCTATTTTGGAGATGGAAAGATGCACGATCTAATCATTGAAAACGGCACTGTTTTCGACGGCTCAGGTGACGTTGGGAAAACTATTGACATAGCTATTAAGAATGGCCG
>CAZBDT010000188.1:0-3454 GCA_964490745.1 uncultured Algimonas sp.
ATCCGCATAACAGTCCAGAGCATGCCGTGAGTGGGGAGGCGCATCATGATTGAGCAATTCCCAATCCTCGCAGAGATCAATCCCGGTTTTTGGGTAATCTTGGCCGGTTTGATCTGCACATTGCTGCCGGTTGGGCAGCTGCGCAAAGCCTTTGTCGTTGCCGCCCCGATTTTTGCGGGGGTGTTGATTTTCCAACTTCACGGCTTGAACCCCGGCGCGCATTTTGGCGGGAGATTAGAATTTGGTCCCGTTGAGTTGACGACATTACGCATTGATAAGCTCTCTGTCGTTTGGGGCTATCTCTTCTGTCTGGCGGGCATATTAAACGGTATTTACGGGCTGCATGAAAAATGCCGCCTGACGGATAGCTCCGCCCTTATTTATACAGGCGCAGCCATCGCCGGCGTTTTGGCCGGGGATATGGTTACCCTTTTTATCATGTGGGAATTAACCGCAATTTCGTCCGTCTTCCTGATCTGGAAAGGCGGCGAGCACGCTTATGCGGCGGGGGTTCGTTATCTTGCGATACAGGTTCTATCCGGCGTGATGCTGCTCGCAGGTGCGATTTTACATGCGCAAGCCAATGGCGGTGATTTCATGTTTAATGCGATCGGTCTGGACAGTCCGGGTGGCTGGCTCATGCTGATCGCGATGGGGATTAAGGTCGGTTTCCCCTGTCTGCATATGTGGATGCAAGATGCTTATCCAAAAGCCTCAATCACAGGTACGGTCATTCTGGCCAGTTTCACAACGAAATTCGCGGTTTATGCGCTGGCGCGTGGATTTGCAGGCGCAGATATCCTGATCTGGATTGGCGCGATTATGACCTGTTTCCCGATTTTCTTCGCCATTGTTGAAAATGACCTCCGTCGCGTCCTCACTTATTCCATGAATAACCAATTGGGCTTTATGGTCTGTGCCATCGGGATTGGAACGTCACTCGCGCTCAACGGTGTGGTCGGTCAGATCTTCGTCCATGTTGTCTTTAACCTCATGTATATGGCCATTGGCGCCGTGATGTACCGCACGGGCACGGCGAAAGCGTCAGAGCTGGGCGGCTTGTTCCGGTCTATGCCTTATACAGCGTTCTTTACAGTGATTGGTGCAGCATCCATTGCGGCTGTGCCGCTCTTTGCAGCCTTTGTCACAAAAGCTATCATTTTGGCCGCAGCCTTTAATGAAGGGCATGCGCTCGCCTTCATCATGATGCTCTTTGCCTCTGTCGGGGTGATCGAAAATACGGCGTTACGCGTCCCGCATTTCTCTTTCTTCGGCGAAGATAGCGGACGCCGTGTGAAAGAAGCGCCGTGGAATATGCTGGCGGCAATGGGTATTGCGGCGGCGTTTTGTCTCTATCTGGCGTGGCCCTTTGGCGGGTATCAAAATCTCTATGCGCTCATGCCGTTTGAGATGGATAAACCTTATAAGCCTTACACGACGGATCATATTGTGTTCCAATTGCAGCTCATCTTTGCGGCGGTTTTCGCCTTTGCTTTGCTGCGTCGGTTTAAGCTTTATCCGGGTGCGCGACGGGCAGAGATTATCGATGTGGATTGGACCTATCGAAAAATGGGGTTGAACGTCGCCAAATGGGCGTCTGCCATGTGGGATCGCCTTTCTGCACAGACAAACCGTTTACAGGCGCGCACATTGGGCGCTGCGGGACGAAAGCTCTATCAAGCCTTCTCCCCCGCAGGTGCTGCATCTGAGGCTACACCGTCAGGGCTTGCCGCGATTATGACGGCGGGCCTCTTATTCATCGTTCTAATCCTGGCCTATGTCGCAGGATAATGACGCCCTTCTGCCTCTGACGGCGCAGATCGTCAGCGCCCATGCGGGGGCGCATAAATCCACCCCGGACGAGCTGTCCGACATGATCGCGACGGTTCACGCGGCGCTGATGCGCGCGCAAAGCGGGGATATGGGTGCTGCCCATGGTCAAGCGCCCGCCGTACCGATTGAGGAGTCCTTGCGCGATGATGCGCTGGTTTGCCTCGAAGATGGTCTGGAGTTCCAAAGCCTAAAACGCCATTTGCGCGTCAAATATAACCTGACCCCAGACGCCTATCGTGAAAAATGGGGTTTGCCGCGTGACTATCCTATGGTTGCGCCGGATTATGCGCGGCGGCGGTCTGCACTTGCGAAGCGTTCGGGTCTTGGGAAGTCCTAGCCTTTCTTATCTCAAACAAAGCCTTACTGAGAAACAGTTGAAAGTAGAAATTGGCTTTGAATCGGAACCGATTCGTAAAAACCGACCTAATGCAGCATTTCGGCCAAAATATGGTTAACGAAGTATTGATGCTTGGACTCTACAGACGCCATAGAGGGGATAGGGAATGATCTGGGGAGATCACTTCATTCAAATTCTCTGCGGGGGAAATAGGGGTTATGTTATCGGGCAATGCATTGCGGCATCAGATTATCCTGCCGCAACAACAAGAGTTTTATGACTATTGGCGGAGCAAATGTCGAGCGGGGTCGTTCCCCTCCCGTGAGGATATCCGGATGGAAGAGATCCCTGCAAAACTGCCCATGATGTTGATTATGGAGCGCGAGGAAACCTCTACCGCGGGTCAACATCGTTATCGCCACCGCTTGGCTGGAACAGGCTATTGGAATTTATTCGAAAGTGAAATAACGGGGCGTTATGTCGATGAGCTCCCCATCGGCTGCCGCGTCGATTATTGGCACCGTATTCTCGATAAAGTCATTGAAACGCGCAAACCCTATGTTGGGGTTACGCGTCCCAATACGCCCAATGGCTCGCATATGGCGCAATTCTGGGTCCGCCTCCCGCTCTCAGATAATGGCAAAGACATCACCGCCATTCTCGGCTTTGATCATCTCGTCAAGATGAGCGACGTCGCGGAAATACAGAATTTAAAGCAGAAGATTGTGGCTTAGAGCGATTTGCGTTTATTTGAGGTCACTTAAAGCCTCAAAAAAGATGGGTGAAACAGGCTTCATTTATGCGTCGAAGTGAACGCCAAATGCTCTAGCTCCACGCTGAATACTGTCTTTACAAAGTTATATTTTGTAATAATATAACTTTATGAAGTTAAGCTACTTAATCCTCTCCATCTGCCTTCTCTTTCCGCAGACGGCGCTTGGGCAAATTTGTTCGATGTCGAGGCCATTGGGTGGTGTAAACTTTCCTCTCATGAAGGGACAAGATTTCAGGACATCCGCCAAAGATTATCCTTTTCTCGACCAAGAGGCACGACGAAATCGATATGCGCAATTCTGGGTGAGTGTAGATGTCCTGAATATCCGCACCGGTCCGAGTTTGGAACATGAGATAATATCAGAAACCTATTTGGGTCACCGCGTTTTTGCATTTGCAAAACAAGGGGATTGGGTCGCAATTTCGCGACCTGTTAATTTGCATAACTTTAAGCACGACCCGACATGGGTGCATCTCAAATATTTATCTTCCACCCGAATTAACCATCAG
>CAZBDT010000189.1:0-3412 GCA_964490745.1 uncultured Algimonas sp.
AAGTTTGATCTCAATACGCGCAAGCTGGTGAAAGCGACTGATGCGGATTTAGAGCGACTAGGAAAAAACAAAATCGATGGAATTGTCCCTTAAGCCAACGATAAAGCGTCACGCAAAGACTGGGTGGCTCTTTCAGTATTTATAAACGGGAAGAGGTGATCAAGTTTCGGCTCAAAGGTGATTTTGATCTTGGGTTGGGCTTTTTGCACAGCGCGCCGCGTGCCGGGTGTCGAAACGGGCGGTCTCCCACCTGCATAAATGATCTGGGAATTGTCGGGCAGGGCGCGCGCGGCTTTGAATAAATTATGCCACTGCGCGACAAAGATGGTCTGTTCCCATTTAGGATGGCAGGCCAGTTCCCACAGTCCGTCTTTGCGTTTAACTAAGCCGCCATTGATATAATCACGCAGCACATCATCGGACATGCCTTTAAAGGCTCCGCGTCCTTGCCAGCGTGTAAAGGCGGCCTCGGGGTTTTCAAATTCTGATTTTCGACGTCCGGCATTACGCGCAATTGGCACGCGCTTCTTCATATAGGCCCGCCCGCCCGGCAGATTAGAGGTCAGGCGGAAAATCAGCGGAACAGACACGGGATCAAATCCGACATATCCGGATAAGCGGTTCTTCAAAAATGGGGCCGCCAAAATGCCGGACACCGCGCCAAAACTATGGCCAGCTAAGACGACGGGTTGATCCGTTAAGTCGGGTAAGTGACGCTCGAAGAACTCGACGCAATCATCCCGAAAAATATACCAGTTTGGAATGTTCATGGGTTGCGGCATGTCGCGACTTTGGCCGTGGCCGCGCATGTCAAAGATGACGGAGTGGACGCCAAGAGGTTCAAAAAGCGTGCGATAAGCAAGCGCATTAAATCCATTCGCATGGAGGAAAACGAGACGGACAGGTTCAGATGTTTCGCCGAAATGGACGGCGGAGAGTGTGCCGTCGCGGAGAGGATATGACCGACGTTCCATTATAAGAATATCTTGTAGTCTGAATATTCTTCGAAGAGTTTATCTAAACGTTTGACCGTCAAACTGTCTCCGTCTCCTGCTCCTGTATCCAAGAAATATCGATTTCCAATGCGACGAGGTTGGGAAACGGGCGTATGGCCATGCACAGTGAAGTCGATGCCCTTGACTAGACCGAGATCGCCTTCACCGCGCAGAACTGTGCGACCCCACATCATTTGTTTAGAACTATCAGGGTCTTTTATCACTTTGTCCCAATCTAGACCTGCTGGTTCCGCATGACAAATACCGACTTTGTAATCGGTACACTGTAATGTCATGGCAACTGGTAAGTCGTCTAAGCGAGTGGCCCATATCTTCGCTTCCTCATCGCTGATATTGTCAAGCCATTGACCATAATCGCGCCGCCAATTCGGGAACGCGTTGTGAAGAACGAAGTCAATCATCATCTGCTCGTGATTCCCACACACGGCATAGAACCAAGACTGATTTAACAATTCTAAGCATTGCAAGCTTTTTGGGCCTCGATCGATTAGGTCACCAACAGAGAACAGTCGGTCATCATGGTGATTGAAACCAGCATATGCCAACTCTTCATGCAGCAAATCAAAATGCCCATGAATATCGCCGACAACGAAATCACGGCCAGAGGTGTTTTCCTCAACGAGGACATGCATTGTGTATCCTATAACGCATGCACCTTTGCGGGATCCAGATCATCTGCAATCGCTTGATCGAGGATAGCGAAAATTTCCTTGCGGCTGCGCAGCTTGGTCTCGCGGAAGGCTTTGGCATTTAATTGCCCGAACATTTGGCCGACCATGGGGATAGCCATGGGCCATTGCTCTTCGGGGACGACGCGGTCAAAAAAGCCCGCATGCATCGCACCTTTCGGATCAAAGATTTCCGCATTGATCACGCAGCGATTGAAATAGGATTTCGGCAAGTGATAGCGGCCCATCTCAATCCCGAAATTATGCATGGTCATGCCGATCAGTGTTTCGTTCAGGCCGACTTTGAAATTCCCGGCTTTGATAAAAGAATAATCACAAGCCAATGCCAAAAACGCGCCCATGGCGATGGTGTGGCCCGGTGCAGCCATAATGACAGGGCGCGGATGGGCCATGATACGGCGCGCAAATTTCGAGCCCTTGGAGGTTAGCTCCAGCGCGTCTTGCGGACCGCTGCCCATTTCTTTCAAATCGAACCCACCGGACATCATGCCGTCCCGGCCTGTGATGACGACAATCGCGTCGTCTTTCTCGGCCATATCGAGCGCTTCATTTAATTCCGCCCATGTTTGAGAGCCAAGCGCATTGGCTTTCCCGTCATCCAGTGTGATCACGGCAACGCCGTCATTAAAGGCGTAAGTCAGCTTTTCCATCTTATCGTTTCCTTATGAGCTCGATCTCGTCAGCGAGATCGTCATTTCCCTTGGACCGCAAATCCGCAATGATACGAGCTTGGGTCTCCGCATTTTTATTTTGACTCAATTTACGGATGCCGCGCACCGTGTCCATGCGCATTTCAAAATAGAGGATATGCGGGAAAAGGCGGGAGGCATATTGCGCCGCGTCTTCCATCGCCCAACCGTCTTTAGCCTCATAGATTTCCGTCAACTCGGCCATGCGGTCTACGCTTTCCTCAGCAGATAAAGCCCGCGCCGTGCCATACACATGAACGGCGGTGTAATCCCAAGTCGGAACAGAGCTTTCGGGATTATCGTAAAGTGTGGCAGAAATATAATCATGCGGCCCGTGAAAAGCGGCGAGAAAAATCATCGATGTCCCGATAAAGGCTGTCATCGGATTATTCGCCGCTAAGTGGCCATAGAGATACTCGCCGTCTCGAACTATCGGAATATGCGTCGCCAATGGGCCGTCCACATTGGAGGATGCCAGCAAAGCAAAGCCATGCGTATCAATGATCCGGTTTATATAACCCGGACTATCATCAATGTAGTGAATGGGTGGGTAGGACATTATTTATGATAATTTGAGGGCACGTTAAATCTTCAGAAAAAACTGCAACGATAAAGCCTTTGGGGATTCTCTGTCCAGCCGTCGATGAAATACGCATTGTAAGTGGTGCGAATAGCTATTACTTTTTCATAGGCTTGAATTTTATCCGATGCGCAATTTACAAGCTTTATCTTGGTCAAATGATTGTCTTCATAACTCTCAATTTCACACGCTGTATTTCCAACCGAAAATAGCTTTGGTGAAATTACCACACTATCACTTTCATCTGCACATGTTTCAGAAAAGCTCCACTTGAAATCAGTATAAAATTTATGCCCCGGGGTAAGATCCGATTGGGTTGAAGAGCAACCCAAAAGGAACATTACCATCAGAGCTCCTAATCTCACTTACAAACTCCGCGCAATTACCAATTTCATGATCTCATTCGTGCCGCCATAAATGCGTTGCACACGGCTGTCG
>CAZBDT010000190.1:0-3386 GCA_964490745.1 uncultured Algimonas sp.
CGCATAGAAAATTCAGGAAGAGCCATTGGATATCTCCGTACTTCCGGTTGACCTAGCCTGCGGGGTGACGATCCAGAGCTAAAAGCAAAAGACCGACCGGAATTGACACATGCCTATATGACATGCACCAGACCGCAGACGCGAATTGATGCGCGCGACATAGCGGTATTTCGACGGATTGCAAGGATTTTATGCCGCAATCTCCGCAATGGTCTCAACGGCGCTATTGGCTTTGATGGCCTTTCGTACGGATGGATCAATCGCCCAACGTCCGTCGAGACGCCACGCCGCTTCCCGCTTTTCATTCAGGGGGATCACCAACTCTATATAGCCACTCATTTGGTAAGGTGTATCTCGCAACCTTTCCAACATCGCTTTTAGCTCATCCAAAGTTTGGATATCGCCTTGGCGCAATCTGATTTTCAAACCCGCCGGTGTAGCTTTCGTAGCTTCCGTTTTTTGGCTCTTGGTCGATGAGCTACCGCCCAGTAGATTTACATTTTCCGCGAAGAGACGCAGCTCGCCATCATTGGACTCTGCGCTTACATCCACGACGACGAGGTCTCCTGCGTTCATGACATCGCGTTTGGCGGAGAGAAGCTTTTCCGTGACCAGCACTTCATAGTTCCCTGTTGGATCAGACAGTTCTAAAAAGGCGAAGCGTTTCCCGCGTTTCGAGACCCGCTCTTGGCGTTTCCGCACGACTCCGACCATTTTATAGGCACCTGCTGTCATGGTTTCGAGCCTGTCCGCCGCCGTATATTTCGACAGATCCGACTCTGACGTTTCCAAAGGATGCCCGCCAACATAGAAGCCAACAGCCCCCAATTCGTGATCGAGCTTCTCCATCGGCATCCACTCATCACACCATTCCAGATCAGGATCTTTGATTTCAACGGTTGCATCGCCGAACAAACTCACCTGTGCGCTTTCACGTTCTTGCGCCGCGAGCGAGCCGATACTTTGAATGAGATTTGCATTTTTGAGAACCATGGCACGGTTTGGCTCGACACAATCAAACGCCCCTGCTCGCGCTAAATTCTCAATCGCGCGCTTATTGACCTGCCGCATATCGATGCGACGCGCAAAGTCATTCACCGAGGAAAAAGGTCCGCCCTCTTCGCGCACGGCGACGAGATGTTTCATCGCCTCTAAACCGACATTTTTCAGCGCGCCAAGGGCGTAAAGGACCGCCCCGTCCTCAACATCGAAATCAGCTTGTGAGCGGTTGATACAAGGCGGCACGACCTCGACATCCATGCGCTTGGCTTCTTGATAGAACTGCGCAAGCTTTTCGACATTGGCGAGATCGAGCGACATGATCGCGGCGAGGAATTCCGTCGTGTGCAGCGCTTTCAGATAAGCCGTGCGGAATGTGATCATCGCATAGGCCGCCGCATGGGATTTGTTAAAGCCGTAGCCCGCAAATTCATTCACGAGATCGAAAATCCCGGCGGCCTGATCGCCGTCCACGCCGCGTTCGACCGCCCCGTCAATAAACTTGCCCTTTTGGCGGTTCATCTCGGCTTGATCTTTTTTACCCATGGCGCGGCGGAGCAAATCCGCATCGCCGAGACTGAAGCCCGACAGGACTTTGGCGATTTCCATCACCTGTTCCTGATAAATGATAATCCCGTAAGTTTCCTCCAGGATCGACTCTAACTTTGGATGCGGATAGCTGATCTCCTGCCGCCCCCATTTTCGTTCTACGTAATCCGGAATGTTCCGCATCGGGCCCGGGCGGTAGAGCGAGATCAAAGCGGTCAGTTCTTCGATACTATCGGGGGCTAGCTTGCGCAGGACGTCACGCATCCCAGAACTTTCCAGCTGGAATACGCCCGCCGAGAGGCCTTCCGCCAGAGGCTTGTAAGCTTCCGGAACGGTGGTCGGAAGTGTGTCCGGGTCCAACTCAATACCTTGCTTCTTCAAATAGCCGATACAGCGATCAATTACGGTTAGTGTTTTTAGGCCCAGAAAATCAAATTTCACCAAACCCGCTTTTTCCGCCCATTTCATTGTAAATTGTGTTGCGCCAATATCCGAGCGCGGATCGCGATAGAGCGGAACGATTTGCGTGAGCGGTCTATCCCCAATCACCACACCCGCCGCATGGGTCGACGCATTCCGGTAAAGGCCTTCCAGTTTCAGGGCTGTGTCCAATAAACGCGCCACCTTTGGCTCCGCGTCGCGGGCCTCTTGCAACCCTTTCTCCATGCGGATGGCCTGCTCCAAAGACACAGGATTAGCTGGGTTGGACGGCACGAGTTTCGCGAGACGGTCAATCTGCCCCAGCGGCATTTGCATAACGCGCCCGACATCGCGCACCACGGCGCGCGCTTGCAATGTCCCGAAAGTGATGATCTGCGCGACCTGCCCGTCGCCATACTTGCGGCGGACATAGTCAATCACTTCTCCGCGTCGTTCTTGGCAAAAGTCGATATCGAAGTCGGGCATGGAGACCCGTTCCGGGTTCAAAAACCGCTCAAACAGCAGACCATAACGCAGCGGGTCCAAATCGGTAATCGTCAGCGCCCAGGCCACTACAGATCCCGCACCTGACCCCCGTCCGGGACCGACGGGAATATCATTATCTTTCGCCCATTGGATAAAATCTGCAACGATGAGGAAGTAGCCGGGGAACCCCATATTTTTGATAATATTGAGCTCAAAATCGAGACGTTCGAAATAGGCCTCGCGCGGCTCGGCCATCTCGACCTGTTCAAGCCGCTTTTCCAATCCGGCCTTCGCCTGTTGCACGAGAAGTTCATCTTCTGAGTAAGACCCGTCCCCAAAATTTGGAAGGATCGGCGCGTGTTTCGGCACGCGATAGGCACACCGCTCCGCAATTCTTACAGTGTTTACGATCGCTTCCGGAATGTCTTTAAACAATCCGATCATTTCTTCTGACGATTTAAAATAGTGTTGCATCGAAAGACGGCGGCGGTCTTTTTCCAACACATAGCTACTCTCACTCATCGCCAAGAGAACGTCATGCGCCTGATGCATATCCGGATCGAGGAAGTAAGGTTCATTCGTCGCCACGAGGGGGAGATCATGCTGATAGGCCAGATCAATTAACGCGGCTTCAGTGAGAGCACTTTCCTCCGGTGTATGGCGCTGAATTTCGACATAGAGCCTGTCGGGGTAAAGCGCTTTCAATCTCAACAACCAGCTTTCAGCCTCGGCCAAACGCCCCGCTTTTATCAACTGATTGAAGACACCATCCTGCCCGCCAGTCAGGGCAATAACGCCCGCTGTCCAGCCCTCAATCCGGGACGCCTTCACATGGGGGAGATCTGTCGCTTCAATTTCCAGAAAGGCCGCAGAGGACAAATCCATGAGGTTGCCATACCCCACTTCATTTTGCGCCAAAAGCACCAGCGTCC
>CAZBDT010000191.1:0-3305 GCA_964490745.1 uncultured Algimonas sp.
CAGAAAGAGCGCGCCGTGGTACCGATGCGCTGGGGGCTGCATCCGTCTTGGCGCAAAGAACCGCCGGAAGGACGACCCTTATTCAATGCGCGCGTGGAAACGGCGAAAGAGAAGCCTAGCTTCCGCACGCCCTATAAACGTCGCCGCTCGCTCATCCCAACAACGGGATGGTATGAATGGGAACGGATCGAGATTGCCTCTCTTGATGGCAAGGCAGTCAAACAGGTGAAACAACCCCATTTTATTTTCGAAGATAGCGAAAATGTCGGCAATGAGATTTTCGCCTTTGCCGGATTATGGGAGCGGTGGCGCGTGGATGAGGGGATAGAGCTGCTGTCTTGTACAATTCTGACGACGGCGGCGGTGGGCGATGTCAAACATCTGCATCACCGCATGCCTGCGCGCTTGCCGGAAAGCCAGTGGGACCGCTGGCTGGATTGGGATGAAAATCCGGACCGAACGCTAGAGACGATGCTCGGCGGGCGAGATTTGGGCCATTATGAAGTGGATCGCTCTGTCGGAAATGCCCGCAATGAAGGGCCGGATTTGATACGGCCTATTCCGGCGGTTTAAATTTCTTTCGTTTAAATCTATTCTGGGGCGATGGGGTCTGCAACTTCATCTCTTGAGAGCTGCGGCTCTGTATGATCTGCAACGAAATCCGCCATTCTGGCGCCGCGCTGTCCCAAGGGCCTGACAGGGCCGCGCGTTGTGTCGGCTATGGTTTGACGCTCAAGCTCTGAATTTAATTCCGCACCCAGAATAACGACCATGGCCGTCAGCCACAGCCAGATCAGCAAGATAATCACCGAGGCTATTCCTCCAAAGGTTTCGTTATAAGCCCCGAAATGCGTCACGAATTTCGAGAATCCAAAACTAATTGAAATCCAACTGACGAGGGCAAACCCAATCCCCGGTAAGACCCACCTTTTTTGGGCCGGACGACGCGACGGCCCGAAACGATACATCACGCCACAGGCGAAACAGAAAATCGTAATGAGCAGTAACCACGGCAGAGTTCGCGTTGTGAAGCCAGCCGATTGCTCAAAATTTGTATAAGAAAGAGCCGCAGATACACCAATGATGATGAAAAGCGACACCCAGACAAAAAATAAACTCCCCAAAGTCATCAGCAGACCTTGGAGAAAAAAGACCGCCGGATTTCGGTCCTCAATTTCCTCATATGCGACATTCATAGCTCGCATCATCGCGCGAATGCCTGCACCCGCAGACACAAAGGCAAACCCCAAAGAGAAAACAATACCAAAGCTGGCTGTGAGGGGCGGCGCGGAGAGCACGCTATTCACCTGACCTTCTAAGATTTTATATGCGTCTGCGGGAAGAAAATTCGCAAAAGCGCTTGTCAGGCCCTGCACGTCACCGGGATCGGCGAAATAAGAAAAGGTCGACAGGGCAGCTGTGATCAAAGGGAAAACGGCCAAGAGTGAGAAAAAAGCGACGCCAGCCGCGATGACACTCACATTGTCATGATTGGCTTCTTTGATAGTTCGTTTGATCACGGACCACCAATCCGACAGCCCATATTTCCACGGGCTGTCCTTATGGCATTGTGCAAAGTCCTGTGCGTAAACTCTCACCCTTTGCGGACCTATTTCCCTTTTTTCGGAGGCTGAGGACGGGCGAAGACGAGGACGTCATCGGTCGATTGCGACGCATCGAATTTATAGCCATTGGAATTAAAATCTTTCAGGCCGTCCGCGCGGTCCACACGATTTTGCAATATCCAGCGCGCCATCAACCCGCGTCCAAATTTGGTGTAATATTGGATCGGACGGGACTTTCCGTCTTTCTCTTCCAAGAATTTGGCAGAGATGACGGGGCCGGACAGCGCTTTTGTATTGGCGGCTTTGAAATATTCATTCGACGCCAAATTCACGATGGTTTGGTCTGCGTGGCTCGCAAGCTCTTCATTTAAAGACGGTGCGAGCGTATCGGCCCAAAACTCATAGAGGTTCTTGCCGCGCGCATTTTCAAACTTTGTCCCCATCTCCAGACGGTAGGGCTGGATCGCATCCATGGGGCGGAGTACACCATAGAGGCCTGACAGAATGCGCAGGTGATCTTGTGCGTAAGCGAGGTCATCATCGGACAAGCTCTTCGCTTCTAAACCCCAATAGACATCGCCATCAAAGGCCAATCCGGCCGCCTTGGCCGAATTTGATTGTCCGTCCAGATTAAAGGCCTGAAAGCGTTCAGCATTTAATTCTGCGAGATTATCCGAAATATGCATCAGCTTTTTCAGATCAGCGGGCGTTTTCGTCTTTGCGAGTTTTGCCAGCATTTTGGTGTCCGCTTCAAAACGCGGACGGGTTTCGGACAGGCCGGTCTCAGCCGGATCCATATTCATTTTTTTGGCAGGGGAAAGTAAGGTTAGCATCTTGGCTCCTCCTCATGAGATCAGCTGCGGGATGCAGCTCGTATCCGTGGGTTAGTGAGTAGAATACGTAGGGAGCGCGCGATGAGATTGCGAGTCCTCGCACATCTCTTTTGTCAGTCTGGATTTAAACCATCACACGCGGGTTCATAATGCCTTCGGGGTCCAGCGCTGTTTTGACCGCGCGCAGCAGTTTCATTTTTACGGGGCTGGCGCGTTCTGCGAGATCGTCTCGCTTCATAATGCCAATGCCGTGTTCGGCAGAGATTGAGCCGCCGAGCTGATCAACAATATCAAAGACGGGTTGGCTGAGCGCGTCCCAATTTTTTAGATAAGCCGCTTTATCAGCCCGCTCCGGCTGCGCGATATTATAATGGATATTGCCGTCGCCAAAATGACCAAAGCCAACAGGGCGGCATCCCGGCACGACGCGTTGCATGGCGGCATCCGCCAGCTTAAAAAAGTCCGGAATTTTATCAATTGGAACGGTGATGTCATGTTTGACGGAGCCGCCTAAAAATTTCTGCCCCGCGCTCATATGTTCGCGAATAGAGAGTAGCTCTGCTGCCTGTGTCTCATTCATCGCGATAACGGCATCTGAGACTTGCTCATTTTCCAGCGCCTTTCCAATGACGGCTTCGGCGATGCTTAGGCCTTCTTCTTCTGTCTCGACCTCCCAATCACAGAGCAAATACCACGGATGTTGACCAGCAAAGGGATCGCGAATGGCCTCGAAATTATCGACGACGGCGCGGTAGCCAATAGCGGGCATGACTTCGAACATGGCCAAGCGTCCGCTTGCGCGGAAAGGGTCCAATAGGGCGACAGCCGCCGCAGCGCTGTCCAATCCGATTAGGGCACGTTGCACATATCCCGGTTTTGGAAAGAGCTTTAAACTGGCCGCGGTGAT
>CAZBDT010000192.1:0-3229 GCA_964490745.1 uncultured Algimonas sp.
CTGGAATATCGCGGCAATGTCTTTGAAGAGATGAGCATGGAAGGTCGTATGACGGTCTGTAACATGTCCATCGAGGCGGGCGCACGTTGCGGCATGGTCGGCCCGGACCAGATCACATTTGATTTCATTCGCGGGCGAAAATTCGCACCCGAAGATTTTGGCGCGGCCTGCGAAGATTGGGCGAGCCTCGCGACAGACGAAGGCGCCGTCTTTGACAAAGAGGTCAACATCCGCGCCGAAGACATCACGCCTATGGTCACCTATGGCACCCATCCCGGCATGGGCATGAAGATCGGCGAGATCATTCCGGATGCGGCCTCAGACGCGGACCAAGCCGCTTTGGATTATATGCAGCTCGAGTCAGGCCAACAGATTTCCGGCACCAAGGTCGATAAGGTCTTTATCGGCTCTTGCACCAATTCTCGCTTGGAAGACCTCCGCGCGGCGGCCTCTATCTTGAAGGGCCGCAAAGTCGCAGACGGCGTGACAACGATTATTGTCCCCGGCTCTGTCATCACGAAATATCAAGCCGAAGAGGAAGGTCTGGATCAGATCTTTATCGCTGCAGGTGCGGAATGGCGCGAAGCGGGCTGTTCCATGTGCCTTGGCATGAACGGTGATATTGGCGCGCCGGGTGATCTGGTTGTCTCGACCTCCAACCGGAATTTCATGGGCCGCCAAGGCCCGGGCGTGCGCACAGTTTTGGCCTCGCCCGAAACAGCGGCGGCCACAGCGGTGAATGGCGTCATCACAGACCCACGCGAGATGGAGAGTGCAGCATGAGTTTTCTGCCCCTCACCCGCGTGACATCGAAAACGCTGGTCCTGCCCGCGACCAATATCGACACAGACCAAATCATGCCCGCCAAGTTTTTGTCCATGACAACAAAAGCCGGATTGGGCGAACATGTTTTTGCCAATCTGCGCTATCACCCCGACGGGACGAAGACGGATCACCTGCTCAATTCTGCGGAAGGCGAAGCCTGCGAAATTCTCGTCGCCGGACATAATTTTGGCTGCGGGTCTTCGCGCGAACATGCGCCTTGGGGCCTGACGGATTATGGCTTTCGCGTTGTGATCAGTTCCGAGATTGCAGATATCTTCCGCAATAACTCGCTCAAGAATGGTCTGCTCCCGATCATTATCGAAAAACGCGCCCATGACTGGTTGATTGATAATCCGGGGGCTGACGTCACGGTAGATTTGGAAGCCCAAGAGGTTCGCCTGCCCGGAAATGGCGGAACTTATCCATTCGAAATTGATGCCTTTTCCCGTCACTGCCTGATGGAAGGCGTGGACGAGATGGGTTATCTGCAAAATCAATCCGACGCGATTTCTACCTTTGAGTCACAGAAAGCTTTGGGCCGATGAACATCAATTTTACCTATCTGCCCGGTGACGGGATTGGTCCCGAGGTCGGTGCGGCCGCGCTGGAAGTCCTGCAAGCGGTGGCGACTAAATTTGGCCATGAGTTAACCATCGAGGAGCATCTGGTTGGCGGCGCGGCGATTGATGCGGGTCACAAGCCCCTCCCCGATGAGAGCTTTGCAAGCTGCGAACGCACGGGTGCAATCCTGCTGGGTGCGGTGGGCGGTCCCAAATGGGACCATCTCAAGGGCGAAGATCGTCCGGAGCTTGGATCTCTTTTGCCCCTGCGCAAGCGTCTGAATCTCTATGCCAATATCCGTCCTTGTAAGCCTTACCCTGCCCTGATTGACCGCGCGCCCTTGAAACGCGAGCGTTTGGAAGATGTCGATTTCGTCGTCATGCGCGAGCTGACAGGCGGAATTTATTTCGGCGAGAAGGGCCGCGATCAAGCGGGCGCCTATGATGAATGCCGTTACTCTGAGTCCGAAGTGCGCCGCATTGCGATCAAGGCCTTCGACCTCGCCATGACGCGCCGCAAGAAGGTCACGTCTGTAGATAAATCCAATGTTTTGGAAACCTCCCGTCTCTGGCGCGAGACCGTGGTGGATGTCGCGAAATCATATCCCGAGGTCGAGCTGGAGCATCTCCTCGTCGATGCGATGACAATGCATATGTTGACGCGGGCGCAGGATTTTGACGTTGTCCTTACTGAGAATATGTTTGGCGATATTCTGACCGATGAAGCCTCTGTCCTCTGCGGGTCCATGGGCGTGATCCCGTCGGCCTCGCTCTCGGACGGGCGCATGGGCATGTTCGAGCCTATCCATGGCAGCGCCCCCGATATTGCGGGCCAAGGCAAAGCCAATCCGCTGGCCATGATTTTATCCGCCGCGTGGATGTTACGCCTGTCCTTCGGCTTGGAAGACGAAGCCACCGCGATTGAGGCCGCTGTCGAAGCCGCCTTGGCCGGCAGCCATACAACCGGCGATTTGGGCGGCAATCTGACCACATTTGCCACCGGCCAATGGATCGCAGGTCATGTCCGCAGCTGAGGCGACACATATCGATCTGGACGATCTGCGCGCGCGCATTGATGCGGCGCAGGTCTATGGTCTGGCGCGTCGGACCCCAACGCAATTTGCGCCTAAACTCTCCGCGCGTCTGGGCCGCAAAATCTGGCTGAAGCGCGAAGACATGCAGGATGTCTTTTCCTTCAAAATTCGCGGTGCGGCCAATCGAATTGCTGCCCTCACAGAGACCGAGCGCGCCCGCGGCGTTGTCGCCGCCAGTGCCGGAAATCATGCGCAAGGCGTGGCGGCAGCCGCACAATATTACGGCATAGACGCCTTGATCTTCATGCCCATCACCACCCCGCCCATTAAGGTCAGCGCCGTGCAAGCCATGGGCGCGCAAACCAAATTGGTCGGCGACAGCTATGACGATAGCTGCGAGGCCGCCATCCAATACGCCACCGAAACCGGCGCAGTCTTCGTCCACCCTTTTGACGAACGCGACGTCATTGCGGGCCAAGGCACGGTGGCCAAGGAAATTCTGGAGCAAATGCCCCGCACCCCGGCGGCCATTTATGTCTGCACAGGCGGCGGCGGTCTCGTCTCCGGCATTGGCGCCTATTTTGATCGCCACGCCCCTGACGCCAAAGTCATCGCCGTCGAAGCCGAAGGCGCGCAAACTTTGGGCCAAGCCTTGGAAGCGGGACACCCCATCAGCCTGAACCATGTAGACGGCTTTGCCGACGGTACGGCGGTCCGTACCTTTGGCCAGTTGACCTTTGCCATTTGCCGGCACGTCGTGGACGGCCATATCGCGGTCAGCAATGACGAGATCTGCGCCGCCGTCAAAGA
>CAZBDT010000193.1:0-3227 GCA_964490745.1 uncultured Algimonas sp.
AAAGCGCAATGATCTGGATTAAATTCCCGCATGTATCGTCAAAACATGCGAGGGTGACTTCGCCCGCTTTTGTCGGCCCCTGAGTGAATTTCACGCCCTTGGCGGTGAGGCGTCTATACTCGGCCTCGACATCATCGACCTGAAAGGATGTCCACGGAATATTATCCCCCATCAGCTTGGCCTGAAATTCAGCTGCTGCCGGATAGGCATTGGGCTCCAGCGCCAACTCGACCCCGTTCGGCTCTTCGGGCGAGACAAGCGTGATCCAGCTATGCTCACCCATTGGGATGTTATGTTTGACGGTGAACCCCAGCACATCGGTATAAAACGCCAGCGCCTTGGCTTGATCCTCGACCATAACGGATTTTATGTACATTTTCATGGGGCGTGTCTCCTATCATATCCGTGTTTTAACCCTATTCCCAAAGGTCAATCAAAATCAAAATGAACCCAGCACAATCGGACTATAATTGGCTCCAAGGGCAATGTTTCGTATAAATTTCAACTTTTACGTTAATCTCACGGTCATTCTCGTTTAATATTATATGCCCATGTTGGGTCGTTATGTCATTGCAGCTATCTTAAGCTGGTGCCTGTTTTGCGACGCCGCCTATGGTCAGATTTTAACGTCTGATCTAGAGATCAAGCGCCTGCCGAATATAGGCGCGACGTGGCAAACCATATCGCTGGAAAATAGCTATACTGACGCAATTGTCGTCTGCACATATAATCTGCCAAGCGACTCCGCCCCATCGGCTGTCACCCGGATCAGAAACATTACGTCAGACAGTTTTGAACTTCGCATCCAACAATATGAAAACAGTTCAAACGTGACGGCGTCCGATGTCCATTGCGTCATCGCGGATGAAGGCGCGTATGATAGCGGCGGATTAAAATATGAAGCCCGCAAAGTTCTTTCCACGGGAACCAGCGGCCTATCTGTTCCCGGGACTTGGAACAATGTGAATAATGAAGACGTCACGGGTGACATCACGCAAAGCTATGCCAATCCGCATGTCCTTGGCCAAGTCATGTCATTTAACGATCCTCGCGCCAGCGTTTTCTGGAACTATGATTGCGACACGCGCGGCAATGGTGCTTTTTTCTCTGGCCAAGCGGACGGCATTTGTATCGGTAAACATATCGGCCAAATTAACGGAACGCGCGCAGATGAATGGCTGGGATATATCGTCATCGAAGCCGGCAGTGGAACGGTCAACGATATTTCCTTCGCTGCAGCGGTAGGCCCCGATACGGGCGCGGGCGTAGGCAATAATCCTCCCTATAATTACAATGTGACAGGCGACTTCGACATTGGAATTTTGACACAAGCCGGTGAAGATGGAGGGCAAGGTGGCTGGGCCATTCTTTATGGCGCCGACCCGTTACCCAACAACCAAATTCAATGGGCCATTGATGAAGAAGTTGTCGCAGGTGACAAAACCCGGACCCATACGTCCGAAAATGTGGGTTATTGGATTTTTGATAATAATCAAATGGCCTCCATCAGTGCAGAGAAAACTGTCGCATTATTTAGCGGCAATGACGTTCAATATTCCGTTCCGGGATCAGACGTCATTTACACCATAACCGCGACAAATACGGGGTCTGGACCCGTGGACACCGATACGCTTTTCTTTGTCGATACGCTCCCTCCCGAAATCACATTCTATAATGGCGATATTGATGATAGCGGCCCCCTCACGGGCACTATTGATTTCGCCGCAGGCGATAGCGGCTTGACCTTTACCGAGGCGACGGATTTAGGATTTTCTAACGGCGCAACCGCACCAACGGATTTTTCGCAGTGCAATTACAGTGCGACGTCGGGTTATGACGAGGGTATTAAATTCGTCTGTTTCGCCCCCAAAGGCCGAATGCGCGAAGGTACAATTATGTCATCGGCTGTCTCAATCAGTTTCAGAGCTCGCATTAATTAAACCGCCCGCACCCGCGCTTCGCCACGTCCCCCACCCAGCAGCGCGTCAATCGCCCAGACGAGCGCGTCGACCCTGTCCGGGGATTTCCCTCTTCCCTTGCCCATCTTCGCGCCCATTTTACACATTTGCGCTTCCAGCGCATCGAAGCGGCCAACATGAGTGACGAGGCCTCTTGAATAAAGGTGACTGATCGGCTCGGCCCGAGTGACTTTGCCGCGACGTGCAGTAACGCAGCGTACGGGTAGAGCGGGCGCTTCTTGACGCAATACGGCTTCGACCATTTCGCCGCCTTGATTGCCTTCCGCGATGACGCAATCGGCGTGATAGTTCTCAAATAACTCCACAGTTTTGGCAGCCCAACTTTCTGGCGTGGCTTGGCCCATCGTGGCGTCTTGCAAGACATAGGCGCGGCCATCTTTGACCCCCGCGACGACAATCCCGCACGCATCAGATTTCGGTCCAGAGGTCGCGGGCGGGTCGAGCGCAATCACGATGCGGTCCAGTTCCGGCGCTTTATTCTCCCGTATCTTCGCAATCGTCGCCCGCGACCAGAGCGCGCCCGGCCATTCCGTGACAATCTCGCCTTCTAATTCCTGCATCCCCAATGGAGAGCCGCCATATTCGGCTTCCATCGCGGCGTAGTAGCCTTGGGCGAGGTGATGCGCATTCTCTTCCGTCCGCAGCGTGTGGGTCACGACGCCTTTGGATTCTTTCAACTCGACCAGTTCAGGCGTAGAGCGCGGCGTGGTCGTGACAACGAGTTGCGGTCCCTGCCCGTCTTCCCCGTCCAAACGCAAAGCCAAACGCAGATTGGACAGCGTGTCCTCCGCATGGTTCCACGCGCAAAATTCATCCGCCCAAGCCGCATCAAATTGCGAGCCGCGCAGACCATCCGGCGCTTCCGCAGAGAACACATGGCCCACCGCGCCGTTGGGCCATTCGAGCCTGTGGCGCGAGGCGATATATTTGGGTCGCTCTGACGGGTGCCCGATATTGAGAAGGCCCGATTGCCCGTCCAGCATGACGGCGCGGGCTTCGCGGAAATTCGCCGCGACAAGCGCAATATGGCGCGCGCCGGATTTCACCCGGTCGCGAATCCACTCCGCCCCGGCCCGCGTCTTGCCCGCACCGCGCCCTCCGAGAATGAGCCAAATTAGGAAATTGGCGTCGGGCGCGGTTTGATTTTCGCGCTGCCAAATCCTCCAACGCTTTAGGAGAAGTGCGCGTTGCCAACCATTTAACTCTTCCCAAGCCTGTTCAAACTTGGCTTTTATCGCCGCCTTCGTG
>CAZBDT010000194.1:0-3212 GCA_964490745.1 uncultured Algimonas sp.
TTCTTTGTGTCATAATTTTTAAACAGGAAGAGATCTGGGTTTTCCATCCATTCATCGGGGAGTTCGAAATCCATGGCCCGGACTTTAATCGCGTCTGTGATGTTCTTAATCGCGCGGCCGGTAAAGCGCTCATCGACATTCTGAATATTATTCAGATACGCGCCAATTTTGGCCAACGTATCCAACTTGCCGAGCTGTTTCGTCGTCTCTTCATAGACTTTGATCAAGCCATCTTCCTGCGGCTTACTATGGGCTTCAAAAGAGCGCGCCACAGCTTTTTTAATTTGCTGCGTCTCAAACAACTCATGATCCCCGACCGGGATTTTATGGTTCTTGCCCATCAAAATATGTAAAATATCGATATAATCTTCGCGCGTTTGTGGCCCGTCGACAAGGAAGCGCGCACCTGCGCGCTGCCGCAACGCATCATCTACATTTTCCGGATAATTCGAAAACATGCCAAAGGTACAATTCCCGCGCACAACCGTATTGGCGCCTGCGAAACTCTCCATCAGGACCGCCGTAATTTCTAATTGCCCGGCAGAACTTTGACGGTCGCCGCGTTTCCCTGCGAGCTGGTCAATATCGTCAATTGTCCCAAAGCCGATAACATTGGGATCAATCACTGTATTGAAAAAGGCCTTGGCATTCTGCGCCGATTTCCCCTGATAGCTATCAATGCTCTCGGTCGAGAGGTTCTGATAGCGGAAGGGATATCCCGCATTGTTACAATAATCATTTATCAATCCCGCCATCATTTGAATAAGGATGGTCTTACCCGTTCCGGGTTTTCCATCGCCCATGAAAGTGAAGATGAAACCGCCGAGTTCGACAAAGGGATTTAACTTCCTATCAAAATCATAAGCCATGATCATTTTCGCCAATTTCATCGCTTGATATTTGGCAATATGGTTGCCGACAATTTCATTCGGCTTTTTGAAGGTCATGGTTAGCTTGGAAGATTTGGCGCGGCTGGCCGCTTCAAAGCCACGGATTTCGAAATCATCTTCTTCCACACGATAGGCTACCGAGGTGAAGGCCTCCAGGCGGGGCAGGTTTGCGGCACGCAAACTGGCTTTTTCCATAAGTTGTTCAAGAAAAGCCGTCACGGTCGGGATGAGTTTATCTTCGCTATCCGCAAACACTGCGAGGTCTTGGTCAAGTTCCCACAACGCCCCGGTGAGGGCGAGCTGCGGGTTATCCGTCAGAATTTCTTCCACATCCCCAACGTCAATGGACAGCTCTGATGTCTCGTGTAGGGACGATAAAAGATAGCTGGCCATATTCGCAAAAACATGCAGCGAGATGATTGAGCTCGCAGCAAGGCCTTCGTTAAACTCCGTCTGTTTTGACGCCGGAAGTTTCCCTTCCAAATTCGCTTTCATCAGCGCAGATAGGCCGGTTGCGTCGGCATATTGGTCCACAACGGTCAGGGCCGTTGCAAGCGCCCGTCTTAGGCCATGGAGCACACCCGCTTGAAGGGGGCTCATCAACGCATCATCTTCATCTGTGGCTTCAACGCGGGCGATAATATTCACGCCTTCGGCGCGCGCTGTGGAGGCTGTCACAAGGCCGGGCGTCGTCGAGCGGAACCGTCGGCGCGTGCCGCCAATACCCGGAGATTTAGACGCCACCGATTCAATATCCTTAGCCTTGGCCAAGCGCGGCGTATGATCAAAACCGTCCAGCATGGATTGGGCCGCCGGAACTTTTTCCCGGATCGCGGTCTCTTTAATTTCCATCAGGTCAGACGTGTTCGACATGTCAGCTCCCTAATTATAACTTAGTATTTTTGCGTTATGTCCGACGACATATTTGCGAACGCCGGCAAAGGCCTGCGCATGTTGCTCTTCCATCACCTGATAGGCGCGGTGCGGAAGGATGAGCGATCGGGTAATATCTGTCACACCGTCCATTTTTCCAGACATATTGAACGCATCCAGCCTGAACACTTCTCGCGGGGCTTGTTTGAACAGCCCAACCTTCTTCCACTCTTGTCCATCCGAAATCAGCGTTTCAACGGTCCAGGCAAGCGCCCAATCGAGGCCTTCTTCACCAATGGCATTGGCTAAGACGTCGCGAATGGGTCCGCGTTGTTCCGTGAAGGCGTGACTGTGCATTGGACCCAAATGGAACCGCCGCAGGCTTTTCGGGTGGAGACCATTGAAGTCCTCATCAAAACCTTTTGCAATCGTTAGCAGTTTCAATTCCGATATGGCCTGCGCCATTAAAGCGTCTTGCACGCGCGGCCAACGTCTTTCGTCATTCGGCAGGGCGCGATTGGATGTATCATCAACCACCATCAAATAGACGACAGGTATATTCGTCTTTGAATCATAGGCTGCCCAATGAATAATATAACGACGTTTCTGACGATGAAGGTCTTTGCCGACCCATACAATTTGCGGGTGGTTCTGAGATAAGAAAAGATTCTCATTCACTAAAGTTTCGTAATAAATCCGTTGGGCCAGCGCATATTGCAATGTCGTTGGCGCAGACCGTTCTGTTAAAATATGATTGATCATATCCTTTTTCAGACGTTCTTGGTCAGGCAGGGATTTTAAATGCTTCTTGGCCTGCGTTGCATCTGCGGCGAGCTGAATGATTTCAGAGAACACAGGAAAGCCGGACTCTGTCTTGTCAATACTCATCTTGCCCGAATCAGGGGCGCGATTCGTCATCAAATATTTATAAGACAGTGCCGTAAAGCTATTATTCAGATCACCCAGATATTGCCCGAGAATTTTCTGCTCGGCCTCTGTGATCAAACCTTCATCGGATGAGAGCTGCGCGACCGAGCGAAGATGCGTGATAATACGCTCAAATTTAGCAAAATATCGGCGGGTTGCCCGCGCACTATCCAATACGCGGTGCGTGTAGGAGAGGTCCACCTTAGGCCTGGCCTCCAGCCGCGCCTAAGGAGTCTTCGCCATAAGCATTTTTATCATGCTTCTCGACGATCTTCTCAAAGCGGCGAGCAAAACGCTCATCGGCTTTGACCTTTTCTTCCAAAACCTTGCGCGCGAAGACGATATGATCTTCGTGCGCTTCCATCATCTCAGCCATCTTAGAATTCGTAGCAGCACCAATCGCGGCCATCGCGACTTGGGCTTCTTTATCTGTAGCGACACCGATCTCGTTGATCTTATGCGCGACATCTTGCTGTTGTGCCGTTTTCAAAGATTTGGTCAGCGCATCATAAAGCACAACAC
>CAZBDT010000195.1:0-3207 GCA_964490745.1 uncultured Algimonas sp.
GCCAGGTTTTCAACCTGGAAAGAGGGGTTCGATTCCCCTAGGGACTGCCATTCAGTCTGCCGCACACTGGCGCTGTATTCTCATCTGATTTTCAATTTACATACAGGCCTTGGGCTGTGTATGTCGGTTCTATGAAAACACTACTCTGTACGTTTATATCCATCTCGCTGTTAGCAGGTCCGGCTTTTGCTCAAACGTCAAAAAACGATGTTGTTGATTTTGGTGACCCTAGACCTTTGACGATTGTTACGGATGATGGGAGCCATGAATTCCTTGTCGAAGAGGCCAAGACATTGGATCAACAGGCCCGTGGTATGATGTTCCGCGAATCAATGGATGCCGATACGGGCATGATCTTCGAGTTTGCCGAGCCTAAGGTGGCTACAATTTGGATGAAAAACACATCGATCCCTTTGGATATTTTATTTGTGCGTTCGAATGGTAAGATTTTGAAGATTGAACATTCTCATCAACCTTACACTCTTCGAAGTGCTTCCTCAGAAGCGGTGGTTGCCGCTGTTGTGGAGCTAAAAGGTGGTGAATCCAAGGCGCGAGGCATTCGTCCCGGCGACACAGTCAAACATAGTTTTTTCGGCAACTGAATTTATTGAACTTCTTTACTTGCCTTTTACGTTGGCCGCGGTAAGTAGCGCTCCACCGTGTTCGGGGCGTAGCGCAGCCTGGTAGCGCATCTGTTTTGGGAACAGAGGGTCGCAAGTTCGAATCTTGCCGCCCCGACCACGGATTTCATTCCAAATCATTTTGATCGTAAGGCTTTGCTAAGCCATTTGCGTTATAAGTTCATCAATAAGGGAATGGACTTCTATGCAGACGACTCAACAAATAAACAATGTAGTGACCACTCCACACGGAAAGCCATTCAAACAGATTGAGATAGGCCGTATCAGAAACGTCGGTTCTTCCATGGCTACGATTTCCATTAATAAATCGATTATACGTAATAATCAGCTTCAATTTGCACAAATTGGAACCATCTTAAAAATCGTTACGAGTAAATCCCTCGTTGTCGCAATGGTTAGCTCTCTCAAAATCGGCTCTAAAGATGAAGAGGGCATGTCTGATGGCTGCTTAGCCCAACTCAATATTCTTGGTGAAATCACAACTAACGATACGACGAGAGAGACTAAGTTCTTTCGTGGTGTGCGCTCTTTTCCTGTTCTTGGCGAAGCAGTCTATAATATGTCACCCGCTGAGCTCACACTTATTTTCAACAAACAAAATGAATCCTGTATTGAGGTCGGTCGTTTGCAACAAGATAATTCGATCGTTGCTAAGGTACGAATAGATGATCTCTTATCAAAACATTTCGCGATTCTAGGTTCTACAGGCTCTGGTAAATCCTGTACTGTGGCGCTGGTACTGCAGGCGATACTAAACGAAAATCCAATGGCGCATGTTGTTCTGTTCGATCCTCATAATGAGTATTCAAAGAGTTTTGGAGAGCGCGCAGAAGTTATCGATCAAGATTCTTTAGACTTACCCCTTTGGATGTTTGATTTTGTTGAAACTTGTGAATTGCTTTGCTCTGAAATTGAAGATCAGGCGCGAGAAGAAACGGAAATTCTCCATGATCTTTTATTGAAGGCCAAGCGCCTTTATGATCGATCACTAAGATCAGGGACTATAAGTACCCAAGTCAAACTTGACGATATTGAAGCCGAACTACAACGCTCTACTCACATCACGCTTGATAGCCCGGTACCATACCGCATCCGGGACGTATCGAAACTGATCGATCATGAAATGGGAAAATTGGATAATGCGAATAATCTCGCGCCTTACAAACGCTTGAACCGTCGTATCGCGACGCTTATTGCTGATCCTAGGTTTCAATTTATCTTCAAAAATCAAACGTCACCTAGACCAATTGAAGAGATTGTTGGACGGATATTCCGTCTCCCCGTAAATGGTAAACCTATTTCATGCTTAGATTTTTCGGGCATTCCATCCGACGCGCTGAATATTGTTGTTTCAGTCGTTAGTCGTTTAGCGTTTGAATTGGCGACATGGTCAGAGCGTAAGCTTCCAATTCTGCTCGTTTGTGAAGAAGCACATCGATATATTCCCCGTGATAAGAGCTTGGGATTCCATTCCACGCGTCGTATCATTGGACGGATTGCGAAAGAGGGTCGTAAATATGGCGTATCGCTCGGAATTATATCTCAACGCCCATCCGAGCTTGAACCTTCTACCCTGTCGCAATGTTCAACGATTTTCTCCATGCGGCTATCTAATGAGTTGGACCAGAATTTTGTGCGGGCTGCAGTTCCGGATGGCGCGGCTGAATTACTTTCATTTTTGCCGTCATTGGGTACGGCCGAGACAATGGTTTTTGGTGAGTCGGTAAATTTGCCGATGCGGGTAATACTCAACAATCTGGCAGCTGAGTATCGACCACATAGTTCCAGTGCTAAATTTACTGAGTTGTGGAAGCGTGATGTCGCAACACCGCAATTGATGGGTCAAGTGTTTGCGCGGTGGCGAGCCCGTAGTTTGTATCCAGATGGTAAACCAGCGCAAATTGGGCAAAGTCAAAGTGGACCTACGATTCAGGACACGCGATCGGTTTTAAAAGACAGGGCTGTATCTCCTAATCCCAACACTCCTTTTGCTCTGGGTAGTATGCAGCCAGCTAAAGAACAGGCATCAGCTCTTGCAGCTCAGGTGAGGGAGCGATTGAAAGCAAAAGCGCTTAAGGCTGCACAAGCAAATTCACACAATACGTTAGAGTTAAAGTCTATGCTGAATTCTGCGTTTCATAAGAATATCTAGGCATCCGCTGGATTGACGCTAGCTAACTCTAGCGCTATCGGGACACTCATGTACGCGAAAATCTACAAAGCGAGTCCATCTGCTATGACGTCCGGTCGGGCGACAGCAGATGTGTGGATTTTAGACTTTCAGTCATCGCAACCTCGCGTGATTGACGATTTAACTGGGAACACACGCAGTGTAGATACGCGGTCTCAGCTTGAAATGAAATTTGAGTCAAAAGAAGCTGCGGTTGCTTATGCAAAGGCTAACAATATTCCGCATCGCGTGATAGATCGACCAAAGTCGAAGAGAATCTCCCGGTCATATGCCGAGAATTTTGACTTTGATCGAAAGCTACCTTGGACCCATTAGGGTAAATTGGGGACCTATAGCTCAACTGGATAGAGCAGCCGCCTTCTAAGCGGCAGGTTT
>CAZBDT010000196.1:0-3175 GCA_964490745.1 uncultured Algimonas sp.
CAGTTAGGACGGCCCGTAAGGTCAGCACTCGCGATGGAGTACCAAAATAGAAAAATGTTTTACGCAAGTTTGACCTTACGGCTGTGACGTTTTGGAGAACGGCCTCATTACTTCACCTGTCCACCGTAAGTATCGACACCGTTCCCGGGCGAATACAGCAGCTTGAGGGCAGGCCCCGCTCACCAAGTTAACGTGCGAAGTTATCATCCCAGGCACGTTTCACACACAGCCTCTCGGATCAGCAAGTCGATATCTTACCTGTCCAATACCCGAGAGAACCCATGTAATATGCGGCACAAAATGAGAAGTGAGGATGCATCTTTTGAAAAAAATTTTAAGCCTTTGAAATCATGCGAATATCTATTTTTTAGGTCGTATAAAATTCAGGATGAAGTTTCACCTGACACCTCACAACCCATTTGACCCATGCGAGCGAAAGCGGCATGAGGCGCTCGATATAGATTAGGTGACTAGCTCGGACCGAAGGTGTGTTTGAAATGACGACTGATATGATTGCAACGCTTGTCTTAAAAGATGCGGATAAGGACGCGTTTAATGCGCTTATTGAGGCGCTCCCGTCTGATGCACCCCACGCTATTTTATCGAAAGATAAAGCCATTGAATGCCCTTATGCGGGGAGCCAAGACAATTTGCGGGCCGATTTAGAGGCGTTGAATATTGGGGCTGATATTTGCGTTCAGCCTGCCGCTGACCGCAAAAAAAAGCTGCTGATTTGTGACATGGATAGCACGCTGATCGGACAGGAATGTATTGATGAGCTGGCCGATTTTGCGGGTGTGAAAGCTCATGTCAGCGAAATCACAGAGCGCGCCATGCGCGGCGAGTTGGATTTCGAAGCCGCGCTGACGGAACGGGTTGGTCTCTTGAAAGGCTTGGATTTATCCGTTTTGGAAACCTGTTTTAAAGAGCGTATTCATCTCAACCCGGGTGCAGTGACATTGTGCCAAACCATGAAAGCTCATGGTGCGAAAACCGTGATTGTATCGGGCGGTTTCACATTTTTCACGCAGCGTGTGGCCCAGGCCTGCGGATTTGAGCATCATCATGCGAACACCCTCTTGGATAATGGCACCTCCCTTCTAGGCGATGTGGGTCGGCCGATTTTGGGGCGTGAAGCCAAGCAAGAGACATTGGAAAAATATAGTACCCCGCTGGGCGGCGCGTCTCAGGCGATTGCCATTGGCGATGGGGCCAATGATCTGGCCATGATACAGGCGGCCGGATTGGGCGTGGCCTATTACGCGAAACCCGCTGTGGCCGCCGCCGCACATTGCGCGATTAATAACACCGATCTCACCACGGCGCTTTATTTCCAAGGCTATAAAGATAACGAATTTATTCACGGCGCATAAAGCGTCACGCCCGCATATGCGGGCGTTTCAATCGCTAATTAATCGCGTCTAATTCATCCGGTTTCGTACCGCGCGCGAAGACATTATGCGCGTCCCAAACGGGCTTTTGACCTAAAACAAAACTCAATAAGAGCGCGAGGACAACACCCGAAATCAGTGTGATCGCCATAACATGGATATAATGCAGGCTGATATTCGCTTCACCAAAGGGGTTGGTCGCCCAACCGTAAAAGATCACGCCATAGAGCACAGCGATAATCATCGCGGTCGCGCTGACATTTCGGAAAAGCAGCCCCACAATAAAGGCTGATAAGATCGGCATGGACAGCAGACCATAAAGTCGCTGCACCAGATCAATGATCGAATTTTCCGGATTATTGAAAATCGGGATCATCGCAAAGCCGAGCAGGACCATGACGATTGAGACCCAGAGCGACAGCTTTTTCACATTTGGTGTCTTGTTCACATAGGTCTCGTGAATATCCATGACCCAGAGGGCCGCAGAAGCGTTTAGGATCGAGTTAAATGTCGTCAGCACAGCGGCAGCAATCGCGGCGGCAAAAGCGCCTGAGAGGAACGTCGGCAGAACGTCACCCACCAATCGGCCATAGGTCGTGTCGCCAATATCACCATAGAGCTTAAACGCGACAATGCCCGGCAAGACGATAATCGGCGGGATGATGAGCAGGCGGATGGCTGCCGCTGCCAATATCCCTTTTTGCGCTTCTTTCACGCTCGGGCTGGCCATGGCGCGCTGGGTGATCGTCTGGTTGGTTGACCAATAGAACATTTGAATAAAAATCATGCCCGTAAACAATGTCGCAAAGGGTATATCGCTATCCGGTGCGCCGATCAGGGTCAGGCGTTCTTTCGGAATGCCCGAGAAGTCCCAGCCAATAGCGTTCAGCGCGATGATTGTCACAGTAATGGCGAGCCCGAAGAGCAAAATTCCTGAGAACGTATCAGACACTGCGACAGCCCGCAGACCACCAAAAATGGCATAGGCCGAGCCGACAAGGGCAAAGAGGGCCGCTATTATATAAAGGCTAATGTTTAACCCAAACAGGTTCGACATGAAGAGCGAGCCGCCATAGAGGATGGCCGGCAGGAAGATAAAAATATTCCCCAGCAAGAAGAGAATGGAAATCAGCGCCCGGATATGCGGGTTATTATAACGCTTTTCCAACAGCTCCGTCGTCGTCGTACAATTATATTTATAATAGACCGGAATGAAGATGAAGGTCAGCATGATCAGGCCGAAGACAGCTGCCAATTCCCACCAGGCGAGCAGCGCCATTTGCGCGCCATTCATCCCGACGAGCTGATCCGTCGACAGGTTCGTCAGCGTGATCGACCCCGCCACGAAATACCATTTCAACCCACCGCCCGCGAGGAAGTAATCTTGTTCGCCGCCAATGCCGTCTCCACGAGAGCGGCTCCCGCGGCAGAACCAATAGGTGGCGAAGGCGATTAAAGCCGTTAGTCCCAGAAAAACGCTGAATTGCGTGAAATTGAGTTCCATGATTTCCCCTATCGACGCCTTTGGCGTTCATTATGGTGCGAGCCTAACCCGCCACTTTTTTAAATACAAATAGATGCGCGCTGAAATCCCCATCGGGCATGAATGTGATGCCTTTCGCTCGACCGCCCGTTGAGACCTGCGGCAAAGGCAGGCCTGACTGCATCAGCGCATCTCCGCGATAATGCTCATCACTCTCTTCCAATGCGTAGGTCGCGTGCGGATCTAGCCCCACAAAGCGCGCGCGTCTGAACGGCATATTGGGCGCGGAGAGAATATGGAA
>CAZBDT010000197.1:0-3170 GCA_964490745.1 uncultured Algimonas sp.
CGCGGAATATGTCAGCGCGACAGATGACGAAGCCCTCCACTGGTTCCAAGAATGTGCACGCCTTGAAGGCATCCTCCCCGCACTGGAACCCAGCCACGCCCTCCCCCGCACCGTCGATCTCGCCAAAGAACTCGGCAAAGACGGCCTGATCATCATGAACATGTGCGGCCGGGGAGATAAGGACGTGTTTACAATCGCGAGCGCGTTGGGCGAGCATATTTCGGAGGGGACGGAAGGGTAATTGGCACCCTGTGACCTATGACAAACAAGACATATTACTCTTAGGTGTTGGCTACCTGCAAATTCACCCTGAATACCTCACATCAGGCGATATTATTTGGGTGCCAAAATCCGGACGCATAGACACGATTGCTTACCTCCTCGTAGAGAACTTTTCAGAAGACCGTAGGTTCGGCCTAATCAATCTCATAGGCCATAAAGCGGGACGCAAATATGTCGCCTTCCCGAATGAATGCCTAACTGAAAACAAAACCTGCTTATCTATTAACTGGCTTAGCAATAATTGGAATGAATGGGTTGCTCTGGGTAAGTTTAGCGATGCGATCTACCTTAGAGCAAAGTCACGGATAGAATGATCCTAAACTCCCACCTCCCGGTCAAAGCGTGGCTTGACCCGCAGACAGCGCGACTTCCCGGTATCCGGCCCGTGGCGATGTCGGATTGGCTCACACAGTCCGATACATATGAAGCGCAGATGGCCTATCGCCGTGCGCTTATGTCTGAGAAACGTGAGGTCGTTTTCCAATCTCTGCCCGAGGCAGACGCGGCCTGTGCCGAGTTGAGAGACCTTATTTGCGAGGAAGGCAATTACCCGAGGTCAGAAAAACTTCACCCTCTCTTGGACGCGGCGAGCCATGTCCAAGAAGACCTCTGCATTTTGCAGAAACAAGGCGACGCACACATCCTGACCGCCGCGGTGATGTGTTTCCCGTCAAGTTGGGATGCGCGGCAGAAAATCGGGCGCTCTATTTCGAGCATTCATGCCCCCGTTCCGGAGTTCTCAGATGTCAAAAATATCGTCGAGCGTATGCTGTCCGCCATACGGGTTGAACAGCCTTTGGGTCGCGCTAATTTTCTGATTTATACGGACCCCGAACTACATCAGCCGCGCGGCGAAGGCATCGCTAAACCGATTGATCCGACGGCTCCGCGCTATATCCGCGTTGAGCGGCAGAGTTTTCGCCGTCTCCCAAAAACACTCGCCGTCGTTTTTGCCATTCATACCTATATCGTACCGGAAAGCGCCCTGCCGAAAGATGAATTAGCAAGTCTCGCCGAGTTTAAGCCAGAGCTAAAAAAATAACGACAATTTCAGACCGTATTCATGCCTGGTCTGATACGCGTGTATTTATGAAAAAGCGCATCAAAAATTTTGTCTTAGTAGCTATATGTGGTCTGTCACTGATGATCACAGCGGGTTTTGCCTCTACCGCCTCTGCCCAAACTCAATATCCCGATTATAGCAAATTGAGCGCCCCGGACCTGCAAAGATTGGCGTCTCAAGGCGATATGCATGCCGTTTTCACCCAAGGTTATAACCTGATCTTTGACGATACAATGCGCCCTCGCGCCAACCCAGATTTCGCGAAAGCCAAAACGCTTTTGGAGCGCGCCCATCAGGCCGGGCATGAAAACGCGAATTCAATTCTTATGCTGTATTATCAGGGCGAGTTTGGCGGCGAGCCGGACCCGACTAAATTGGAAAAACTTCTCCTCACTTCTGCTGAGCGTGACAGCGGTATTGCGCAGCTCAATTACGCCTCGAATTTCATCTATTCAGACGTAGCATCCCAATCAGGTAAAGCGCTTCAATTTTTAACCCGTGCCTCGACCAATCCAACTGTCGCCGAAAATGCTCTGCCCATGCTGATTGAGGTTTTATATGGGGTCGACTCTGACAAACATCGAAACTTACCACTCGCCCGCCAAAAGGCGCAGGATTGCGTTAGACGCTGGGCGCAAAATCTCTTTTGCCACTATATTCTAGGTCAGGATTTTGGCAATGGCTGGGCCGGCAGCGTCGATAAAACCAAGAGTGATTTTCATTTTCTCAAAGCCGCAGAAGCAGGAGATGCCCGAGCCCAGTGGCAGATCGGCATGTATCATTTAAATGGTGAGCGCGTCCCTAAAAATGAAAAAACCGCTTATTATTGGGTCAAAAAATCTGCTGACCAGGACTATGTGGACGGGTTGATCAGTTATGCTGTGATGAAAGCCGTCGGCCAAGGCACGGCGGTGAATACAGCCGCCGCATTCCAAGCCTATGAAAAAGCCGCCTCTTTTGGCAGTGCACACGCTCTGCGAGCCGTGGGCGCGATGTATTGTTCGGGTGAAGCCCCAAAGACAGATCGCGATCTATGCGCGGCGGCGCTTATTCTTGCCTATGAAATGGAAGATGATCTTTCGGCCAATCTATTGACCCGATTTTTCAATGTCCAAGATCAGGCCGGGTTCGATGCCCTCAAAACCAAGACAGCAGGAGCGAGAGCAAATTTATCCAAGCAATATGATATTCCGCTCTAAACATCTCTGATTTTCGCTAGAAAATTTTGCGAGAGCCTCGTAAAGCGCTGCCCTATGACACGCCGTATCGACCAAACTTTCGCTGACCGAAAATCCAATGGCCAAGCTGCCTTTGTCGCCTATATGATGGCGGGCGATCCAGACCGCGAGGTTTCGCAAAAATTCCTCAATGACCTGCCCGGCGCAGGCGTTGATATCATTGAACTTGGTATTCCCTTTACGGATCCAATGGCGGATGGCCCCGTCATTGAAGAAGCAGGCATACGCTCCAGAAAATCCGGCACAACGCTGTCCTCCGTTTTAGAAATGGCGTCTGAGTTTCGCAAAACCAATGACGCGACGCCCATCATCGTGATGGGCTATGCAAATCCCTTACATCATATGGGCTACGCTAAATTTGCGGCGGCGGCTAAAGCGGCTGGCGTTGACGGTGCCATTATTGTCGACCTGCCGCCGGAAGAAGATAGTGATTTACGCGCGGCTTTTGAGACGTATAATCTTGCCCTTATCCGTCTCGCCACACCGACAACGGATGCCGAGCGCCTTCCAAAGGTCGTCGCAGGGACGAAGGGCTTTGTATATTACGTTTCTATGACAGGGATTACAGGGGCCAGCTTTGCCCAAGC
>CAZBDT010000198.1:0-3169 GCA_964490745.1 uncultured Algimonas sp.
CCATAAGTGAATTTGACGATCCGGCGGGGAACAAGGTTTAACCGCGTAGTCGCCCACCGGCTTTCATAACTTTCTCAACAATTTTTGCGCTAACGGATTCGATATCCGTATCTGTCAGCGTCGCGTCTTTCGGCATGAGGGTGACATCGATGGCGAGGCTTTTCTGACCCTCATCGATACCTTTACCGCGATAGACATCAAACAGGCTGACATCCGAAATCAGCTGTTTGTCTGCACCCTTGGCCGCGCGCAAAATATCTCCGGCTTTGACCGCTTCATCGACGATAAAGGCAAAGTCACGATGGACAGGCATGAGGTCAGATAGCGTCAGAGCTTTCTTGGCCTTGCTAGCCGATTTCTTGCGCGGCTCTGGCAAATTGTCAGGCGCGATTTCAAAGGCGACAACACGGCTGTCTATGCCGAGAGCTTTCAGCGCGCGGGGATGAAGCTCGCCAAAGCTGGCCAACACATTTTTCGGACCCAAACGCAAAGAGGCAGAACGCCCCGGATGCCAATAAGGCCCGACAGCGTCCATCACGAGAAGATTATCCGTATTCGCGCCCATGACATTCAGAGCGGCGATGACGTCTTCTTTCGCTGTGAGGGCGGTGAGGTCGTCTGCGCCCGCCCAATCGCGGCCCGGTTCGACGCGGCGCATGCCGGCGAGGGAGAGAGTTTGGTCTTTCGGCTCGGTTCCTCGGAATATCGGGCCGAGCTCGAACAAAGCTGCACCCGGATAGCCTTGATTGGCGCTACGTTGTCCCGCGAGGAGCAAGTGAATAAGCGCGCTAGGCCGCATCCAGTTCAGATCATTCGAAATGGGATTATCCAGGGCGAGATTCTCCTGACCGCCGCCAAACGCTTCCGCATGGTCTTTCAAAACAAACGACCACGTGATCGCTTCAGATAATCCGCGTGTGGCGAGTGCACGGCGCGCGAGACGCGTTCGGTTTTGTGTCAGAGTCGCAGTGGGTTCACGGCGTCCGGGCAGGGGCGGCAGGCTCACGGCTTCCAGATTATGGAAGCCGTGAATGCGCGCAATCTCTTCGACGAGGTCCGCGCCTTCTGTCGCGTCGCGGCGGAAACTTGGTACAGTGACGGTCCAGTCCGACCCGACGGTAAAGCCAAGGTCCGTCAGGATTTTCGTCATCTCTGCATCAGAGAGTTTCAAACCTGTCAGGCGTTCATTGAGTGCCGTGTTAAACTTAATCGTAGGTGGGTTAGCCGGTATCTCTCCCGCAATGACGATCTCGCTGGCTTCGCCGCCGCAAATATCGAGCACCATATGTGTGGCCAGCTCTGCGCCGTCAATCAGGCCGCCCGTATCCACGCCGCGCTCGAAGCGATATTTGGCATCAGAATTAACGGCCAGTCGCTTGGCAGAGCGGCGAATGGTGAGCGGGTCGAAATAGGCGCTCTCAATCAGGATATCGGTTGTGCTGTCGTCACAGCCCGTCGTCTCACCTCCGACAATCCCGCCAAGGCCGAGAATTCCGCTCTCATCTGTAATCGCAATATCTGTATCTGTTGCCGTGTAGGATTTGTCGTCCAGCGCGTCGAAAGCCTCATCCTGACCGCGCCGCACAGTGATCGCGCCTTTGACCTTATTCAGATCATAAAAATGCAACGGACGCGCGCGGTCATAGGTGATGAAGTTCGTAATATCGACAAGGGCTGAGATTGGGCGCAGGCCGATGGATTTCAGCTGGTCTTGTAACCATTGCGGAGACGGTCCGTTCTTCACGCCTTTAATCACGCGACCGACAAAGGCAGGACACCCATCTGTATCGTCAATTTTGATCTCTTGCGGGCAGGGGAAACTGGCTTGGACAGATTTAATCTCCGGCGTGATCAGCTCACCCAAACCTACAGCGGCCAAATCCCGCGCGATTGAATTTACGCCGAGCCAATCCGGACGGTTGGGTGTGACTTCAAAATCAATCACAGGGTCATTCATATTCAACGCATCGACGATGGGCTGCCCGACGGGATGAGCAGACGGGTCGGCTTCGAAAATGCCGTCATGATCCTCGCCCAGTTCCAGTTCTTTCGTCGAACACATCATGCCGGAGCTTTCCACGCCGCGAATTTTACGGGGCTTTTTATCCAAGCTGAAATCCAGCCCGGGAATATAGGCACCCAGCGGCGCATAGGCGACGGCGATGCCGGCCCGCGCATTAGGCGCGCCGCAGACAATTTGCTTCAGCCCGTCAACGGTCTCGACTTCGCAAACGCGCAGCTTATCCGCATCGGGATGTTGCTCGGCCGATTTCACATGGGCGATGGTGAAAGCGGAGAGCGTTTTCGAAGGATCGATGATCTCTTCAACTTCCAATCCGGCCAGCGTCATAGCCTCGGCGACCTCTTCAATCGTCGCATCAGTTTTCAGGTGGCGTTTCAGCCAAGAGAGGGTGAATTTCATTTTATCTCAACACGTTTTATATTTATTAGCTCAAACCCGTCGCCAAATTGGCTTGGACCAGCGGGTCGAAGCCGTAATGGGCGAGCCATCTTGGGTCGCTGGCGAACATATCGCGTAAGTCAGGCATACCGTATTTCAACATGGCGAGGCGGTCGACACCCATACCGAAAGCGAAGCCTTGATATTCATCCGGGTCGAGGCCGCAGGCACGTAGCACATTGGGATGCACCATGCCGCAGCCCAAAATTTCCATCCAGCTTTCGCCGGAGCCAATTTTAATGGCTGCACCATCACGCTCATAGCGTACATCCATCTCAGCCGACGGCTCGGTGAAAGGGAAGTGCACGTCCACGTCAGTTTCGAAAAAGGCACTGACGAAATCCATCAGCACACCTTTCAAATGACCCATATGGATGCCCTTATCGATGACGAGGCCTTCGACCTGATGAAACATTGGCGTGTGGGTTTGGTCTGAATCCGAGCGGTAAGTCCGACCCGGTGCAATGATGCGAATGGGCGGCTTTTGATTAATCATTGTCCGAATTTGCACGGGCGACGTATGGGTCCGTAGAACCTTCTCACCATTTTCCAAAAAGAACGTGTCATGCATATCGCGCGCAGGATGGCCCGGGGGGAAATTCAATGCGGTGAAATTGTGGAAATCATCTTCAATATCCGGGCCTTCGGCGACAGAAAATCCCATATCGGAAAAGATCACGGCCATTTCTTCCATGACCTGACTGACGG
>CAZBDT010000199.1:0-3083 GCA_964490745.1 uncultured Algimonas sp.
AAAGGGATCAATCTGTCCGAAGGTGAACAAACGGCAGAAAATGTCGCGAAATTCATCGACCAAATCCGCGACACGGATGGACAGGAAGAATTTACAAATGGCGGACAACAGGGTGCGAAATTTTTGACGCGAATTCAGAAAGGTGAATTTGTGAAATAGAGAAAGAATTTTCTCCCCCTCTCAGGGGGAGGTGCCATAAGCGTAGCGAATGGCGGAGGGGGATGAGTCGCCAATCAACAATTGGTTAATGACCCCCTCCGAACCTCGCGATGCTCGGCCCACCTCCCCCTAGAGGGGGAGGAAAGAGAAACATGAAAGAAGGAAAGAGACGATGACTGATTTAGACACATTCCGCATGGATGCTCGCGCGTGGTTGGAAGAAAACTGCCCACCGGAAATGCGTGAGCCCGTCAAAAGCGACAAAGACGCCTGCTGGGGCGGTCGTAATTTTGTCTTCCAAAGCGAGGCGCAGAAGGTCTGGCTGGAGCGCATGGTCGCCCAAGGCTGGACCGTACCCACTTGGCCAAAAGAATATGGCGGGGCCGGATTATCCCGCAAAGAAGAAATCGTCCTGCTGCAAGAAATGAAGCGCATCAATGCGCGCAACCCGCTCTCCTCTTTTGGGATATGGATGCTTGGGCCGGCGCTTTTGAAATTCGGCAATGACGCACAAAAGGCCGAGCATTTGCCGCCCATCGCGCGCGGGGAAATCCGCTGGTGCCAAGGCTATTCAGAGCCGGGCGCGGGGTCTGATCTCGCTTCACTGAAGACTAAGGCCGAAGATATGGGAGACCATTACATCGTCAATGGTCAAAAGGTTTGGACATCATATGCCGACCAAGCGGATTGGATTTTCTGCCTCGTCCGGACAGACAATACGGGTAAGAAACATCACGGCATTTCTTTCGTTCTGTTCGACATGGAAACGGAAGGCGTTGAGGCGCGTCCAATCAAACTCATCTCCGGTCGCTCGCCGTTTTGCGAGACGTTCTTGTCCGATGTAAAAGTCTTGAAAAAGAATCTCGTCGGCGAAGAGCATAAGGGCTGGTCTATTGCGAAATATCTCCTGACGCATGAGCGGGAAATGATTGGCGATGTTGGCGGCGCGACCCGTCCGCTGCATGAGATTGCGGCCGGGTCCATCGGCCTGCAAGATGGTAAGCTCGCCGATCCGATGTTGCGCGCGAAAATCGCCGAAGCCGAGATTGATGAGTGGGCGTTCAACCTGACCATGAAACGCAAATTGGCCGAAGCCAAAGCGGGAGCCTCCCTCGGCGCGGATAGCTCCATGCTGAAATATTACGGCACAGAGCTGAATAAGCGTAAGTTTGAGCTGATGATGGACGCCTCCGGCCATGACGGTTTGGAGTGGGAATCAGAGCGGTCAAATGACGGCAAAATGGCGCGATCATGGCTACGCACGAAGGGTAATTCCATTGAAGGCGGGACGTCAGAGGTGCAGCTGAATATTATCTCGAAGCATATTCTGCAATTGCCGGGCGCGTAGCGTTAAATTGGCGATTGATAATCGCCAATAGCGGAGCGCGGACCACCTCAATGGTGGTCTGGAAGGCAGACGGCGACAGCCGTGCCGATAAAATTTACGACTGACACATCAGTTTTTAAAGGAATTAAAAATGGCCCTCGTTCTCAATGAAGATGAAGTCATGATGCGCGATATGGCGCAGGGCTTCTTCGCGGAAAAAGCCCCTGTGAAAGCGTTACGGGATTTGCGGGATAATCGCGATGAAACGGGATTTGACCGCACGCTCTGGTCCGAAATGGCCGCGCAAGGTTTTGCAGGGATCGTCGTGCCGGAAGAGCATGGCGGCGTGGATATGGGCTATCTGGCCGCGGGATTGGTCGCGGAACAGATGGGGCGCAATCTGACGGCGTCTCCCTTTCTCTCGACCTCCATTCTGGCAGCCACAGCGCTAAAACATGGCACGGATAAGCAGAAAGCGGCGTGGCTGCCTAAGATAGCATCTGGCGAGGCTGTCATCGCTCTGGCGCTGGATGAGGGCGTAAAACATAATCCGCGTGGTACATCGACGACGGCAGAACCAAGCGGCAATGGATTTAAACTCAACGGATCAAAAGCCATGGTTGTCGACGGCCATATGGCGGACGTCATGATTGTGGTCGCCCGCACATCCGGCGAAGAGGGTGACGTGGAAGGTTTGTCGCTTTTCCTTGTCGATCCCAAAAGTAAGGGCGTCTCGACAGAGCGCACCATCATGGTTGATAGCCGCAACGCGGCGCGGATAGATTTCGAGGATGTCGAAGTTGACGGAGACGCGCTGATTGGGACGCTGGATGGCGGTATGGAGGTGCTGAACGGGGTTTTGGCCGCAGGACGCGGTATCGCGGCAGCCGAGCTGCTTGGCGCTGGGGCGCAAGCCTTTGAGGACACAGTCGCCTATATCAAAGAGCGTAAGCAATTTGGCGAAATCATTGGCTCGTTCCAAGCGCTGCAACATCGCAGCTCCCACCTCTATTCCGAAATGGAAATTGCGCGCTCCGCCGTGATCGGCGCGCTGACCGCGCTGGATGAAGGCGATGAAAACGCCGCCCAATATTGCGCCATGGCCAAAGCCAAGCTGGGTTCAGTCGCCAAACTCGCCAGCCAAGAAGGCGTTCAAATGCATGGCGGCGTCGGAATGACCGATGAATATGATATCGGCCTTTTCATGAAACGCATTCGGGTCTTGCAAGAGCTGATGGGTGATGCGCATTATCACATGAATGAATTTGCCGAGGCGAACGCATATTAAATAAAATTGGGAGAGTAGAATGAAGACAGTCAAAGCCGAAGACTTACAGGCCACAGTTGGGACAGATCTGGGTGTGTCCGATTGGATTGTGATTGAACAGGACCGCGTCAATCAATTCGCCGATGTGACCGAAGATCATCAATTCATCCACGTCAATCCGGAGATGGCGAAGATGACGCCCTTTGGCGGTCCTATCGCGCATGGTTTTCTGACGCTCTCTCTCCTGTCTAAATTTTCCGAACAAGGCGGCCTTGTGATTGAGGGCGTGAAAATGGGCGTGAATTACGGCTTTGAAAAAGTCCGCTTCCT
>CAZBDT010000200.1:0-3000 GCA_964490745.1 uncultured Algimonas sp.
GCTGCGGGACGAGTTTCTCGATTTAGTCAATAAAAATACGATTTACAGCTTTCAGGCTCACGCCTTTATCGTAAACCACATCTCTCCAATTACTATATTTTTCTGGAGGCAGATATTTTGTTTGGACAGGGTCATAAACGCCCAGCTGCCCTGTGATCACTCGCATTGTGTCGGTTGCAGCTGCTTTGACACCATCATCTGTCACTCTTGATCCAACATAATAGTCATTTCCGGGCCACGAAACGTGGTCCCAAGCAACCAAGCTGTAAAGATCACAGCTTGCAAACCCAAAGAGCAAGGGGTCAGAGAGCTGAGGTCTGGGCAATGGGTCCTTCAGCAAAGGCCGCGTCAGTAATTTGAGGTTGTCGTATTCTCGACTAGTCACTTCGCATTCTCCGTATGGATCGTACCAAATTCCTTTGATGGACGGTAACTCATCGGCCATCTGTTTCAGAATTTCTATAAATGCGATCTCTAGCTTTTCACCCATCGTCCCGATATAGGGTCCCGCAAATTGACCACACCCCAAGCCTGGTATTGTGACCAAGGCCGGTCGTCCTCGATTAATCGCTGTTGTTTCAACCCACTTAAGGACTGGACCTAATCGGCGTCGATATAGCTTTGTAAAAGATGACTGATCAAACTTCGCATTGGTGTGAATCTCCCGCCAATCCGCAGGACTTTCCCCTTGATCATTACGTAACAACGCACCCGGTATATAAATGAGAAACCCGCTGAAAGGCGTCTCGTGTATAAGGGGTTTCTGATGACGACCATCATCAAAAATTTGCACGGACATCCCTATCGACACGTCACCGAGAAGCCGCAACTCATTTAATGTCCAATCTCGGCCATCCCCATGCACGGCACTTTCGGCAAAAACTTGCGGTATCTTGGTGTTGAGTAAAAGCTCAAGAAAGTCCTCTTTTGCTATGGTTGTCAGGCTTACACCGTTTAAAATTTTCTGAAATCTCTCACCAGCTTTTATCTCACCCGAATCTAAGGCGATGCGATAGGATTCAAGACGCGATAATGTTTCTTGGCTTAGAATTATTGTATAATTTGGCACTTGGATGTTTCTGAAATATCTTCGTTAAAATGTTTGATTGCCGAGTTCATCTTGCGCGGCTTGTAGTTCTTCCGCGATGTTTCGGAAGTAGGTCTTCATGACTCTGAAGAAGATGTTCAGCACTAAATAGCCGGGTATGACAAAGTACCAAGGATAGCCTTTGAAAAGTAAGACAATTCCGCCGACAAATGTTAAAACCGCACACCCAACCATGACCCAACGGAGAACGGAAAATACCTTAATTGCGAGGGGATATTCATTCTCTGTCAGCTCATCTTTATTTTCAGTTGTCATGTTTGTCCCCTTACACGTCAATGCAAACGGACAGTTTACCAAAGAGACAGACTGGTCAACCTATCAGAAACCCTAATGATTTTTTGGACTTTTGATGCGCGCAAAGAATAATACGAACGCGGCAAATCACCGCTCGAACGTCAGCCCCACGGTCGCCGACACCACAGGCGTAATACTCTCAAGTCCCGCCAATTCTTGCAATTTGGCGAGTCCGGCTCCAAATCCGAAATCTTCAGCATCTATTAGGAGCGGTGCCGCACTATCTACCCTTACCTTATTCGGGCCAATACGCGTGACATTCATATTTGCATCGAATTGTTCCGAAATACCGTGCATATCCAATGTCATATCTAATAAAACTGATGTTGTCCCACCTACTGGCATTTCATTTAATTGTGCCATGTTCAAATCGGCTGTCACGGTCGCTGTCGGATAGCTATCGGTCTCGAATAATATTTTGCGCATTCGCGGGTCACGGATTTCATTGGCTGTATCCACGCTGTCGAGATAAACCACAAATTCGGCCTTGCCGCCCTCTGAGACTTCGCCGGAGAGCATGCTAAATGTGTTGACCTCTCCCAGGCTTCCATTTTTTATCGTCACATAGCTGATACTGGAGTCTTTCGATACGAGTGACCACGGGCCTAACTTTTCAGGGGCGGTTTTTGGACCGCAAGCCGACAAAGCCATAAAGGGAAGAGAGACGAGTGGGGGAAGTAAGTAACGCATGCGCCCCCCTATCCAGAATCTGAATCAAACCAAACGACTTTGTGCTAACGCTGCCTTCACAAATCCGTCAAACAAGGGATGCGGCTCAAATGGACGGCTTTTCAGTTCCGGATGATATTGCACACCGATAAACCAAGGGTGTCCCGGAATTTCGACAATTTCCGGCAGAACTCCATCCGGAGACAGGCCTGAGAATTTCAGCCCCGCTGCTTCCAGCTTTTTTCGGTACTCGATATTCACCTCATAACGGTGGCGATGGCGTTCGCTGATCTCCAGGGTGCCATATTGTTCTGCCACCAAACTTCCCTCTTCCAGCTTTGCCGGATAGGCTCCCAAGCGCATCGTCCCGCCCAAATCAGTGTCTTTCGTGCGCTCTAAGCGCTCATTGCCTTTGGTCCATTCCGTCATCAGGCCAACAACATTCTCGCCTTCCTCACCGAATTCTGACGAGCTGGCCGCGTCGAGATTAGCGAGGTTTCGCGCGGCTTCGACAACGGCCATCTGCATGCCCAAACAAATACCGAAATAAGGTACATTATTTTCACGGGCATAGCGGACCGCTTTGATCTTGCCTTCCGTGCCGCGCGAGCCGAATCCGCCGGGTACAAGGACGGCGTTCATATCTTTCATAACATCAACGGCTTCTGATGTTTCAAATTCTTCCGCCTCAACCCATTTAATGTTAACTTTCACCCGATTGGCAATCCCGCCATGGACAAGGGCTTCGGTGATCGACTTATAGGCATCGGGCAGAACCGTATATTTGCCGACGACCGCGATATTCACTGAACCATTTTCAGGATTGTGGAGATTATCTGAAATCTCTTTCCAAGTAGACAGATCTGCATCCGGTGGATTTTCGATATCAAAATGCGCCAAAACCTCGCGGTCCAGACCTTCTTCATAAT
>CAZBDT010000201.1:0-2988 GCA_964490745.1 uncultured Algimonas sp.
GACCCAATATGATCGGGAATTCTGACTTGATGAATTGCCAATATTCCAGGGCTTGTTCCATCTGACTTATCTCCGTTTTGCGGCATATCCCGCGAGTGCGAGGAGCAGGCGCGAGATAATGGCTTCAATCGGTGCGCCAGCCGATTTACTGGCACGCTCTGCGGCTTGGCATTCAACCAAGCTCCGCTTTAACATACGCAAACCCCATATATCGAGTTGCATGGAAAAGGCGCGTTCTTGCATAGCGAAAACGGGGGGGCGTAGGGATTTCATGGCTTGGCCTTTGGGCAGACCACCATTCATGGCAATGGACGCTTCGGTCAGACGCAAAAGTTGTCGCTGTAAACCGAATAAAATGCCGATCGGGCTAACTTTACCCGCGACAGCGCGGCGGTAACTCGCATCCATGGCATCGACTTGTCCTGATAAAGCCTCTGTCACAATTGTGTCGATCGAGGCGGATTGTCCGCCTGCGGCGACGGCCTGAATATCTTGCAATGAGACGACCGCGCCCTCAATCGTGCCATAGCCTTTATAAAGCGCCATTTTTTCAATCTCGCCAGAGGCGAGGGCGTGATCACCTTCCAAAAGCGGCAACCAATTTTCCAACGCGTCGGGTGTAATGTTGATATTTAATGCACCTAATCCGTCTCGCACCTGGTCACGGAGGTCATTTGCATTCGCCGCGTAACAGCCAATCGCGGCGAAATGTTTCGACGCTTCCACCGCTTTGCGAATGGCCGAGCGGGTCGTCATGTCGCCGGCTTCAATAATGAGTTTCGCTTCGGCGCGGGATGGGTCCGTATCAAAACCTTTGATCAGTTTAGATATCGCGGCGGCTTGGCGCTCATGGTCGAGGCGCAGCCGGACCAAACGCCCCCCACCCAACAGGCTCATCGCGCTCATTTCATCGGCCAGTTTGGCGGGGTCGCCTGTCAAATCATCTGCCGTAATCAATGTCGATCCAAAGGTCGGATCAACATCTGGCACCATAACTTTGGCCAATGCCGCACCGCGTGATTTTACCCGTCCGCGATCCGGACCAAACAGGAGTACGCCAATAATATCCGCAGGCGGCGCGCTTAGAAATCTGTTTTGGCGCGCGCCTGTAATCTTCATTTTTTATTTTCAGCCGCGAAATATTTGGCAAGTTCAACGATGACTTTGTCGGCGGTTTCTTTCGCGGATAATTCGATACCAATATTATCTGCGGTTATAACGCCATAGGGTCCGCGTGTGGCGCCAAATGTAACTCTGGACTCATTTCTGCCTGATTTCACAGTTTTCCCGGTTTTTGTATCGATAAGCGCCCATTTCGCCCTGATGAGAATATCATATCTGGAAGCGATATCCGCGCCGGTAATACCAAAACCACCCCGGCTATAGCTTGGTGTGATTTCTAAACGGTAAGGGGGTGTATCAGACTGATTCCCAATCCGGTCACGCAGGCGCTGTGCGACTAAAAATCCGGCTTGATTGTCAATAACATCACTCGCTTTTTTCAATTCGACCTCAACATTGGCCAAGGATGCAGCCGCGCCTGATGTGCCGTGCATGGGCGTGAACCCGCACGCCGAGAGCAGGAGAGCCAAAGAGCAGAGAAAGGGTATAAATAGAGCGCGCATCATTTGGCTACTATATTCACGATACGCCCCGGCACAACGATGACTTTCCTTACGGTTGCGTCACCAATCGAGCGCTGAACGGCTTCATCGGCGAGGGCGAGTTTTTCAATCTCGTCTTTTGCGGTATCTTTGGCGATATTCAGCTCAGACCGTCTCTTGCCATTCACCTGTAAGGGCAAGGTGATCGTGTCATCGACTAGCATTTTTGGATCAACGTCCGGCCAAGGCGCATGATAGACAAGGCCGTCCCCGCCAATTTTCGCCCAGCATTCTTCGGCCAGATGTGGCATAAAAGGCGCGATAGCGCGGATGAGAATGCCGAGGGCTTCGAGACGCGCGGCGTCTTGGCCTTTATATTTGCCCAGCGCATTGGTCAGCTCATAGATTTGTGCGACCGAGGTGTTGAAGCGGAAGGCTTCAATCCCTGCCGTGATTTTTTCCAAAGCGCGATGGGCCAGCTTGCGCAGTTCTAAGGCGTCGCCGGATGCGTCTGCGGCGAGGGATAAAGGCCCGCCCTCTGCGGAGGTGTTCTCAATGACGCGCCAGACCTTCTTCTGGAAATTCCATGCGCCATTTACGCCGGCATCCGTCCATTCGACATCGCGCTCGGGTGGGGAATCCGAGAGCACAAACCAGCGCGCCACATCTGCGCCATAGCCTTTGATAATGGCTTCGGGGTCTACAGTGTTTTTCTTGGATTTCGACATCTTAATGACGTCGCCTTTGACGACAGGGCGACCCGTCGGCAGGTGGACGAATGTGCCGTCATCGTTAGAATCGACATCTTCGGGCAGGACCCAGCTATCTTTTTCAATCTCGGCATCGGCCAATTGATAGGTCGCATGGGTGACCATCCCTTGGGTGAACAGACCCGCAAAAGGCTCGCCGCCCTTAACATTCAATAATCCGCAATCAATCAAGCCGCGCGTAAAGAAGCGCGCATAAAGCAAATGTAACACAGCATGTTCCACGCCGCCGACATATTGATCGACGGGCAACCATTTGGACGCCGCCTCCCAATTCATGTTTCCGTCTTGATCGAGCGACCCGCCAAAGGCTGCAAAGTACCAAGATGAGTCTGCAAATGTATCCAGCGTGTCGGTTTCGCGTACAGACGGCTTGCCGCAAATGGGGCAGACCACGCCTTCCGTTTTCCATGTCGGGTGACGGTCCAGCGGATTGCCGGGTTCATCGAAATTAATATCATAGGGCAGCTCAACAGGCAGCTGATCTTCCGGCACAGGGACGGAGCCATGCTCCTCGCACTTGATGACAGGAATCGGACAACCCCAATAACGCTGACGCGACACACCCCAATCGCGCAGGCGATATTGCGTCACGCCTTCGCCCAGACCCATCTCAG
>CAZBDT010000202.1:0-2986 GCA_964490745.1 uncultured Algimonas sp.
GGACGCACCGGCTTGGGTTTCAAAACTGAAATCGGGCATATAGGGGTCGTCTTCGTGAAAGGGTTGGTTTGGCACAGCATATGCAGTAAAAATGCATGTGTAGGGTTTAACAGGAGGAAGAAGGTCTGTTAAAGACTTTTAGGATTTATAAAGGAGTATTCCATGTCCAAACTCAAAATCGCCGGCGCAACGATTGCATTGGTCTTCGCAGCGTCAACAACCGCTTTCGCTCAATCCGCTGCTGATGAAGAAGCGGCACGCAAAGCGAAAACACCGTCAACAGAAGGCGTCGTCACAAGTGCGGCCTCTTGCCAATATGAAGGTGGTTTCTTGGGCAAAGTCGAAGGTGCCAATGTGTGTATGGCCCCAATTCGCGGCGCTGACTTCGCTACACAAGCTTATGACGGACAAAGCCTTGGCGTGATGAAGTGTTCAGGTAATGGTGAGTTTGCCAATGAAACAACAGGCACATATTGCCGTATTTTCTTGGAGCCAAAGCCACGCAAGAAAACACGTGCCGAGCTGGAAGCTGAACTCGAAGCTATGACAGAAGCTGAATTGGCGGCAGGCACGAACTAAGCCTCTGCTAACACAGAATTTTGAAGCCCGGTTGCTTCGCAATCGGGCTTTTTTTGTGGTAATTTATGGTGTGAGGCGGCAGAGCGTCTTTGATGCTGGCTGTTATCATTCCAACCCTGAACGCGGAGAGCTGTTTGCCGTCCTTGCTGCCGGAATTAGGGCAAGTTCGTCTGGTGATTAGTGATGGCGGCTCGACGGATGAAACATTAAAGCTGGCAGTTGGGGTAGGTGCAGTCATTGCGCGCGGAAAACCGGGGCGCGGCAAGCAACTCTCGCGCGGCGCTGATCTTGCAGGCGCAGTTAATGACGTGTCCGCCTATCTCTTCTTACATGCAGATTGTGATCTATTGCCGGGCTGGCGAGAGGCTGTTCAGACGGCTTTGAAAACGAAAGAAACGGCGTGGTATTTTGGCTATCTCCCGCGGGATAAAGGGCGCGGTGTCACATGGTTGCGCTTTATCGTTTGGCTGCGGGGTTGGGCCTGGCGTTTACCCTATGGCGACCAAGGCTTGCTGATCCCCCGTGACATGTATGAAGAACTAGGCGGGTATGACCGTAACAAAGACCTGTTTGAAGATGTCGATATAATAGACCGGATCAAAGCCAAATATGGACGGTGCGCGCTTCGAAAACTCCCACTCTCCTTGGAAACCGATATTTCAGATCATCTCCGCCAAGGTGTTTGGACTCGAGGGTGGCGAAATTATAAATTACTCAAAGCCTATCGGCGTGGCGAGGCTGTGGCTGATCTTAAGAAGCGGTATATCTGATGCGACCTACACTTTTCATTGTGGCAAAAGCACCGATCATGGGGCGGGCCAAAACGCGATTGGCCGCCGATATCGGGCCCGTCCATGCACAGCGCATCTACCGCGCCTTGATGGGGCGTGTCTTAAAGCAGGTGCAAGACCCGCGTTGGGATGTGGTTTTGGCCGTGACACCGCCGCACCTCTTAGGACAAATTCCCGATTGGGAAGGGTTTGAACAAATCCCGCAAGTCTCAGGCTCACTCAGCCCGCGTTTGGCGGCCTTATTTTCTCGTAAAGGTCCGACATTGACGATTGGCACAGATTGTCCGCAAGTGAATGCGCAAGATATAGCTGCCGCTTTTCGGGCCCTGCGTTCAAAGCCTTTTGTTTTTGGTCCTGCCGATGATGGCGGCTTTTGGTTGATGGGGACGAATGGCCCATTGCCAAAGAGATTTTTCGACGGCGTGCGCTGGTCTCATGCGGATACGCTCAGCGATGTGAAGGCCAAGACGGTTGGCGGTTATACAGAACTGCGTACGCTTACTGATGTTGATGACCTTAAGGCGCTGCGCCAGCTTCGGATGTCTCAGCGCTAATCAGGGCCAAAGTCGCATCAATCAGTGAAAGGTTCGCGCCTTTGCCGTGGCCCGGAACAACCGTTTTTGTTTTCGGGTAAGTGGCCTTGACCCATTGCAGGCTCTCTGACCATTTTTCCAAATCTGCATCATCTGTGTTTCCAAGTGTCTTCACGCCCGCACCCCGCACGGCGCATCCACCGTAAAGAATTTCAGCGGACGGAATATAAACGACCAAATTTTCCTGCGCATGACCATGACCCGGATAGGCGACTTCTATCGATCCGACCTTCGTACGGGACTTCGGATTTTTTAAGCCTGCGACAGTCGTATTGGGAACAGGAAAGCCGCTTTTTGCAGCCAGCGCCGGTGTGTCAGGATGAGAAAAGACCTGAATGCCTTGCCACTCGGCCACATCAACGCCGGCCGTGCGGTCCATATGATGGTGGGTGACGACCATTTTCGTGACGGCTTTGCCAGTCTCGGCTTTCACTTTTTCCAACAGGGATAAGGTCGCCAATTCTCCCCACGCCCCGTCCACGAGGATCACGTCTTCACCGTCGACAATCACTAACCCATTTGACGCAATGGGGTTTTGCCCGGGAAGTTTGTAATTTGTCGTATGGACCCAAACATTCTCAGCGATTTTTGAAAGTGTCGCTGGGTAGTCCGCTTGTAATTTTGTTAGAAAATTATCCGCTGGCTTTTCCGTCGCAGCTGGCGTTGGAGCCTCGGCTCCGCCACAAGCAGAAAGGACAAAAGCGGCGATAAGTAAAGATCGTTTCAACATGAAAATACCCTATTCAAATTCCACGCCGATATAGCTCTGTGAAAAGAAAATTTAAAGGCTTAGCAGCTTTTCGCGCAAGGCTAAGAGGTCACGCCATGCATCCTTTTTCAATTCAGGACGACGCAAGAGAAAGGCTGGATGGTAGAGGGGGAGGGCAGGGTAGCTTTTCCCTGCAACGCTCACATTTTGCCATTGCCCGTGATTTTTCATGATGCCTGTCAGTTTTGTCAAAGTCGTCATAGATATACCGCCGACCAGCAAGAGGATTTCAGGCTGAACGAGCTCAATATGCT
>CAZBDT010000203.1:0-2966 GCA_964490745.1 uncultured Algimonas sp.
TCAAACAGGGCGGCTTGGTCCGGATTATAGGCGATGAGCAGGACTTGGTCCGCCATGTCTGCGTCGCGAATGGCCGCTATCACATCCGCCGGATCGGCAGAGGATTTGAAATCTATTTCAAGATAGAGTTTGCCTTTGGCCGTGTTCAGCATGTCTTCAAATAAAGGCGGGCGGTCGGCGGTGAGTTTTCCGGCGCGGGATTTCAGCAGAATGTTGTCGAGGTCAGATTTTGTGCTGGCCGCGATGGGACCTTTGCCTGTTGAAATCTCATCCCAGACCCCATCATGGAAGGAGATCAGCGTGTCGTCTTTCAAGCCCGCCACATCCATTTCCGCCATGAGCGTGCCGTGATCGATGATTTTTTTCAGGCTGGTCAGGGAATTTTCCGCCACATCATCCCAGCGTTTGTCGGTCGCGCGGTGGGCGGCGATCATGGCGGCGTCATCCGGCAGGCAGGCAAGGGCTTTGCGGATGGGGGCGAGTTTTGTGGCTGTCGCTTCCGCCGTGACGGGGGTTTGTGTCGTTGTGTTTTGTTGCTCCGGCGCGGCTTTACAGGCGGTGAGCCCTGCGCCGAGCAGCAGCGTTGTCGCGAGGATGGAAATCGGGGCTTTGAAAATCTGTGTCTGTGTCATATCCCGCCCATATGTCAGACACATCCATACCGCAAGATGAGACTATATTCGCGCTGTCTTCTGCGCCCGGGCGGGCGGGGGTCAGCGTGTTGCGCTTATCAGGGTCAAGCGCGGGGCGGGCTTTGCGGGCGTTGACGGGACGGGATTTGCCTGCGCCGCGTCGGGCGAGTTTGCGTGCTATATATAATGAGGCAGGGGATGTGATGGATCAGCCGCTCCTCCTCTGGTTCCCTGCGCCGCGCAGTTTTACGGGGGAGGACTGCGCCGAAATCCATGTTCACGGCAGTGTTGCGATTTTGGAAGCGGTTGCGCGGCGGCTGACGGAATTGGGTTTACGGCAAGCGCGACCCGGCGAATTTACGCGGCGCGCGGTAGAGCATGGCAAGATGGATCTGACCGAGGCCGAGGGGCTGGCCGATCTGATCGATGCGCGGACGGAAGGCCAGCGGGTTCAGGCGCTGTCCAATATGGGCGGGGCGCTGCGCGAAACTTATGAGGGGTGGCAATCGCTCATTCTGGACGGCTTGGCGCAGATTGAGGGAGAGATCGATTTTGCCGATGAGGCAGATGTGCCGGACGCGCTGTCTCATGCGGCTTATCCGTTTTTGACGCAGGCCTTGGAGGGGATGCAGGCCGCGCTGGCCGGGGCGGATCGCGGGCGGGCTGTGCGGGATGGTTTGCATGTCGCAATTATCGGTGTGCCCAATGCTGGGAAGTCGACTTTGCTGAATGCGCTGATCGGGCGAGATGTGGCGATCACCTCGCCGCAAGCCGGGACAACGCGGGATATTGTCGAGGCGCAGGCCGTGATTGCGGGGCTGCCCGTCACATTTTCCGACACGGCGGGACTGCGCGAGAGTGAAGATGCGATCGAAGCCGAGGGCGTCCGCCGCGCCCGCGCCCGTGCTGAAGATGCGCATTTGGTGGTGCATGTCGTGCGGGGTGAGGATTGGGAGGCGCTGGACTCGGACATTCGTTTTCTGAATGTCGAAGAGGACCGCGCAGAGCAAGCTGGGTCTGTCGTGACAGGTAATGCGCTGTCGGGTTGCGGGGTGGATCTTTTATGGACCGAGATTGAGCGCCAGATCTTGGAAAAATATGCGGGACTCGAAAATGCGGCGCTCACCCGTCTCCGTCACGTGGGCTGTATCACTGCCGCGGCGGAAAATGTGGAGATGGCGCGCGGAAAATTGGGCTTTGAGCCGGAGCTGGCGAGCGAAAACTTACGTAAGTCATTGAAATATATAGAAGAACTGGCGGGTCGATCTGACATGGAACAGGTTTTTGACCGCATTTTCTCCAGCTTCTGTATCGGGAAGTGATTTTACTGCGGGGAATTGTTCCACGTGGAACAGTTTGCGAGGCTCCAGGCTGATTGGGCAGGTTGGAGGCTCTGAATGCCGCGCTCGACAGAACGCTTCCCTCCCCTTATATCGCGCGCATGAGCGCAAATTCTACATATGACGTGATCATTATCGGCGGCGGCCATGCAGGCTGCGAAGCGGCTGCGGCCTCTGCGCGGATGGGCGCGGCGACGCTTTTGCTGACCCACAAGATTGAGACGATTGGCGAGATGTCTTGCAACCCTGCGATTGGCGGGCTGGGCAAAGGGCATTTGGTCCGAGAAGTCGATGCGCTGGACGGTGTGATGGGGCGCGTGGCTGATGCATCCGGGATTCAGTTTCGGATGCTAAATGCGTCCAAAGGTCCGGCGGTGCGTGGGCCGCGGACGCAGTCTGATCGCTATCTTTATCGCACGGAAATGCAGGCCGCTTTGAGGTCGCAGGACAATCTGACGATTATCGCGGGGGCGGTGGATGATATTCTTGTCGACACCGGAAAAGTCGTGGGTGTCCGCACAGAGCATGGGCGCGAGTTTCAGGCGGGGCACGTTGTCCTGACGACGGGGACTTTCCTCAAAGGCATGATCCATGTCGGGGAGACGCGGACGCCTGCCGGACGGTGGGGTGAAGCGCCTGCTTTGGGCCTGTCCAACCGCCTTTATGGATTGGGTCTGCGGATGGGTCGCCTGAAAACCGGCACGCCTGCGCGGCTTGCGAAAGCCTCCATTGATTGGGACAGTCTGGACCAACAGGCCGCAGATAATCGGCCCGTCCCGTTTTCCTTCCTCAATCGCGAGATCACAGTCCCGCAGATCACCTGCGCGATCACCCATACAAATGAGGATACACATCGCATAATTTCTGAAAATATAGAGAAATCAGCGGTTTATGGCGGGGGCATTGCGGGACGGGGGCCACGCTATTGCCCGTCCATTGAGGATAAAGTCGTGCGCTTTGCCGACCGAAACCGCCACCAGATTTTTCTGGAGCC
>CAZBDT010000204.1:0-800 GCA_964490745.1 uncultured Algimonas sp.
TGTGGTCCTGACGGATTTCAATTGCAAGATGCGGCAAAGCGCGCGGGGCCACATGGAAATCAATCGTGTGGTTGAGATCATAGGCTGAATAAGGCTCATTCATCCCGACAGATAATTTTGGCGCCAAGCGGTAAATCGCGTCCTTAAAAGCCTGCGCCGTGCCTTCATCATGTTTTACGAGAAGTCCCAGATCAAGGCTGCGCTGATCGCCCAAATCGGGTTTTGGCGTGAAGGAATGCACAGAGACCGTCAGCGGCGAGGACAGAGCGTTTAAGGCTTGCGACAAGGCCGCATGATAGGGATCGTAAAGCGTTTCAATCCGCTCGGCCCGAATAGTGGCATCAACATTCTGATTGCCTGGAATAAGTGTGCCGTCAGAGCTTTCGGGGATCAAGCTCTCCATCCGCTTAGACCGATTGGGGTCAATTAATAACCGCGAAAATCCGGCGACCACCGCCCCGCATTTAAAGCGCTCACAAAGCCCGCGAATAACGGCCTCTGTCCCTATATCCCACGCAATGTGACGCGTCAGATCATCACCCGACAGGCCTAAATTCTCATAGCGGTCCGGAATGTGGCGCGACGCATGATCGCCAAAAAAGAACAATGGCGCATCTGACGTCGTCGGAATGATATGAAACGGTGAGGACATTCGAAAATCTGATATCAGAAGATGTCTGAAAATGTGAGAGATAGTTTCAGTTCTTTGACATCGCCTAGTTTTTCAGCCGCCCGCACGAGCACATAGATGAAAGGGCCGCACTTTCAGGGGGCGGCCCAAACAAACACAATATTCGATT
>CAZBDT010000204.1:810-2957 GCA_964490745.1 uncultured Algimonas sp.
GTGATAATGGCGGCGACTGACCGTGTGATGACCATGCGTCACACGTGTCGGCTGATGATAGACCGGTTGAATTGATACGGGTTGGGAATAGATATGGCGTTGCGTAGCGGGTTGAGAATAAACAACTTGCTGCTGCACAACTGCGGGCTGTGGCGCGTTATAATAGGGAGCTGTGTAATCCCGTGCGCCCTGAACCGTATTATATGTTTCATAGGCATATTGGCTATTATCACCTGAGGGCGGATAGCTGGTATGTCCTGTGGAATAGGTGTGACCTTGCGACACCGCCCCTGCCCCGTAATAGGGATCGGAATAAACCGGATGGCTGGACACGGTGACACGGTCTTCATAAATCCCGGTCGACGCGCCGATTGGTGATGCAGAGCCATATTGCGTCGTGCCATATTGCGTCGTGCCATAATGTCTCGTGGTATGAGTTCCGCTTGAGCTCGGCGCATAAACTGTCTCGGTCGTGTCATAGACCGGATCACAATCCACAGATTTATCTGCAATGCCCGCACCGGAGAGACCGCCAATCACGGCGCCGATGGCGCTTCCCTCGGTTCGGGCACCGTTCCCTGAAATTTGGGACCCAACCACGCCCCCGACAACCGCACCGGCCAAACCTCCGATGACCTGACGCTTATCCTCGTCTTTTTTACAGCGCTCATGCGCATCATATCCAATACCATTCGCGGCCGCTAAATTTGGCGTTAAGCAAAGCGCGATGACAGCTGTTGCTGATGAAATGAGTTTTTTCAAAATGACCTCCATCTTATGATCAGACAGAAGAGTTATGTCTGCAGATAATCTGATCTTTAAACAGAGCTAGGGAAATTAAATTGAACCCTATCTGAAACCCTCATCCATAAACTGTTCATTTAATTCGCGTTCATAAATGTTATGTTCGATACTGAGGATCATAGGATTGAAAACCCTCATCCAGGCTCCAATCAATCCTGACTGTGTATGCGCCGATTATAGACGATCAGCCCTGCCCCCAAAATCAGCATAATCGCACCGTAAAGCAGCACACTCATCAACACGGTCCCGCCCATCGCCGCGCCCGGCGGAAAGAGGGATGCCGTGAGTAAAAGTCCAAGATTTGTATTGCGCACGGTCACTTCGATCTGAATGGCCGTGCCGTCTTTCGCATGGACCCGCAATAGCCGCGGGACCAAGATAGACAGGCCCATCAAAGCCAGCGCAAAGACAAGAATGACACCAACATTGGCCATGCCGAAACTCGCCAGATCCAACCGCCCGGCACCCGCCGAGCCAATGACGATCAAAGCAATCACAAAGATAGAGCCATAAATCCCGGCTTTGGAAATTCTCTCTGCATGTTTGGGCAATTTGGAATAGATCACCATGCCAATAAGTAAGGGGATAAGAAGAAAGAGTGTAATCTCAAACGCAATCCGTCCTACAGGCATGATGAAATCTGCGGGCATATGTTGAGAGATTAAGAGATTCAAAATAATCGGCGTTGTGATTAGGCAGGCAAGCGTCGTGATCGCCGTAATCGCAATGGACAGAACGATATTGCCCTTTCCCAAATAGGTAAAAATGTTCGAGACCGTCCCACCCGGAATGGCCGCCAGAAGCGCCAGCCCAATTAAAACGCCCGTCGCCGCGCCTGACATCATGATAAAAAGGAAAGCGACAAGCGGTACCAAAACGAGTTGCAACGCCATGCCGATTGTGAAGGCACGCGGCGTGGTCACAATCGCCCCGAAATCTTTGACGGTTAGCGTCGCCCCCATACCCAACATCGCCAGGCTAAGCTGCGCCGCCGCAAACCAATATTCATGTGCCAAATAAAATTCAAACATGCGGGTCTTTCTGAGCGTTTTGAGTCGGAATTCAGAAAATAAATTTATCGGCACGAACCAATATGTTAGCAAACATGCATGAGCGATATTGCGGCGTCCATATTTTACCTGAACTTGGTCCTGATTTTGGGATGAGATTGGCAGGTTTTCAATATAGTATGTTAATTCGAAAAATCAGTTTTATCTGAACGGCTTAGCCGTTCAGCGCTTCACTGCATTTGACGCCCCGCGTCAAATGCGGACGCTCGCGTCCATAAAATGAAAAAGAATAATCCTTATATGTTGTTTTTGGGGTCATATTTATTCTTGTCT
>CAZBDT010000205.1:0-2950 GCA_964490745.1 uncultured Algimonas sp.
TAACAGGGAGGCCGCACGTGTTCAAACGTCTTTTGCGGCGCCCCGTCGTTCAATCCGCTCTTGGCTGGTCCGTTGCGCAATATATGCGCCTCGTCACGCGCACAACGCGCTGGGAAATCCGTGATCGAGACCGTGTCGCACATATTCTCGGCAGTGGTAAGGGCGTCATCGCCCTGACCTGGCATTCACGTTTTATGATGCTGACGGCCGCGTGGAAATCGAATGAACTTGATCCCTATGTGATGATCTCGCGCTCCCGCGACGGGGAAGTCGTTGCGGCGACCTGCAAAGCGTTGAATTTACAAGTGATCAGGGGGAGCGCGCGCAAAGCCGGAAAAGACAAAGCACAGAAGTCAAAAGGGGGCGACGCTGCGGCTGCGGGCGCAGTCACAGCCCTTCGCGCGGGCGGTTGCGTTGTCATTACACCGGATGGTCCGCGCGGTCCCCGCCAACGTCTCGGGGACGGGCCGCTTCGGTTAGCGCGCGCAACAGGTGTGCCGCTAATGCCCTGCACATTTGCAATTGCCCGCCGCAAGCAATTCAACTCTTGGGACAAATTTGTTTTGCCAAAACCCTTTGGCAAAGGGTTGATCCTGTGGGGTACGCCTGTGACCGTTCCATCAGACACATCAGATGATGATTTAGAAGCGATCCGCCTGAGCATAGAGACGGAAATGAACAGTCTTATGGCAAAAGCCGACACAGAATTAGGCCATATTGCGGTGGAACCCGCATGAGTTGGGCAGGTGCATATCGAAGGCTCATGCGAGGACTGGAGCCTTTTGCAGGATATATCCTCAAGCGACGCGTGAAATCCGGAAAAGAAGACGAAACCCGCACGGGAGAGCGCAAAGGCATCGCCTCCCTCCCTCGCCCAGCGGGGACACTCATCTGGATGCACGGGGCGAGTGTTGGCGAAACCTCTATGTTACTTCCGCTTATTCGACGGCTGTTAGACGATGATCCAAAACTGCATGTCCTTATGACCAGCGGGACGATGACATCCGCACAAATCATGGCGGAACGTTTACCGCACCGCGCGTTTCATCAAATGGTGCCACTGGACGGGCCGACATTCGTGGGGCGGTTCCTCGACCATTGGCAACCCGATTTGGCCGTTTGGGCAGAGAGCGAAATCTGGCCGAATCTCGTCCTGCAAACGAAAGCCGCGCGCACAAAAATGGCATTGATTAATGCGCGTATGAACCAAAGCTCGATAGATCGGTGGCGCGATAAGCGCGGCTTTGCGCGGCAGGTCTTTTCCTGTTTCGATATAATTTTACCCGCAGACACGCTGACCCATAATGCGCTGAAATTTTTAGGCGGGAATGTCGTCAGTCAGATCGGCAATTTAAAAACGGCTGCCCCAGCGCTGGAATTCGATAAAACTGAAGCTGCGAAACTCCGAAAGGCCGCAGGTCATCGCCCCATCTGGCTGGCCGCCAGCACACATGCCCCCGAAGAAGCCGATATTTTGGCTGCGCATATTTCGGGACCGTGGCGGAAAGCCAATGCCTTACTGCTTTGGGTCCCGCGTCACCCTGAACGTGGAGATGAGGTGGCAGCATTATGTGCGGGTCATGATTTCGCAATTCGTTCAAAAGGTGAATTACTGACAGAGAATACGACAATCTATATTATGGACACATTGGGTGAGATGGGACTGGCCCTAGACCTCGCCTCTATAGCCTTTGTCGGAGGGTCATTAGAAAAGAGTTTGACCGGACATAATCCGCTAGAACCCGCCCGGGCCAGCGTCCCGATCTTGACAGGACCCTATGTGGGCAGCTTTACCGAAATCTATGCCGAGCTTTTCAACCATAATGCTGCCATGCGCGTAAAATCCGCCAAACAACTGGAAAAATCCGTCATGTCGCTATTGATGGACCCAATCGCTGCTCGACAAATGGCGGGCCGCGCGAAATTGCTCGCGCAAGAAAGCGATCAGGTTCTGGATTACACGGTCGCGAAATTGCGGGCCTTGCTATGAAAGCGCCGGACTTTTGGAACCACCGCTCCGGCCCCGAAGCCAAGACAGCGCTGCGTACGGTTTTGCGACCTTTGGGCTGGTTATATGCGAAAGCTGCGGCGCACCGTATAAAAACGGCTGATCCAATTGATCCGGGCGTCCCCGTAATCTGCGTCGGGAATGCGACTTTGGGCGGGACGGGTAAAACGCCAATCGTCTCTTACCTCCTAAAATCCATGCGCCGCATGGGGGTGCAGGCCCATGGCCTCTCGCGGGGATATGGCGGGCGTGAGAAAGGCCCCACCGCAGTCGATCCTGACCACACAGCAACAGATGTCGGGGATGAACCGCTATTGCTCCGCCGATATGGTCCAGTTTGGGTGGCGGCTGGACGGGATGAAGGCGCGCTGACCGCCGCCCTAAATGGTGCCAGCGTCATCATCATGGATGATGGTCATCAAAACCCGACGGTGGAAAAAACACTCTCCCTACTCGTTGTAGATGCTGAAGTTGGCTTTGGAAATGGATGCGTCTTTCCGGCAGGTCCATTACGGGAAGACTTGTCTGCGGCGCTGGAGCGATCAGACGCGATAATCCTGATGAAACCCTCACCAGATTATGAAATCTCTGACGTCCTGCGAGAACAGTTAAATGGCCAACTTGTCATTCCGGCCTATCTCGCCCCGCGCCTCAAAGCCCCGAAAGGCAAGCTCTATGCCTTTGCAGGCATTGGCCGCCCATCGAAATTCTTTGACAGTCTGAAACGTGCGGGCGCGAATGTGGTTGAGACGGAAGGGTTTTCTGATCACTATAAATATAAAGATGCGGATATTGAGAGCCTTTTCCTTCTGGCGTCAGAAATGGAAGCCGGATTGATCACAACGGAAAAGGACTATGTCCGCCTGCCAAAAGGCTATCGGAAAGGTGTCCAAATTTGGCCTGTATCCGTCGTCTTCGAAGATGAGCTGACCCTGCGACGTC
>CAZBDT010000206.1:0-2924 GCA_964490745.1 uncultured Algimonas sp.
GAGAATTTCTGTGACGCTATTGAAATTCTACGGGTTGACGCGCAGAAGCTGCGATATGTCTGCTACTGCTCCTCTTGATAAAAACTCTCACGTCGTTTTGGTCGATGGCTCCGCCTATATTTTCAGGGCGTTTCATGCTTTGCCGCCCCTGACGAATAAGAATGACGGCACGCCCGTTGGGGCGGTGGCTGGTTTTTGCAATATGCTGTTCAAGCTCTTGCAGAACCAGAAAGACGCCGATCGTCCCACGCATTTCGCCGTGATTTTTGATGCATCGGGTAAGACCTTTCGCAATGATATTTACGATCTGTATAAAGCCAATCGTGGCGAGCCGCCCGAGGATTTGGTTCCGCAATTCCCGCTGACTCGCGAAGCGACAATTGCCTTTGGTGCGCCGTCAATTGAGATGACGGGCTTTGAAGCCGATGACCTCATCGCAACATATGCCCGCATCGCGGATGAAGCAGGCGCGCGGTGTACGATTATCAGCTCTGACAAAGACCTCATGCAGCTGGTGACGGAAAACGTCATCATGCGTGACCCGATGAAGAACAAAGATATCGGCATTAAAGAGGTTGAAGAGAAATTCGGCGTCACACCCGACCGCGTGATCGATGTGCAAGCCCTTGCGGGGGACAGTGTCGATAATATTCCGGGCGTGCCGGGCATTGGCGTGAAAACGGCGGTTCTACTGCTGAATGAATATGGCCCGTTGGAAGAGCTGCTGGAGCGCTCTCACGAAATCCCGCAAAAGGGTCGTCGCGAGAAAATGATGGCCAATAAAGAGATGGCGCTGATCTCCAAAGAGCTCGTCACGCTGAAAAATGATATTGAGCTGGAAGTCCCGATTGAAGACCTCGCTGTGACGGATCCGGATGTCGATGTTCTCTTTGACTTTCTGGAACGGATGACATTCCGCACATTGACCGCGCGTGTCCGCGCAGCACTGGGTGAGGGCGAAAGCACGGGACTTCGCAAAGATGATACAGCGCCAGAGATGTCCGCGCCGGGCGAAATGGACACGCCGGAAAATATCAAATTTGACCGCGAGACATATGTCTGTGTGCAGGATGTGGACACGCTCAAAGAGTGGGTCGACCGCGCCATGAAAAAAGGTGTGGTGGCCGTCGATTTGGAAACAGACAGCCTCGATTCTGCCGCGGCGAAAATGGTCGGGGTGTGTCTGGCCGTGGATGATAATGAAGCCTGTTATATCCCGCTGGCCCATGTCGGGGGAGACGGCGATATGTTTGGCGCGGATGCGCCGCTGCAAATCCCGATGGAGGAAGCCCTCGCGATATTGGAACCCATGCTCCACGCGCCGCATGTTTTGAAAGTCGGTCAGAATTTCAAATATGATCTCGGTGTCTTTCAGCGTTATGGCCTCAACCCCGCGCCGTATGATGACACCATGTTGATCTCTTACGCGTTGGAAGCGGGTCTGCGCGGTCACGGCATGGACGCCATGTCAGAGCTTTATTTTGGGCATAAAGCCATCCCGTTTAAAGAGATTGCCGGTACGGGCAAAAGCCAGAAGACATTCGACCAAATCGCGCTGGATGTCGCCACGCCTTATGCCGCGGAAGATGCAGATGTGACTTTGCGTCTCTGGAAATTCCTCAAGCCGAAACTCGCGATTGAGAATGTGGCGACCGCTTATGAAACGCTGGACCGCAAACTGCCCGCTGTTGTCGCCAAGATGGAAAATGAGGGCATCAAAGTTGACCGGTCAGAGCTGAACCGTCTCTCCGGTCTCTTCGCGCAGAAAATGGCGCAGCTCGAAGATGAAGCCTATGAGCTGGCCGGGACGAAATTCAATATTGGCTCGCCCAAGCAAATCGGCGAAATCCTGTTTGATACGATGGGTCTGGAAGGCGGTAAAAAAACCAAGACAGGTGCGTGGAAAACGGGTGTGGATGTGCTCGAAAAACTCGCCGATGACGGGGAAGCCCTGCCGAAAATTGTTCTCGACTGGCGGCAATATTCCAAGTTGAAATCGACCTATACGGATGCGCTGGTCTCGCAAATTAATCCGGATACGGGTCGTGTCCATACGAGCTTTTCGCTCGCCGCCACGACGACGGGGCGGTTGTCCTCCTCTGATCCGAACTTGCAGAATATCCCGATCCGGACAGAGATGGGCCGCAAAATCCGAGACGCCTTTGTCGCGGAAACAGGCCATGTTTTGGTCGCGGCGGATTACTCGCAGATCGAGCTGCGCCTCCTCGCCCATATTGCCGATCTGACAACCATGAAACAGGCCTTTGCCGATGGGGTGGATATTCACGCCCTCACGGCGAGTGAGATGTTCGGCGTCCCGCTCGCGGAGATGACGCCGGAAGTCCGCCGTAATGCCAAAGCGATTAATTTCGGGATTATTTACGGTATCTCTGCTTTTGGTCTCGCGAAAAATATCGGCATTAGCCGCACGGAAGCGGGCGACTACATCAAAACCTATTTCGAAAAATTCCCGGGTATTAAAGACTATATGGAAGAGGCGAAAGCCGAGGCCCGCGAATATGGTTTCATCACCACGATTATGGGCCGGAAATGTCATATCAAAGGCATTCGTGACAGCAATCAAATGTCCCGCGCTTTTGCCGAACGCCAAGCCATCAACGCGCCGATCCAAGGGGCCGCCGCCGACATTATGCGCCGCGCCATGATTAAAATGCCTGAGGCGATTAAATCTGTCGAGGGCGCAAGACTGCTCCTTCAAGTCCATGATGAACTCGTCTTCGAAGTGCCGGAGGATAAGTCTGATGCGCTCATCAATATCGTCGTCCCCACCATGCAAAACGCGCATAAGCCCGCGATAGATATTAGTGTGCCATTATTGGTGGAGGCCAATGCGGCGAAGAATTGGAATGATGCGCATTAAACATATATTTGCGACATTACTATTGAGCGCCTGCGTAGGAGAG
>CAZBDT010000207.1:0-2905 GCA_964490745.1 uncultured Algimonas sp.
TTCCGGCCGCACCCGTTTTGGCTTTCCGCTTCGGTTTTGCAAATTTTCCACGGCCCTGCGGTGAGGGTTTAGATTTTTCTTCTGATGTATTTTGAAAGCGTTTTGCGCTCCTAAAGCTTCCTCGCTTCGGGCCTTTTTGTTTCTTTTCAGGGAGTTCCGGGAAATCCATCAAGTGTCCGAGCTGCGTTTGCAAGACGCGATATTTAACTTCTTCGACTTTTCCTTTGGGTAAATCACCCAACATGAAAGGGCCATAACTCACCCGGATAAGACGGTTCACTTTCAGGCCTAAATGCTCCATGGCGCGCCTGACTTCGCGGTTTTTGCCCTCGCGTAATGTCACCGTAATCCAACAATTATCTCCGCTAGATGTATCGAGCACAGCCTCAATTGGTGAGGTCAAAATCCCGTCAATTTTAATCCCCGCTTTTAGCGTGTCTAACTGTTCTTGGGTGACTTTACCGTAGGCACGCGTTCTATATCGGCGGGATAATCCGGTCGATGGATGTTCAAGATGGCGTGCTAACTCTCCATCATTTGTCAGGAGTAAAAGCCCTTCAGATGTGATGTCTAATCGACCCACTGAAATCACGCGGCCAAGCTCTTTTGGCAAAGCGTCAAAAACAGTCTGACGACCTTTTTCATCTTTATGCGAGGTCACCAACCCGTCGGGCTTGTAGTAACGCCAAAGACGTGGAGGTTCTTTCGCTCCAACAGGTTTTCCATCAAATTCGACTTTATCTTTTGGTCCGACTTTTGTGGCTGGAGAGTCGATGGTTTTGCCATTCACTTTGATCCGACCTTCTGCGACGAGCTTTTCAGAATCCCGTCGTGAGGCAATTCCGGCCCGCGCCAGGTATTTTGCGATACGATCAAGATTTGGCGTGTCGGTCATAAGGCAATTATCTTGACGGTTGGGGTGCAAAAGCCGAAAGCCGCACCATGGATGATGAGCACTATATGCGTCTGGCAATCGAAGAAGCCAAGTCCGCAGCGCGCCGCGGCGAGGTGCCTGTTGGGGCGGTGCTTGTCAATGAAGCGGGTGAGGTTATTTCTAAAACTCGAAATGCGCCGATCTCAATTTGTGATCCCACGGCGCATGCTGAAATTTTAGCGCTTCGCGACGCCGCATATCAGACGGGCAATTATCGTCTCGGCGGGATGAGCCTTTACGTGACGCTAGAACCTTGCACCATGTGCGCTGGCGCAATTTCCAATGCGCGTCTATCGCGGATTGTTTATGCTGCGTCCGATCCGAAAGGGGGAGCGGTGGGGCATGGCGTTCGCTTTTTTGAGCAACCCACCTGCCATCATCGTCCAGACGTTACGGGCGGTGTTTTAGCGGATGAGGCCTCTGCCTTGTTGAAATCTTTCTTCCGAGAGCGGCGCAAAAAATGAAGTCGAATCTGAGAGAGATTCTGGCCGCGCCGTCATTCGAAACGAATGCGTCTGATAAGCGCCTTGTTTGGGGCGGGGTCATACTAGGTCTCGTTGCCGCTATTCTCTACTCTTTGAAGGCAGTCTTCGTGAAGCTTGCCTATCTCCCGACAGAGGGCATGGCCGAACAAGTGCCGCCCATCACGTTGATGATGCTCCGCTTGGGGTTTTCCTTTCCGGTCTATCTGGCGATTTTGATTTGGGTCTGGGGGCGCGCGGAAACGAAGCCAAGCATGAGGCAGATATGGCTCGCTATGGGCACGGGTGTTATTGCTTATTACCTTTGCACGCTTCTCGATTTCACAGGCCTGCAATACATAACGGCGCAATTAGAACGACTTTTGCTGTTTACTTACCCTGCCTTCGTCATTCTGTTCGGTGCGTTATTTTTTGGTGGGACACTGACACGATGGGGTATCGCTGCAGTTGCGTTGGCCTATGCGGGTTTGATCATTGTTTTTATCGGTGGCGATATAACGCAAAGCTCTAATCTTTGGCTCGGCAGTGGGCTTGTCATTGCCTGTGCGATGTTGTTCGCCCTTTACCAGCTTCTTGCTAAGAATTTCATCGATAAGATCGGTCCGCAACTCTTTACCTGTCTCGCCATGTTGGGGGCGGCCGTCGCTATTTTCACGCATTTCTTGGTCAGTGCGGTTATAGATGAGGGTGTCGCGTCTGCGCTATCGTTACCGCCTCGAATATATCTCTTGGGGTTGACGATTGCCGTTTTTTCAACGCTCCTGCCGAGTTTTTTCATGAACATCGCCATTGGCCGCATTGGCGCACAACGTGTTGCGATGTTGGGCATGATCGGGCCTTTAGCCACGATTGTCGCGGCTATCTTAGTCTTGGACGAGCCTTTCGGATTGTGGGACGGTGTGGGGACGATCGTGACTTTGGCGGGGATCGCACTCTATATGAAGTCCAGCAAAGCTAAGCCTCGCAAAACATAGACTGCACCCACCGCAGTTACGAGGACGCGCGTATATTTGCGAAAACCAATATCAGAGAAACGCTCCAATAGGGACGTCCCGATTTTTGTTCCGATAATAACGGCGGGAACGGCCGCGATAAGAACCCAGATGGGCGGTAAGTCTGACAAACCCTGAATGCGAAGGAGCGGAATGCCGAAATATCCAATCTTTACAAGGTGGCTGGCAAACATTGTCACGGCTTTTGTTGCCACAATGGCTTTGCGGGTTAGAGCTGTTTTGACATAGAAAAAGTCCAGTGCAGGTCCGGCGACCCCTGCACTTAGGTTTAAACCCATAACCATCGCCCCGCATAAGGCGGCATGGGATGGTTTTTCGGCATCACCTGCCAATATACCTTTCGGTAGCCAGAGCAGAAGTGGCAGAAAACCAAGAGCCAGAAAAAGTTGAGTTTTATTGGGGGTAAAAGCCAACCAAATCATGATGCCAATGGCGGGAAGGGCACCGATGAATTGCCAGCCCAAAATATCCCACCT
>CAZBDT010000208.1:0-388 GCA_964490745.1 uncultured Algimonas sp.
CGAACGCTTCCTCCGCCTCCTCAACCGCATGCTTTTCCGTGCTGCCAAGCCCGAAGAACGTTATTCTGTCCTCCAACGCTTTTACGGCTTGAACCAAAGTCTGATCGAACGGTTTTATGCCGGAACCCTGACATGGCGCGACAAAGCGCGCATCCTCATCGGAAAGCCGCCTGTGCCCGTATCAAAAGCACTATATAATTTCAGCGAGCGCGCCTTTATCAAGCGTGAACGCAAACGCAGAGAATCATCAGAATGATGCAAACAAATATTTTTTCCGTAAGCCCCAGCGAAGGCTGGGGCCCAGATTTTCAACAGAGCCGAATGGCGCTCTGGACCCCAGCCTTTGCTGGGGTGATCGGGGCTTTTTAGATGGCTGTAGACACTATTC
>CAZBDT010000208.1:398-885 GCA_964490745.1 uncultured Algimonas sp.
TGAATGTTCAAGTGAACCCGGCTGATCTGGCCGCATCTTCCACACGCCCAACCGCCATTGTTGTCGGCGCCGGCTTTGGCGGCATTGCGCTCGCTATTCGATTGCAGGCTATGGGCTTTCAGACAACCTTGCTCGACAATCGAGATAAGCCGGGCGGTCGCGCCTATGTTTACGAGATCGACGATTTCAAATTCGATGGCGGCCCGACCGTTATCACCGACCCGGATTGTTTGCGCGAGCTGTTCGAGATTTCCGGTAAGGAGATGGATGATTATGTGACCTTGCTTCCCGTCGATCCATTCTACCGCTTGCAATGGGAAGATGGCGAAATTCTGGATTATAATAATGATCAGGATTTCCTCGAAGAACAAATCAGTTCCCGAAATCCCGATGATGTGGAAGGCTACCGCAAATTCCTCGCTTACAGCCAAGAGCTTTACCGCGAGGGATATGAGAAACTCGGCACGACAGCCTTCCTGAAAATGAG
>CAZBDT010000208.1:895-2844 GCA_964490745.1 uncultured Algimonas sp.
TCGCAGCGTTTACAAACAAGTTTCGAAATTCGTGAAGGATGAGAAGACGCGCCAGCTCCTCTCGTTCCAATCGCTCCTCGTCGGGGGCAATCCTTTTGCGACCTCTGCGATTTACGGTCTTATCCATGCGCTGGAACGCAAAGGCGGTGTCTGGTTCGCCCAAGGCGGGACAGGCGCGCTCGTCCAAGGTTTGGTCAGCCTGTTCAAAGATATTGGTGGCGAGGTGAAGCTTAATGCTGAAGTGACGGATATCCACACAGAGGCCGACCGTGTCACAGGCGTCACCACAGCGGATGGTAGGACCATGGATGCGGATTTGGTCGCGTCCAATGCGGATGTTGTGCATACTTACAAAAAACTCCTCCGCAAACATCCGCGGGGTCAGAAATATGGCAAAGCCCTGACCAAGAAGCGTCATTCCATGTCGCTCTTCGTGATTTATTTCGGGCTCGACATACCGACGCCGGAACATTTGAAACATCACATCATTCTCTTTGGTCAGCGCTATAAAGAGCTGATTTCCGAGATTTTCGGCAAGGGTGGCAAGCTCTCTGACGACTTCTCGCTCTATCTCCATGCACCGAGTGTCACGGACCCGTCCATGTCGCCGGACGGCAAATCCGCCTATTACGTCCTCGCACCCGTCCCCCATTTGGGTCACGCCGATCTGGATTGGGATGAGATCGGCCCGGCCTATGCCCAGAAGATTCTCGACTATCTGGAAGTCCATGCCATCCCGGGGCTGAATGATCATTTGGAAGTCATGCATACGCTCACGCCATTCGGGTTCAGGGATGAAATGAATTCCCATTTGGGCAGTGCGTTTTCGGTCGAGCCGATCCTCACGCAGTCGGCGTGGTTCCGCCCGCATAATCGCGACGATGTTATCCCGAATATGTATATCACCGGGGCGGGTACCCATCCGGGTGCAGGTGTGCCGGGCGTTGTCGGCGCAGCCAAAGCCACGGCCGGCGTTATCGCTGATGATTTCGCGGGCGTCTTGTCCAAAGCCAAAGCAGGCAGGGATTGGCCCGCCAATTCGTAAGGTTTGATTATGTCCACCCTTTCTATGTCCAATGCCGCCAGCGCGCTTCCGCGTATTTTGGATAATGTGGCGCATGTTCTGCGCAAGGCCGAAGCCAATGCGGAAGAGCGCGGCATCGCGCCCGAAGTCTTTCTGACCGCGCGATTGGCCCCGGATATGTGGCCGCTGGCGAAACAGGTTCAGACCTGCGCCGAACTCGCCAAAAACGCGCCTTACCGCATCGCAGGTGAAACGCCGCCGAGCTATGAGGGCCATCCGGAGAGCTTTGCAGAGTGTTACGCTGTGCTGGAACGGGCCAAGGCGGATATGGCGAAGATCGCGTCTTCCGATCTGGATGGGCAAGAGGCGCGTGAATTTACCTTGAAAATGGGACCGCGCGGCGATGTGGAGTTTACGGGCATTTCCTATCTGTCCGGCTTCACAATCCCCAACGTCTATTTCCACGCTGCGACGGCCTATAATATTTTGCGTCACAACGGCGTGCCGTTGGGCAAGATGGATTTCTTTGGCGCATAGCGTCCGAATTTGACGTGGGACGTCAAATTCGGCGGAGCGCCTCGTTGTTTCTTCTTAGATTGTTCAGGGAAACAACCCATTGATCCGTCCAGAATTATTAAGGGGATCAATTCACGTCACACGGTTTGGTTCTAAAGGTCATATCAAAATACGATTTCAAAAAGCAGGCAGGATAAGGCTGCGGCCGACAATCTAGTGCGCGGCTTCGTTGAATTTTCCCGCTGGGAAAATCAATTGAGCAGGATGTCCTGAGAATTAGGACTGTCCGCGTGATGACCTCCGCGATGGAGACCAGAATAGAGAGTTGTTTTACGCGAAGATCATCACGCAGCAGCAGTTTTTGATGCACCGGGTCGTGCAATTCGCGTTCGCGAAATGCACAAGGTCC
>CAZBDT010000209.1:0-2828 GCA_964490745.1 uncultured Algimonas sp.
TATAGACGCCAAAGGCTTCTTCAATCAGCGCCAAATGCGCATGGTTCGCCCCGCATAAGCGGCGCACCAGCTCAGCATCATCAAATTCAAAAACTTCAGTCTGTTTGCTCATAGAGTGGAGATAGGATGTCTCGTCTGAAAAGGCGAGTCTGTTGTAGTAATCCGATTATATCAAGCTGAAAAATCAAGCTTGTCTAATGAATATTCATAATTCGCCTGAACAACATTTCCCACAATCGGAAAATACAACATCGAAACCGCTTCTTCTCCATTACCAAGTCTTACGGAAATGACTATCTTCAGAACCTGATTCTTTTCATCGTATAATAATCCACCCAAACCGCATATATGAGGATAAGACTTTGCTGTTGCCACAGCCTCAAGCAAGGAATCATTAGTTAATGAAGTTTCGGACTTAAGGTTATTGAGTGTCCGATTGTGTAAATCATTTTCGGGCAAATCGACTTTATAGCTCACAGGCTCGGGCGTAAAAACGTCTGCAAAGCGCAATACGTGATCATGGAAACTAGATTTCATAATTGAAACGGACATCTCTTTAGCCAAAGACTTTATGTAATCTTCATCTTGTTTACTGATACGTGCGCCTAAAATGATGGCATTCTTTTTGTAATAAGTTTTTCCACTGGAGTCTTTCTTGAAAATTCTCCACTCTTTCTCATGCTCCCAGTCTGGGCTCTTTGTGAGAATAGCGATATCTTCTTGTCTTAGATCAATACTTAATGAGTCTTTCGCATATATCTTTCTTTCTGTAGAATATCGAATCTGACTAAATTTATTTCCCCAGCAAAAATCATTAGCTGAGAGTAGAATATTAGTGTCAAACTCAAGACATATTCCTCGGAAATTGTCAGCATAGTAAGCCCACATTGCTTGATGGCTATAGCTCTCCGAAAAACAACACACTCCCGACTTTTCTTTATCCAATATGCCTTTTGAAAAATAATTAGCTCGGTTTTCTGAGACTCTCTTATATTCCTCTCCATATTTTTCGTCTCCCAAAAGAAAGCTTAAACCCAAGCTATAAGTATTTGGAAGGGAAACCACTTTTGCGGAAGCCATTTCCGCAGGGTCATTTAACCTGTCAAAGGTTGGAAACCAAAGATACGCGTTGCGCAAGCCATCTATTGTTTTTTTAAAACCACTAAGGCCGTTTTCATCAGTACTCCTTGTCAACGATCTATAGCGATATAGTTTAGCGGGAACCACTTCAGTGCCTTTAGCTCATTAAGAGCAGTTATTCAATGTCCCGCCATCCGCACCGTGATCTCTCCGCCTTTGCGGATATTGAGGTCGCGTTGCGGGAATGGGATTTCTATGCCGTATTTCTCTAACGCCGTGTGGAGCGCCCAATTATAATCCGCAATGACGCGGCCCGGGCGTTTGACGGCGGAGTCGTCCAGCCAAACCACGAGTTCATAATTCAAGCTGGAATCGCCAAATTCGACGAGCCATACAGCGGGTTCAAACCCTTTGGATTTGACGGTCCATTCGACGGCCTCTGCCGCTTCGAGGCCGGCCTTTTGCGCGTCTTCTTTGCTGACACCATACGCCACGCCAAAAGGCACATGCAGACGGCGGCGCGGGTCGCGTAATGTCCAATTAATGACTTGGGCCTTGATGAATTCCTCATTCGGGACAAGGATATCGACGGAATCATTGGTCGTCACAAGTGTTGAGCGAATGTTGATCTCTTTGACCTGTCCATGGACGCCGGATTGCAATTCAATAAAATCTCCGACCTGCACCGATTTTTCGAATAAAATAATAATCCCCGAAATGAAGTTCGAGAAAATCGATTGCAGGCCAAAACCAATACCCACACCAATCGCACCGGACAGCACGGCGAGGCTGGCCATATTAATGCCAACGGAATTTAGCGCGATAAAGACCGCCAAGATCATAATACCGATTTTGGCGACTTGGCCGAGCAATCCCGACATGGAGGGCGGCAGACGCTTTGAGGCGCGGAGTTGAGACTGCGCTGCGTCCCCAATAATCCGGCCCAGCCACAACGCCGCGATAGCAAGCACAAAGCTTAAGATGACTTGCAAGACTGTGATTTTTGTCTCGCCCAGCGTGACCCCTGTATTTTCCAAGGTCTCGATCACGGGCTCCAAGAGGTTTAGGATATAGAGCGCCGCGACAGCCCAGGCGACCCAACTGATCAGGGATCGTAAAGGACCCGGTTCCATATTGCCTGTGATTACGCGGACAATGATCGCCGCATTGGTCAGGCTGGCCGCGATTTTCAAGATTTCAAAAGGCTGGCCCGCTGCGCGGAATGCAAACATGATGAGCCAGAGCAGGATGACAATACAGATCGGAAAAATTACGCGCTGCAAGGCGAGATAAATACGATAGAGAAACGTCCCGTGATCTTGACGCTCTTTCAGATTTGTGAATCGCGTTTTCGGACGGCGCGAGACGATCCAACCGATAAGAACTGCCATAGCAATGGCGACGAGCTGATAAAGCGTTGATATTGACGTTAAAGTTTCCACAGCTTGGGAATAAAAACTCTGTACATATTCCATAAGAGACTGCGCATCTTGCTGCGCCGACTCTTGGATTTCGGCGAGATCTGCAACAGGTTTTATAACTTCAGACGCGGCGCTATATTGGGGGGATTGCATAGGTTTCACTTAATTCTGGACTGATATGAAGTTTACGCACGCACAGATGACTCGTTCCCAATCAATTCCTGCGTCTCGTCTCTTGCCGTGCCGCTTTTGCGCGTTAAAACAATTCCATAGGTAGATAGGGATTTTGACATGGCTGAGACTGACGGAACGGCGACACCCACATCC
>CAZBDT010000210.1:0-2805 GCA_964490745.1 uncultured Algimonas sp.
CCGAATAAGCGGCCATAACCACGGATCCTGCGCCGTCAAAAATCTCTTCGATTTCTTTGACTGCGATCTCTTTTTGAGAACGGTCCATTTGCGGTCTCCTTAGTTAAGACCCCCACACCATGCGAAGGCCCATGAGATACTCGCGTCTCACCTGTTACCAGACGAAGCCGCGAGCGGTTGTCTGTCCCAGAACTCGACCTAAAACCTCTGAGACAAAAACTGTCCCGATTGTTCTTTGGTCTCACCCTGTCTACGCCGGAAATTAAGCCAATGTTTTCAATTGAAAACACAAGCGCCGGAGGTCTCGGACAGGCCACCACCCAGAAAGATGGTGACAAATGGCGCAGACCTAAGCCTTCGCCAAATTCTTAAGTAAAGCTCCTAGGAAGGAACTTCCGATGTGTCGATACGGACACTTGGGCCCATTGTCGATGTCAAAGCGATTTTCTTGACGAAAACACCCTTAGCACCGGATGGACGCGCCTTTTGGATTGCTGCAAGAAATGCCGTGACATTTTCCGCCAATTTATCTTCAGCGAAAGACGCCTTACCGACACCAGCATGAATGACACCCGCTTTTTCAACCCGAAACTCAACCGCACCACCTTTGGCGTCTGAGACGGCCTTAGCAATGTCCATTGTGACTGTTCCGACCTTTGGGTTTGGCATCATGCCTTTCGGACCCAAAATCCGCGCAACGCGGCCAACAAGCGGCATCATATCAGGTGTAGCGATCACACGATCAAAATCCATCTCACCAGCTTGAATTTTCTCAGCTAAGTCTTCGGCGCCAACAATATCAGCACCCGCCGCGTGCGCCTCATCTGCTTTTGCATCCTTAGCAAAAACAGCAACACGTGCTGAACGACCTGTCCCATTCGGGAGATTACAGACACCACGGACCATTTGATCAGCATGACGCGGATCAACGCCCAAATTCATGGCGATTTCAATCGTTTCGTCAAATTTAGCCGTCGCATTCGCTTTAACAGCCTTTACCGCCTCAGCGACAGAGAGGTTATTCGTAACATCAACTGTAGCTGCAGCTGCCTTATAGCGCTTACCTGCCATGCCTACTCTCCTGTGACTTCATAGCCCATTGAACGCGCAGAGCCAGCGATGATTTTCGCACCAGCTTCCACATCATTCGCGGACAAATCGACCAATTTGGCCTCAGCGATTTCGCGACACTGATCCCATGTGACCGTACCACCAACTTCAGAACCAGGATTATTAGATCCCTGTTTCTTGCCCGCTGCCTTTTTCAGGAAATAAGACGCAGGCGCTGTCTTTGTCACAAAAGTGAAAGACTTATCATTGAAAACAGTAATGATTGTCGGTGTAGGCACACCTTTTTCAATCTCTTCAGTTTTCGCATTAAACGCTTTTGCGAATTCCATAATGTTTACGCCACGCTGGCCCAATGCTGGCCCAAGTGGCGGAGACGGGTTCGCGGAACCCGCTGGGATCGTTAGCTTAATATAGCCATCAATCTTCTTTGCCATAATCCACTCCTTCAAGTGTCGGCGACAGCAGCGGAATTGCCACCATCTTCGTGGTTTGTGGTACGGCAACTTCTGGACTTAGAAGCACCTCCCACAAGTGGATTTTTCCCAAAGGGAAATTTCCACAACAAAACGACACTCTTCGTCGCTTTGCTTTTCGAACTCCCTCGAAAGGCAGCTCTAAATTCGTTTGCCACCCTATCGAAAGAGCAGCCTTTAAACGCTTTGCCGAAACAACGAAGGGTGTTGTTTCGGTTTCATAATTTTTCCCCTGGAAAAATTATGATTTCTCCACCTGCGTGTAATTTAGCTCAACAGGCGTACCCTGCCCAAAGATATTAATCAGCACTTTCAAGCGGGCATTCTCTTCATCAACACTCTCAACCGTCCCGTTAAAGCTTTGGAACGGACCATCTACGACCTTGATTGTCTCACCAATATCGAAACTAATCATCGGACGCGGGCTATCAACACCCTCTTGGATCTGACCAACAATACGCGCCACTTCTTTTTCAGACACCGGCATCGGCTTTGTCGCAGACCCTAGGAAACCTGTGACCTTAGGCGTATTTTTAACAAGGTGATAAGCCTCATCCGTCAAATCCACTTTCACGAGAACATAGCCCGGAAAAAATTTCCGCTCAGATTCCATTTTGCGACCCTTACGAACCTCAACAACGGTTTCTGTTGGAACCAAAATTTCCTCGAAGAGGTGATCAAGGCCCTTCTCGGCCGCATCACGCTCCAACGTTTCTTTTACGCGCCTCTCAAAATTCGAGTAAGCCTGAACGATATACCACTTTGCCGCCATGACCTAGGCCCCCAAACCGAGCACAAATTGAACAATGTTTGCCAAAGCCCAATCAACGATAAAGAAAAACGCACCCATTAGTACAAACAAGATCATAACCAAAATCGTCGTTTTCCAAACCTCAGGCCAGCCCGGCCAGACAACGCGGCGCGCTTCCTGACGAACTTGCCCGACATATTTGACAGGACCAACTTTTGGCGCAGCAGATTCTGTTGAAGCAGCCGCAGCAGCGATTGCTTCAACAACAGGCGCAGTAGAAGACTTCTTCTTACCCGCATTTTTCCGCTTATTCTTGCTCTTAGGCATTCTAAATCCAAATTCTGCGACCCAAAGATCTTAAATTAGTCTTTCATGGCCAAAAACGCGCACCGCCCAATTCAAGCGGTAACGCGTTATTTTGTCATCCCGAACCTTTATTTCAAGGGCTTGAAGGCTGGCAGGGGCAGAAGGACTCGAACCCTCGACACCTGGATTTGGAATCCAGTGCTC
>CAZBDT010000211.1:0-2774 GCA_964490745.1 uncultured Algimonas sp.
AAAGCGCTTGGGCGGTTGTGAGATCATATTGCCCCAAAGCCTCCTCATAGGCGCGGGTCAGACTGGACTGTCCTGCGGCTGCGCAGGCCTGTTTTTCCGGAAGGGAGAGTGATTTTTCAAATAGCTTTAATCGCTGTCGTCCAAGCGCAATGGCGCCCGAGCTGACGAGGACTATATTCTTGCCCCGTAATTCCGCTAGGTCCTTTGCGAGTGCCGACAGCCAATCTTCACGCAGGGCACGCGTTTCGCCATCCACCAAAATGGCGGAGCCAATTTTTATAACAATGGTTTGGGCATTGGAGAACATGGGATTAAGGAGACCAACCTTTGACGTCTTCAATCTCGCCTCTGGCGATTTGCTCTTGTCGGAATTTTTCAGCACGTTCGGCTTCTTCGCCCTCGCGTCTGACTTCGACGTGTTTGTAAAGTGCGGCTAAGACTGGTGTGAGACCCTGTTGGGCGACAGAGCTGATCGGAAAGGGGCGCTGACCGCAAGCCTCTTCTAAACCGTCTTGTAATTCCACAATGCGTTCAGCGCTCAGGGAGTCACATTTAGAAAGGGCAACAACTTCGGGTTTGTCTTGGAAACTCTCATCATAATCTTCCAGCTCTTTGCGGATTGTCAAATAATCAGCGACAGGGTCTTCCGATGTTCCCGCAACCAGATGCAATATCGCCGCGCAACGTTCCGCGTGACCCAGGAAACGATGGCCGAGGCCTGCACCCTCGGCAGCGCCTTCGATCAGGCCGGGGAGATCCGCAATGACAAAGCGCTCTGCTGTTCCCATACTGACGACACCCAAATGCGGATGAAGCGTGGTGAAGGGATAATCTGCTGTTTTGGGTTTGGCGGCACTGACCGTTGATAGTAATGTCGACTTTCCCGCATTGGGCAATCCGATCAGGCCAGCGTCCGCAATCAATTTTAATCTCAGCCAGACCCATTTTTCTTCGCCTTCTTCACCGGGCTTGGCGCGGGGCTTGGTTTGTGGAGCTTTTAAAGCGGGCATTTCCCCAACCGCCATTGCCGCCTTTGGCCAAGAGGACGCGTTCACCATCTTCGGTTAGATCGGCCAAAACTTCGTCGGTTTCGGCGTCTATGACCTGCGTTCCGACAGGGACTTTCAAAATGATGTCATCTGCGGCCGCGCCGTGGCGATCACGTCCCATGCCATGCATGCCTGTTTTGGCTTTGAAGTGCTGCTTGAAACGGTAATCAATCAATGTGTTCAGGCTGCGTGTCGCTTCCAGATAGACATGCCCACCGCGGCCTCCATCGCCGCCATTCGGACCGCCAAAGGCAATATATTTTTCCCGCCGGAAAGAAATACTGCCGCCGCCGCCCGTTCCGGACTTTACGAATATCTTGGCTTGATCAAGGAACTTCATGGCGCTGTCCTTACGCCGCGTTGGACGGCTTGGCTAGCTCTGAGAGCGTTGCATGCATACCCGGACCAAATCCACTTTCAGGCCGAGACGAAAAACCTAAGCGCTTATAAAAACGATCTTGTCCTTCGGCGGCGAAGAGACCGACCCTGCAATCTTTGGGATAAGTCTGTGTCAAATGCTGGATGAGGGCGATCATGAGGGTTTGTCCAACACCTTGATTGCGATATTTTTCCAAAACGATGACGTCTTGAATATAGATATTCAAAACGCCGTCACCAACATATCGCGCCAGTCCTACCGTTTTATCATCAAACTTCGCAATGATACCGCCAATGGAACCCGCTAGCGCCGCCTCCGCTTGTTTGAGGCTCAGCGGGCCCCAACTGACATCTGATCTAAAGCGCTGGAAAATTTCAGGACATGGCAGGTCGAGCTGAATCTCAATCTTCATGCTGCAGCTCTCAAGACGTAGTCTTGCGATAAAGCCTTTTTCAGACGACCCATTGAAAAATAATAGTCCGGTTCGCCGGAAGGTTCGAAACCCAGCTTCTCTAATACCCGCGCACTGCCCGGGTTATCGGTGAAAACGCCTGCGACCCGGTCCTCGCGTCCGAGCGTTTGGTCCGCCTCCTTCAGGAGGGCTGAGCAGGCTTCGGTTATATAGCCTTTGCCCCAAAAAGGCCGACCTATCCAATATCCAATTTCCCAAAGGGAATCCGCCTGCCGTTTGAAAAGATCAACGATACCGATCAGTTCGTCTTCACCCTTTAAAGTGATGGCATAGGGGTGAGCTAAACCTCTGCGTTTTGCGACTTGAAATGTCATGATCTTAAATTCGGCAGAGAGAAGCGGATAAGGATAGGCGATGCTGCCTGTCATGCGCGCAATATCTTTGTCCGAGACGAGCGTTGAAAAGGCGGCTGCGTCCCGTGTTTCTGTTTCTCGCAAGATTAAGCGATCTGTTTCAAATCTATCACGCATGACAACCCTCCCAGATTGTCAGCAGGGGCCCAATCATGATCGGGCAAGAAAAAAGGGAAACCGGCGGACCCGATTTCCCTGCTGTTCTTTAAAACGGGTCGCCTTGTGGCGGTGACCCGAAAGAATTGGGTCTTATTCTGCAGCCTCAGGAAGGTCGACTGAGACATATGTGCGGTCGTTACGTTTTGTTGTAAAAGACACGCGACCTTCTGTAAGCGCGAAGAGCGTATGGTCTTTGCCCATACCAACATTGGCGCCGGGATAATATTTTGTCCCACGCTGACGAATGATAATGTTGCCCGGGACCACAGATTGACCACCGGATTTTTTGACGCCTAAGCGACGGCCAGCACTATCGCGACCGTTATTGGATGAACCACCAGCTTTTTTATGTGCCATGACGA
>CAZBDT010000212.1:0-2740 GCA_964490745.1 uncultured Algimonas sp.
GCGGCTTTGATGATTTTATCGTCCACATCGGTGATATTGCGCGCATAGACGACGTGGTCCTCACCATAAATATGACGCAACACGCGAAAAAGTACATCCGCGACAACTGCCGCACGGGCATTGCCGATATGGGCATAGGAATAGACCGTCGGCCCACAATTATACATCGTCACGCGTTTGGGGTCTTGCGGGATGAATGGCTCTTTTTTTCGCGTCAGCGAATTATAGAGCGTTAAGGGATTAGGTTCAGTCATAGGCGCCTGTTACTCCCCTGCTCCGCGCTTTAAAAGCCCCTTGTTTAACGGGCTGCAGGCGCGCAGATATAAATTATGAAACTGATCCATATTTTCGTCATTGCGGTCATGATTGTCTTAGGGGCTCTCGCCATTCGGGACCTGACGAAACCTGTTGAGCATGATCTGAATTTCGTTGTCTCCGGCACATCCGCCTTTGTTTACGGCAGGACGGATAGCAACTCGCATAATCTAGTGAAAGATTTCGTACGCAAAAATCCCCAGGTAGATAAACTCATTCTGCAAGCCATGCCCGGAACGCAGGATATGGATACAAACCGCCGTGTCGTCATGGATATTCGCGCGGCGGGCCTTGCCACCCATGTTCCGGCAGATGGCCGAATTGCGAGCGGGGCCGTGGATTGGTTCATCGCGGGCAGTCCGCGCACGATAGACTGCGGTGCGATGATCGGCGTGCATAGCTGGGGCACAAAAATCGGCGAGCGCGGCGACAAAGCCCTGTATGACGGCCAATATCGAACGCAGCGCTGGTTCCTCAACAAGATGGGCGTCGATCCTGATTTCTACGACTTTACGCGCGATGCCGCCGGACCTGATGAGATTTACTGGCTGAGTGTGGATGAGATGTTACGCTATGGATTGATCGACAAAGATCCCGGCTGTGACTCTTAGCGCAAAGCTTTAATACGATTATTCGGGGCTTCGATTACGTCCGACGGATGGTCTTGGCAGGCTGTTTGGATTGACGGAGTTTAAAGATCACAATCATAATATGCGACAGCAAAAATGTGATCGTAAAGATAAGAATGGCAAGTTGGACGTGACGCGGCAGTAAGGTCACGGCAGACACGGACGTCATAATGTGGTCGAAGAATCCGGCATCAAGGTTTTGGCGTGCCTCCATCTGCAGGGCTGACACAGCCATAGAGTCTCCGCCGACAAGATCCACGATATAACCTGAGAAGAACGTTACGATTCCCAAAAAAATCAAAAAAATCGAGTACGCCATTTTGGGAGCGAAAGAGGCTAAATAACCTAAACCTACGCCAAAAATCGCCGCAAAGACACTCCAAGCTATAAAAGTCATCCCAGCCCCCAGACTCGCCACAAAGTTGCACTACACGTTAGAGATGAAATTCTGGTAAATATCGTCGAAAATGTAATGTAATACAATTTTTCAGAAAAGCTCTGCAGTTTTGCGCTCTGGTTTTTCGGGACTAAGGCCCCTATATGCTGGCCCATGACAAAACCGACCCTGAAACCTGTCCCCCACACAGCGCGCCCGACAAAGGATGAAGCCATGGAGGCCGTCCGCACACTGATTGCTTGGGCTGGTGACAATCCTGATCGCGAAGGCCTGATTGATACGCCCAAGCGCGTCGTCAATGCCTATCGCGAATGGTTCCGCGGATATGACCAAGACCCCAAAGAGGTCTTGTCCCGCGTTTTTGAGGATGTCTCAGGCTATGATGATATGGTTGTCCTGCGCGATATCGATGTGGAATCGCATTGCGAACATCACATTGCGCCCTTCCTCGGCAAAGCTTGGGTGGCTTACCTGCCGACAAATAGGGTGGTTGGGATTTCCAAACTCGTGAAAGTCGTGGAGATCTTTTCTAAACGCCTGCAAACGCAAGAAACCATGACCGCCCAGATCGCGGATGCCATTGAAGACGCGCTCAAACCGCGGGGCTGTGCCGTCATGATTGATGCCGTCCACCAATGTATGAGCACACGCGGCGTGCATCATCCGGATGTGTCTACGATCACAACGCAGTTTACAGGAGAGTTCAAAACGAACCCCGCCTTACAGGACCGTTTTCTACGCGTGATAGGAAAATAGGCTTAAGGCGAATAGCACAAATAAAGTCGCCGCCGCTTTTCACTTTTTCTGCATAACCGCCTGATTTTTGCGGCCACAGCCAATGTATCATCATTAAAATTACGGCTGGGTGGCCGAAACGCATGTTGCCCATAAGTGCAGCGCATAAAACTCCTTCATCACTTAGACGAAGCGAAGCTCGCATGATTCGTTGGCTTCGCAACGTAATTTCACGATGGGAATTTATGGTTAGTGAAAGGTTAACGCTGTCCTGCGGGCAACAAAAAACCCGCCCTGCGCATATTGCGTGAAACGCAATTTGCACCGGACGGGCTCTTCAAATTCTGTGAGTCAATGCAGCTTTATGCAGCCTTGGATTCTTCCAATTTAACAATCTGCTTTTTGATCTTCTTGGCTTTGTCCGTCAGCTTGTGGTTTTTTGTACCCAGCAAGAATGCGTCTAAACCGCCTTTAAAGTCGACAGTGCGGAGTGTTTTCGCCGCAATACGCATTTTGAATTTCTGACCCAAAGCGTCAGAACCCAATGTGACATTACACAGGTTAACTTCAAAACGACGACGCGTTTTATTCATCGCGTGAGAAACATTGTTTCCGGACATAGGGCCGGTATTTAGAAGGTCGCAACGACGAGCCATGATAACAC
>CAZBDT010000213.1:0-2730 GCA_964490745.1 uncultured Algimonas sp.
CATGGAGGAGGTGGGTTTAATGGCGAGGCGGGCCGTGATTGTATCGCCGTTTGAGATACCGCCGAGAATGCCGCCGGAATGATTAGAGAGAAATTCCGGCGCACCGTCTTTCATACGGATTTCATCGGCATTTTGCACGCCGCTCCACCGCGCCGCTTCAAAGCCAGCGCCGATTTCAACGCCCTTGGCCGCATTGATCGATATAAGGCCCATGGCAAGATCGCTATCGAGCTTACCGTAAATTGGCGCGCCCCACCCGGCGGGAACGCCTGTGGCTTCGACATGTAAGATTGCGCCGACAGAATTACCGTCTTTGCGCACCGCGTCGAGATAGGCTTCCCAGTCTTTCGCCGCTTTCGCATCGGGACACCAAAACGGATTTTGGCTGACGTTGTCCCAATCCCAATTTTCCGGGTTAATCTTTTGATCGCCGATGGAGATAACACAGCCGCGAATTTTGATATTGTCGCCTAAGATTTTACGCGCGATCGCGCCTGCTGCGACACGGTTGGCTGTTTCGCGCGCAGAGCTGCGACCGCCGCCGCGATAATCGCGAATGCCATATTTTGCGTCATAGGTCAGGTCGGCATGGCCGGGGCGGTAGCGATCTTTGATTTCCGAATAATCGCGAGAACGCTGGTCTGTATTCTCAATCAGCAGCGAGATCGGCGTGCCCGTAGTTTGGCCCTCAAACACGCCAGACAGAATTTTCACCACATCGGGTTCTTTGCGCTGGGTGACAAAGCGGGATGTGCCGGGTTTACGCTGATCAAGATAAGTTTGAATATCAGCTTCAGACAGCGGAATACGCGGCGGGCAGCCATCAATGACACAGCCAATGGCCGGGCCATGACTTTCTCCCCAAGTCGTAAAGCGAAATAAATGTCCGAAGCTATTATGTGACATGGAAGGCGCTTTAGCGGGGCGTGTCGGCTTTGGCTATGGTGGATATTCGCTAATTTAAGAGAGGTTTAATCTTCGGGTCGGTCGTCAACAAAAGAAAATAGTCTTATCCATCTACCAACTGGAACAATTCTTGCTGCGAATGATGCCTAACATAGAGGAGAGGCATCGGACCATGTTTCATAATCGCACAAGCCATTTTTTGGTATCCATTATACTATTGGGCTTTAGCGCCCAATCTACAACCAGTTACGCTAACGATCAGGTGTTTAGCGACACGCCTGCCGAAGTCAGCAAGACATCTACTCAAAATATCAAAAAATCAAACAGCTATTCTTTTCTCGATATTCAAAATATCTCAAAAAAGAAATATCAGGAAACCAAGCATCTCGTAAAAGAAAAAATAGGTATAGCGCCGCATGAAAATCCGCTTAAAACCTTAGAGACCAAAGTCGACAGGTTACAGGATCAGGTCAAGCCAGTCGGTAATTCCTTAAAAGTTTCTTTTAAAAAACACGCTCCCAAGCAAACTTTTTTACAGCGTGCGGACAGTAAATTCTCGGTATATGGATTTCTGCTTATTTTCGCATTTGGGACAGTTTGTCTTCTTATGTCATTAAGCGGTCCAACCTCTCGGTTAGGTGGTAGGCATTAATTACAGACCATGACATCGGGTTGTTTTAATTGGTCTTCAGACTGTAAGTTATCGTCTGAGAAGTTGTTAAGCCAGTTTTGCACTCGATTCGTCGAATTAGACCTAGATTAATTTATGCAGCCACTCCCAGCGAGAGGCTGTTTTTATGTCATCAGAGGGAATTACCTTTTCAAATATCATTTTTTACGGGTGGGCGGCGGTTCTTGTCTTATGCACACTCATTCCGCTGATCCGCGAGCAAACATTCTGGCTGCGCGCTTAGATCTATGCCTGTCTGTAACCGCTCGCATTGACCGCGCTCTGCATGTGTGTGAGGGGAGATCGGTGCGACCGGTCGGAGCAATCAAGAAAAGAACGAACAAAAAATATACCGTCCTCTGAGAGATAGACCTTCCAGATATGAGTTGTAAGCCCCCAAGCTTTTTAGGCCAATGATAAATGGCGCGATGAATAGTGCGTGCAAAGGAATTGATTGCACATATTCAAAGCCCGGCGACTTAATATTTTTTCTTCGTGAATAACTTTATTTCTATCAAACTGCACGAAATACTATCCTTAGCGAAGAAAAATCATTGTAAATCAATAGTTTGTATAAATTAAAATTTCTAATGAGTGTTGGTGGTATATTGTGAATTCAAGGCTGCCATAACTAATTATGAGGTAGTCGAGACAGCCGCGTAGGCTCTAGGTAATAAATTTATCCGAAAAATAATTCGGAACTAAATCCGTTTGTATTTCATTAATTGGGCAACAGGTCACCGCGACCGAAATACAAAAGGAGACACACATGTTGGAAGGCTTATTGGGATTAATTCATTTGGTTTTGGCTATTTGGGCCATCATCCGGATTATTGGATCAGCCGCTACCCCACCGAGCAAAATACTTTGGACATTATTTGTACTAATTTTCCCTCTGATAGGACTGATCGTCTGGTTCTTTGCGGGTCCCAAATAAATTGTCCCCAAAAAAAAATTGAGCACAACCATACACCAACCAAAAGGAAAAGGAGAAAAAAATGGTAGACTACAAATATGAAAATAATGAGACAACCGCGCGGGACGAAGGTTCAACTGGTAAAAAAGTAGGTTTGTTTTTAGGGGCGGCGGTCATCGCTGCTCTCGTCGGGGTGACAACGCTTTACCTCGTAGATGTCGATCAGACCCAAGAAGCT
>CAZBDT010000214.1:0-2712 GCA_964490745.1 uncultured Algimonas sp.
GCTTTGTATATTACGTTTCTATGACAGGGATTACAGGGGCCAGCTTTGCCCAAGCCGGGTCAGTAACAGAACAAGTCGCCCGCGTTCGTGCCGCCGCAGACCTGCCTGTCGTTGTCGGGTTCGGTGTAAAAACGCCCGAGCGCGCCCGCGAAGTCGCCAAAGATGCGGACGGTGTTGTTGTTGGGACGGCAATCGTCAAAACCCTGCATGAAGACGGAGCTGATGCCGCGCTTGAGCTCATCCGTTCACTTGCAGATGCTGTCCATAACGGTTAAGCGACTGAGCTATGAATTGGCTTCAAAAACTCACGCCTCCGGGCGTCAAATCCATGTTCACCAAAAAGGACACGCCAGATAATCTTTGGGTGAAATGTCCGAAATCGGGTGAAATGATTTTTGCTGCCGATCTGCCGGGCTTGCTACACGTCACACCCGCAGGGCATCATATGCGGATTGGGCCGAAATTACGGTTGCAATATACATTTGATGACGGGCTTTATGAAATTGTCCCAATTCCTGAGGTCGCGAAAGACCCGCTCAAATTTAAAGATGATCAAAAATACACAGACCGTCTGAAAAAAGCGCGCGCAAAGACCGGCGATGATGACGCCATGTCTATTGGCGTTGGAAATATACGCGGTATTAAAACTGTTGTGCTGGTCCAGAATTTTGCCTTTATGGGCGGCTCGCTCGGCATGGCGGCAGGCGAAGGTTTTATTCAGGCTGCTAACTATGCTGTCGCCAACAACTTGCCCATGGTCGCGTTCACAGCTGCGGGTGGGGCCAGAATGCAAGAAGGTGCCTTATCCTTGATGCAGATGCCTCGTACGACAATTGCCGTTCAGGAAATGCGCGAAGCCAATTTGCCCTATATCGTTGTCCTCTGCGACCCGACGACTGGCGGCGTGACAGCCAGCTATGCCATGCTAGGTGACATACAACTCGCTGAACCCGGTGCTTTGATCTGCTTTGCCGGACCGCGCGTTATTGAGGAAACCATTCGCGAAAAACTGCCCGAAGGGTTCCAGCGCGCAGAATATCTCGAAGAACACGGCATGATTGACCGCGTTGTGGCGCGGCGCGATATGCGCAAAGTCTTAGGCGATATTTTATCCGTATTGATGAAACAAGACGCAAATCACGTGGCGGAGCTAGACCCTGTCTAAGCTCGACACGGTCCTCGCGCAGCTCACAGCGTTGCACCCTAAGAAAATTGATTTAGGGCTGGGGCGTATTGAACGCGTCTTAGACCTTCTCGACAATCCCCAACTGCGTCTCCCGCCCGCCGTGCATATTGCCGGAACGAATGGGAAAGGCTCAACGACAGCGTTCTTACGGGCCATGATAGAGGCCGAAGGCAAAACAGCGCATATCTACACCTCCCCTCACCTCGTCAGATTTAATGAGCGCATCACTCTTGCCTCGGAAGAAATCGCCGACGATGTTTTATTAGATGTCTTGCAACGCGTCATGGACGGCAATGATGGCGAACCCCTCTCTTTTTTCGAGGCTACAACAGCTGCCGCCTTCCTCGCATTTTCCGAACATTTCGCTGACTACGCTTTAATAGAAGTGGGTCTGGGCGGGCGATATGATGCTACAAATGTATTTGATCCTGTTGTCAGCGTTATTACCCCAATCAATTATGACCACGCAGAATTTTTGGGACGCGATTTGGCGGGTATCGCGCGCGAAAAGGCGGGTATCATCAAAGACCATGTCCCCGTCTTTGCAGGCCGACAAGAAGATTTGGTCAATGCCGTCCTCCGGAATGAAGCCGCCAAACATCGCGCACCCATCCAATTTCTGACGGAAGATTTCCGCGCCTACCGCGAACAAGACCGAATGGTGTTTGACGCGGATGATGTTTTACTCGACCTGCCAAGACCCGCGCTTATTGGCTCGCACCAGATCGATAATGCTGGTGTGGCCATCGCCACAGCACGCTCAATAGGCTTGTCTGACAAAGCAATTGCAGAGGGCTTAAAAACCGTAACATGGCCCGCCCGATTACAAAATCTCACCAGCGGGCCATTTGCGGATATGATGTCCGAGTCCGGTGGAGAGCTTTGGTTGGATGGCGGTCACAACCCACATGCCGCTGCCGCGCTAGCAAATGTCATGGCTGAGTTACAGGACAAAAATGAGCGCGTGCTCATCCTTGTGATGGGGATTTTGGGCAATAAGGATGCGGGTAAGTTTTTGGACGCTTTTACCGGATTAGCCAGTAGCGTGATTGCCGTAGATATACCTGGCTCGCCTGCTCTCGCCCCTGAAACATTAAAAGAACTGGCGGAAAACCGTGGTATGATCGGACAGGTCGGCAAGAACCTGACAGACGCCGTTCAGCGCGCAATAAACACGGGCGAAGCGCTGTCACGTCAAGAGACGACAGAGCCGATCATACCGCCACGCGTTCTAATTTGCGGTTCGCTATATTTAGCCGGACAAGTTTTGTCCGCCTAAACACATATCCCACATATAGGACAATCAGGCTTTACCACTCATTCAAATCCAACGTTGGTTTCTTAGGACGTAATTTGCGGAATTACGGGTTCATCAATATCCGCTTCAACCTGTTCCAAAGCTGATTTAGCTTGCTCAGTCAGAGCCTTCTGACTGTTGCTTTCTAAGAGATTTATAAGGCCTTGTAATTGCGAGCGCTTTGACTCCAATGGGATATCTGATGATAAAACCTGATCTATATCCGATT
>CAZBDT010000215.1:0-2586 GCA_964490745.1 uncultured Algimonas sp.
AAACATGGGACAGGTGAGGCCTCGCTTGCTGGTTTGAGAGACGATGGGTCTGAGCAGCTTGGTGTGAGAGCCGAGCCTGAGCCGGGACTTTGGGAACGAGAGCCGACTCGTGCAATTTTTGTGAACAAAAAATGCACATATCCAAGCGGGCTAACTCTGGGGTTTATGACCGGCCGTTTCTTCAAAAACCATCGCCGCAGAGTCCGTTGTTGATTGGTTGAAACGCAATCAACGAGGGGTGGAATGGGCTTTTGGCCCAATCCACTTTGGTCATCGCGTAAAACACATTTCTATTTTGGTACTCCATCGCGGAGGCCAACTCTGCGGACAGTCCTATTTCCAAGGATTTCCCAATTGAGCTGAATCCAAGATGGTCAGCAGGAACATTACCATGTCTAACTCTCTATCATTGCAAACCGAACGGCCCAGAGCCGTTCGGCGCTTCGCTGCATTTGGTCCCCCGGACCAAATACGGGCGCTACGCGTCCATCAGAAAATCTGTTGATTGGCTTCACCAATCAACGGCTCTGCGGGCAAGTCCTGCTTTATATCTCCCCCGGCTGCTCCTCGACGTTCAGCAAACGAACCTGCTTGCGCGAACCAAAATCGAGCACACCCTAATTCTTAACCCTCCTACAGCCTCTATTGATTGATATGAGGCGCAAACCTCCGTAAAGGGGCAATGTATATAATCCGGACGGCGACTCATGATTAAAATCCAACCCTCCTATGACTATGACGACCTGATCGTCAGCGGTGAAAAATCACTATTTGGACCGGGCAATGCCAAACTGCCTCTGCCTCCTATGCTTATGCTCGACCGCATCCTCAATATGGATGAAACAAGCGGCGCTTATGGCAAAGGCGAGGTCTTGGCAGAGCTGGATATCAATCCCGATCTCTGGTTCTTCGAATGCCATTTCAAAGATGACCCTGTTATGCCGGGCTGTTTGGGATTGGATGCGATGTGGCAACTCGTCGGCTTCTGGCTCGGCTGGACAGGCGGCAAAGGCCGTGGCCGAGCGCTAGGCGTTGGTGAAGTGAAATTCACAGGCCAAGTCACACAGGACATCAAAAAAGTCCGCTATGAAATCGACATAAAACGGGCGATCCGCCGCAAACTTGTCCTCGGTATTGCCGATGGCCGGATGTATGCGGATGACGAATTAATTTACCAAGCCAAAGACCTACGGGTGGGTTTGTTCATTCCTGAAGAGGGCAAATAAAATGCGGCGTGTTGTTGTTACAGGACTCGGTATCGTCTCTTGCATTGGCAATGATGCGGATACGGTTGCAGCCAATCTGAAGGCCGGACAATCAGGCATTGATACAGATGAAAAAATGGCAGAGCTGGGCTTTCGCAGCCAAGTTTCCGGCCGTCCCGATTGCGATTATAAAGAGATCATTTCCAAACGCTCTTACCGTTTTATGGGCGACGCTGCAGGCTGGGCCGCCGTTGCCATGAAAAATGCGATTGAAGATTCTGGCTTGTCTGATGAGCAAGTTTCCCATCCGCGCACAGGTATTATCGCCGGATCAGGCGGACCGTCTTCGTTGGAAATCGTGCGTGCCGCAGATATTACGCGCAAGAATAATAGCCCAAAACGCATTGGGCCATTCGCCGTGCCGAAGGCGATGTCATCCACCGTGTCAGCCACCTTGGCCACACATTATAAAATTCTCGGTGTGAACTTCTCTATCACCTCCGCTTGTACGACATCACTGCATTGTATCGGATCAGCCGTTGAGCAAATTCAATGGGGCAAGCAGGATATTATGTTTGCAGGTGGCGGCGAGGAATTGGAATGGTCCATGTCTTCGCTGTTTGACGCCATGGGCGCGATGAGCAGCAAATATAATGATACGCCAAAACAGGCCAGCCGCGCCTTTGATGAAAATCGCGACGGCTTTGTCATTGCGGGCGGCGCAGGCATGTTGGTGCTGGAAGAGTATGAACACGCGATCGCGCGCGGCGCGAAAATCTATGCGGAAGTCATCGGCTATGCCGCGACATCAGATGGTTATGATATGGTCGCCCCCTCCGGCGAAGGCGCTGAACGTGCCATGCGTCAGGCCCTCGACAGTGCGGGTCTTAAAACCGTTGATTACATCAACCCGCATGCGACCAGCACGCCCGTTGGCGATATTGCGGAAACCAATGCGATTGAGCGCGTCTTTGGCCTAGAAGGCCCATATGTGTCCGCCACAAAATGTCTGACTGGCCACAGCCTCGGCGCAGCTGGGGTTCAGGAAGCGATCTATACATTGCTGATGATGGATCGCGGCTTTGTCGCCCCGTCCATAAATGTCGAAACGCGCGATCCGGAAATCCCGGCCATTAATATTGCGACTGAGATGGTCGAGACAGAGATCAAAACCGCCATGTCCAATAGTTTCGGCTTTGGCGGCACAAATGGCAGCGTCATTTTCGGCAAAGTGTAACGCCGAATTTTTGAATTGAAGAAAGAATAGAAAGAGCCATGACAGATCAAACTTTCCCAACAGGCACATTAATGGCTGGCAAGCGTGGCCTTGTCATGGGTGTTGCAAATAAAAACTCAATCGCTTGGGCAATCGCGCAACAAC
>CAZBDT010000216.1:0-347 GCA_964490745.1 uncultured Algimonas sp.
ATCGATATCCGCCGAGCTGTTCCACCGTCGCGTCCATAATGATGGGACGCTCTACGCCATGCGGTTTTGGGGTTTTGATGACGTGGCCGACAAATTTCTGATAACCGAGAAAGACATCCTCATTCGGCTCAAAGCCGCGCGCATCCAGAACCCAGCCCGCCTCTTTCTTTTCGCCGTTTTTTAGGATGACATGATCAGCTTCCAGTTTTTCAACCTGTGTATTCAAAAGAACACTCAAACGCCCGCTTTCAATATACGGCTGAACGCATTTTCGAAGTGTGTCAGAATTTCCGGTGCAATAGGTGATATCCAGCGTGCGTTCCCGCTTCGGAAACTTCACGTCGTAA
>CAZBDT010000216.1:357-2523 GCA_964490745.1 uncultured Algimonas sp.
TCCCAACGATACGCAATGAATGGCGCAATCCATTCACGAAGTTCTTTCGCCACATCCGTCAGATTAAAAGACCAGGTATGATCGCCTGCAATTTTGTCAGATACCTCTATAATCTGAACACGCAAATCCGGATTAACGTCCAAACAACGCCAAGCCGTCAACAGACCGGACAGCCCCGCCCCCACAATAATCATGTCCGGATTTTGACTCATAATGGGCGGTGTAGAGCGCGAATCAGAAAGTGCAAGTGCGCACACGACAATTCATTAAAGCCGAAATAACACCCGTAAAAAGACAGCGTTGTCATTTTTCAACCGCAAAACTATATGAAACTTCAATGAGTTTGTTTCATTTGACGAAAGACTGAATTTTTTCCGTGATTTATGTAGATGTCTTAGTGCTTTTACAGCGCTTAGCTCTCCCCAAGACGGTTTTGACCTGTCATATAACTGAGCGTGCAACGCAAGTTGTACACGGCGGATGGAGCGGTTGCCCCACATCGACCAATCTGTCCGCCACCTAGACTTTTTACTTCGGACAATTTTGAAATCTATTGGTACGAGAAAACGAAAAAATCAGTCGCTTTCATATTCATCACGATAATTGATCTCGGGCTGGTAATTCTCGTCATGTTTCGCGAGCACTTCGGTTGCCATAAAACGAACGGGAGAAACGAGCCGACCCGACACAACAACACCCTGCCCTTCGCGGAAAAGATCGGGCAAAGCACCAGTATATGTCACGGATAACTCTCGCGCCATGTCACGCTCAAAATCTTCGATCAGAAAGGTAGTGGTCAGGCCTTTCGTTTCAACGGTCCCCATAGCGACCAAGCCACCAATTTTGAAAATATCGGACCGCGGTTCAAATCCATCCGCGACGACCTCTGAAGGATTTTCGAAGAATTGCGTATTTTGATTCAAAACCTGAAAGATCAGAAACAAACCGCCCGCCAACATCGCGCCCAGCACAGAAATCCAAGCCAAACGACGATTTCGATTTGGCGGTGTAATACGAACATTCGACATAGTGCCATGATAGCATGGGGACCTATTCCATCAAGTCAGCGACACACAAGCCGTGACAAATAAGCCGCGCAGCGATACAGACCACAATATGCGTACTAGACCCTCCATAAGTCTAAATCAGGTTTCGATAGAACGTGGCCGAAAGCCACTTCTTTCTGACTTAAGTCTAGAGCTCTCTGGTCCCAAATTACTCTGGGTTGTGGGTGGGAACGGAATAGGGAAAACGTCCTTACTCCGTACGTGTGCGGGATTAAGCCGCGCAGCTAAGGGAATCGTCGAATGGACCATCAATGACAAGTCAGTCGCCGCACCAGATGTCATCGCCTTCCTACCTGCCGATAGTTACGCCAAAGCGGGGTTGAATGCATCAGAAGACGCCAAATTTTGGAACGTCGATCTATCGCGAGTAGTCATATCAGAACACGGAAAAACACTGACCCAAAACCTCTCGACGGGCCAAGCCAAACGTCTCTCTTTTGCAAAACTCCTCGGCTCTGAAAAACCGATTTGGGTTTTAGACGAACCCCTCGCCGGATTAGATACAGATGGGCGGGACATGATCGCTAAATATTTGCAACGCCATGTCCAGTCTGGTGGCTTGGCTATTGTGGCCTCCCACGCGCCCATCCCGGTTGAAAATATACCAACCCAAAGGCTCGCCCTCAGATGAATGCGATCGTAAAAACCGTCAAACGTGATCTCATCAGGGCTGCGCGTTCAGGCGGCAGCTGGGCCTATGGTCTGATCTTTATGGCGATCTTTTTAGCGCTCAGCGGAATTGCGCTGGATGGAAAAATGTCGGTTCTACGCCAATTGGGTGTTCCTCTTATCTGGTTGGCTGTGACCTTTGCGGCACTTATCAGTGTAGACCGTGTTTATTCTGACGATCTGAAAGACGGTACAACAGGTCAGCTCTGGCTGTCAGGCGTGAGCTATATGTGGCAGGCTGTGGCGGGATTGATTAGTTTTGCGGTCATATATATACTGCCTCTCATCCTAACCGCGCCACTCTGGTCTCTCTTATTCGATCTCAGTCAAACTGTTGTCACGGGTTTGATTGCGGCGCTATTTTGCGCCCTTCCTGGCCTATCAGCCTTTATCGCGTTGGCGGGCGCCTTGACAGGCCTGCGCGGCAAAG